>NZ_JACJQD010000017.1:0-65279 GCF_014696485.1 Limnothrix sp. FACHB-1083 | reverse complement strand
TGAGAATAGGTTTGACGATTTGAGAGAATGAGCGTAACATTGGTGTATTACTTTTTGATTGTTTGGGGTAAGAATTACATCTTCTTACCCCTTTTTTATAACCTGAATCTGTCATTCAACACTTCTGGCAGCGACCACCTCATCTGGTGTTGATGATCGTAAGGCGATTATCAATCAACTTCAAGTATTCAAGGAGCTTTCATCAACTGATCTGAATGCCTGATCTGATCAGCTAATAGAAGTTCAGTAAAAATACGGTACTAATCAATCAAGTTCGATTGATTTTTGATCAAATCAGTCATTAAGATTATTCATGAATTATTATCCAGCTATGGTTGAACTGATTTTTAATTTGGCATGAATGAATTGCCACTCAATTATGGTTGATCTGATTTTTAATCTGGATCGTGCTTCTTCTCGAACTACCCTCTAAAGTCGTTGCCTTTGAACTTAATTTGAAAAATTCTCTGGCTTATAAAAGCTTGAATAATTCACCAGAGAATATGTAGTTAAAAGGCAACAACTTTTGGGATTTGGGTACTGGCGCTAATGACTTGAGTTCATCAAGCGTTGGCAAAATTGAAAACGGGCACTTGCAAAATTTGCAACGAACTTGGGTTGAAACGGTAAGCGTGGGTTAGCCATCCGCAAAGCCGGAAGCAGCGTGATGATTGGTAGAACCTAGTGCAATCATCGGTAGCCAAACGGTGAATAGGCTGCCTTGCTGTAATTCGCTATCGAGTTCAATTTTGCCGTGATGCAATTGAACACATTGGGCAATGATGGCTAAACCCAATCCAGTGCCGGGAATGTCAGCGACGTTGGATCCTCTGGTAAATTGTTGAAAAATCCGTTCCTGATCGGTGCTACAAATGCCGATGCCATGGTCGCGAACCTGTAGGAGTAGGAAGTTACTTTGTTGCGATAGAAAGACCTCGATCGTGCCGCCATTTGGTGAATATTTGACGGCATTGTCCAAGAGGTTATTGGTAATCAGCCGAAATAGGCGAGCGTCGGCCCAAATTTGAGAATGATCTAGGCGATCGTGGATTGTGATGTGACACAGGGCGGGTGCAATTTGTTGGCAACGATCGACCACCTCCCTCAGCAAGGCAGAGACATCTAACCAGGCAGGTTCAAACCGCAATCGGCCGGAATCAGCCTCAATTAAGACCGTGAGATCGTTAAATTCCGAAAGGGTTTTTTCCGCTAAACAACCGATCCGCTTCAGGTAGGCTCGCTGTTGTTCGGCGGGCCAATGATCCCAAAACCGATCCATGAGTTGGGCATAGGATTGAATGGCTCCGATCGCGCTGCGGGAGTCATGGAGGGCGATCGCGGCCAGTTGGTTGCGATCGATCAATTGCTGTTCCAACGACACCTGACAGCGCCGGGCTTCGCGATCGGCCAAGCATCGACTGCTCACCGCATCGAGCATGGCCCGCCCTTGCTCGGGAGTCCAAGGCAACCCCACCACGCCCCAGATGCCGCCATGGGTGAGGGCTGAAACCAATGGCGCGATCGAGGAGGGCAGGGGACGCATCACCACCACCAAAGAGGGCAGCCCCGATTGGCGATATAGCCAATCCACTAGTGCCAGCATTGGCTTCACCGTTTCCGGCATTACCAATAGCACCAACAGTTCCACCTTAGCCAGCTCACGCAGGGGTGGATCCGTTTGGGATCGCAATTGGGCTAAAGAGTCGATCGTCCAGTGATCGAACAACACATGGCCAGACTCCTGAATCAGAGATTCCCAAATCAGGCGTTCTGAAGTCTCATTGCCTCCAACCAGCGCCACAATCAGAGACTGTGACTCGGAAGGAACCGATTCGTGGTTGGAGCCGGAAGCTGTGGGTGGGCGATTGGGCACACTGGCCGAATTGGAAAAATTCATGAACACATGCTTAAACCTCGTCGGCGGCGATCGATGGCTGGCGATGCAACCCCATCCCCCTAAACATCGAAGCTTCGCTTCCGTAAATGCCAGATTTTAATTATCAACTTGCTGGTGGGATTCAGACCAGTTGAAGCGCTGCAAAACAGTCGTGAAAATCCCGATCGCAGCGCTGGCAGAAACTACCGCACCATTAAACAAAATGACCAATCCGGCTCTGTTTACTTTGCACGAAGTTGGTTTGGATAGGTCGCAATTTTTCCGTTTTGATCGCCGGCCGGTGATGTCGATCAAAACTGAAAAGTTGATGCTTGTTGCCCCTAAATTTCAATCGTACCGCCCTTAGCTCCCGTGTCACCAGTGGATTGAGCGACAGAAAGGCTAAAAATGCTCCTGAATGCCAAGATCCACCGCTGAGGCTGAATTTCAGGCTGAAATTCTGGAGTGGGTTGCTGGAATTGATGGAAATTGACTGGGTATGGACTGGATCGGGACTGGATCTGAATCTGGCACAATGGGCCCAAGATCAAAGCCGGCCCCCATTTCAGGGGCCGACGCAGCCGCCAGCGATTCCAGTTTGTCTTTAAAGGGCTGGGGTTTGCCAAAGTTGCGTTACGTCGTATCCCAACTCCCCTAACATGCGACGCAAGAGGGGCAGGCTGAGGCCAATCACATTCATGTGGCAGCCTTCGATTTTCTCCACAAACAGGCCGCCGCGACCTTCGAGGGCAAAACACCCGGCGCATTGCATGGGTTCGCCCGTGGCGATGTAGGCCGCAATTTCGGCATCGGTGGGGGTTGCGAAATGAACACGGGTGGTGGCGGACTGGATCAACTCCCGATCGCTCGCCAAATCAATCAGCACATGGCCCGTGTACAGATCACCAATTTTCCCCCGCATTTGTTGCCAGCGCTCCATGGCCTCGGCGGGTGAGTCGGGTTTGCCATAGACTTCCCCATTTACCAACAGCACGGAATCGCAACCCAAAACCACGATCGAGCTGCCCAGTTCATGGGATCCCAATAGGGCCTGCCGCAGGGCCGGCTCCTGCCGCAGCCGATTGACAATCACCCGTGCCTTGCCCTGGGCCAGCACTTGCACCAGTTGTCCTGGATCAAAGACGGTGACGGAATCTTCATCGAAGTCACTGGGACAAACGATCGGGGGAATGCCTGCCATCTGGAGGAGTTTGCGGCGAGCAGGAGAGGCGGAAGCTAACACCAATTGCAAGGGGTTAGGCATAGTCTTGGTCAGTTAGTAATCGAAAGGTTAGGGAATGGGGTTGACGGGGGTGAATCGGGGGTGAATCCACGGATGAGGAAGCGGCGGAAGTTCGGGTGAAAGGGTGGCGGTTGGCCTTGGTCAGGATTGCCCAGACCCTACCAAGGAAACAGGGCAACAGCCTTGCCATTGCCCTGTCTGAATGATTGACGCGGTAGCGATCGGTCGCTACCCAGCGCTATCCAGTTGACTGCCATTGATGTTCGATCGCCACTTCGCCACCGATCTCGATCGCCTGAGTGCGGCCGATCGCCCGTTGGTTGTCGCTGTCGCCCCGGCTGAGGCCAAGTTGCCTAGTCCACAGAGAACGATCGAACAACCGTTTCAAACATGTCTTTCACCTTGTCCCAACGCCCTTCGGAGGCGGAAATGTTCAAGGTGTAGAGCTGGCCACGGCTGACGGCAACGCTGGCCAGGTTGTGGCGTTCTTGGTTAGGCAGCTTCACGGCATATTCCAGCAAGTAGTAGGTTTTGCCGTTGGCTTCTCGGGACTCGGCATTCACCAGTTCGGCGGTGCGTCCGGAGCCGGGCGGGGCGATCGCGCTCTTAGAGAGGCGATAACCCACTTCGCTGGGAGTTCCCAAATCGGGCAGGGCTTTGCCGCTGGGAACAGGGTTGATCACAACGCTGACGTTTTCGGTTTCTTGAATCAGGTCATGGAAGACCACATCGGGCCCGCCGGCCACTTTGACGGCCACCCACCCGATCGGGTACAGGAATCGATAGCCTTTGGTGGCATCAATGTAGGCCTTCAAGCCGCTGGCTGGAGCGGCGCAGGCTTGCAGCGCCACCACAACCGTCAGCAACAACGCGATCGCGAGGCGTTTCCAAGTGGAGCGGTTCAGGGACGAAAATTGCATGGGTTTCGAGTTCGATCGGGCGTTGCAAAACGGAGCATGAAGGACTGCTGCGTCCTCAATCACGAGGGATTACACGCGGGATTAGATTACACGCGGGATTAGTTGTTGATGATCGACAGCATCGTTATGATCGCGACAATCACAACGACCCGCATCACTGACCCGCATCACTAATAATTTCAGATGCCGCCTAGCGGGTTGGCTAGCGAGCAATCCAACGCGATTTCATCTTAAACCGCCCCGGCCCCGGCCGATCCAGACCCAGCTCGGGAACCGGCGAATCCGGATCACGCCGCCCATTCTTCCAGATTTCTTTTGATCCCCATTCGGAGACCCGCTCGATCGCCAATATGGCTCGCAAGGGCGTGATCACAGGGCGGCCCCAAGGCTTTGCCGATCGGGTCTATCTCCCACTAGACAACACCTTGGCCATTTTGGGCGATCAATCCCCGTCCATTCCCCTTGGCCTCTGTTGCTGTTTGTGAACCAAGCGGCTAACCTGACAGCTAAGAATTCTGAAAAAATTGTTCCTCAGGAACAGTTCAGTATCATCGTCAGCACTGAGACTAAGCTAATCCTTCGGTGTCGCTGACTCGTTAGATGACGGTTGGGTCACGCATCTCCCCGTTCTTTTTGAACCTTCCTCAACACTGCCTCCGATGAAGATCCTGAAAGTCCAGACGCTCCGCGGCCCCAATTATTGGAGCATTCGCCGCCATAAGCTTGTCGTTTTGCGTTTGGATTTGGCGGACTTGGCTGATCGCCCCTCCAACGAGATTCCGGGGTTCTACGAAGGACTGGTGGAAGCCCTGCCCAGCTTAATGGAGCATCACTGCTCGCGGGGCAAGCGGGGTGGTTTTCTGGAGCGGGTGCGCGAAGGCACGATGATGGGGCACATCGTGGAGCATGTGGCCCTGGAACTTCAGGAATTGACGCAGATGCCTGTGGGGTTTGGGCGCACGCGCGAAACCTCAGAGCCAGGGGTTTATTTGGTGGCGATCGAGTATGAAAACGAGCGGGCCGGGCGGTATGCGGCCCGAGCAGCCGTGCGTCTGTGCCGCAGCATTGTGGACTCGGGCAGCTATCCCCGGGCCGAGCTGGAGCAAGACTTGCAGGATCTGGAGGAAATTCGGGCAGAGGAAGCCCTGGGCCCCAGCACGGAATCCCTGGTGCGCGAGGCAGAGCGCCGGGGAATTCCTTGGCGGCAGTTGGCGGCACGCTCCCTGATTCAGTTGGGGTATGGGGTTCGCCAAAAGCGGGTGCAAGCGACCCTGAGCGATCGGACGGGAATTTTGGCGGTGGAGTTGGCCTGCGACAAGGACGGCACCAAGCGGGTTTTGGCCGATGCGGGCGTGCCGGTTCCTCGGGGGACAACGGTTCGATACCTAGACGAGCTACAGGATGCGATCGAGGAGGTCGGTGGCTACCCGATCGCGATCAAGCCCTTGGACGGCAACCATGGCCGAGGGATCACCCTGGACATTGAATCTTGGGAAGCGGCGGAAGAAGCCTACGAAATGGCCATGGCCGATTCCAAGTCCCAGACGATTTTGGTGGAGCGGTTTTATAAGGGGAATGACCACCGGGTATTGGTGGTCAATGGTCAGGTGGTGGCCGTGGCGGAGCGTGTGCCGGCTCGGGTGATTGGAGATGGGCGATCGACCATTCAGGCGTTGATTGACGAAACCAATCGCGATCCGCGCCGGGGCAGTGGCCACGATAATGTGCTCACCAAAATCACAATCGATCGCCCCTTGGAGCAAATGCTGGAGCGGCAAAGCCTGACTCTCGATACTGTGCTCGATCGGGGCGAAATTTGCTATCTGCGAGGCACGGCGAACCTGAGTACCGGCGGCATTGCGATCGATCGCACCGATGAAATTCACCCGGAAAACATCTGGTTAGCCCAACGGGTGGTCAAAATCATTGGCTTGGACATTGCCGGGATTGATATTGTTACGCCCGATATTTCCCGCCCCCTGCGCGAAAACGGGGGTGTGGTGATTGAAGTGAACGCTGCGCCGGGCTTCCGGATGCATGTGCAGCCCAGTGAAGGCATTCCCCGCAACGTGGCAGAACCGGTGCTGGATATGTTGTTTCCGCCCGGGTCGCCGGCCCATGTGCCGATCGTGTCGGTGACCGGTACCAACGGCAAAACCACCACCACTCGCCTGATTGCCCATATCTATCGCCAAACGGGACAAGTGGTGGGCTACACGACCACCGACGGCACTTACATCGGGGAATACATGGTGGAACCCGGGGACAACACCGGCCCCCAAAGTGCCAATCTGATCCTGCAAGATCCGACCGTGGAAGTGGCCATTCTGGAAACGGCTCGGGGAGGCATTTTGCGATCGGGCTTGGCGTTCGATCGCTGCGATGTGGGCGTGGTGTTGAATGTGGCCGCTGACCACCTGGGGCTGGGGGACATCGACACGATCGAACAAATGGCCCGCGTGAAAGCGGTGGTGGCGGAAGCCGCTGCCCCCGATGGCTATGCGGTGCTCAATGCGGATGATCCCCTGGTGGCGGCCATGGCGGAGCATGTGTTGGCCCAAGTCACCTATTTCTCCATGAACCCGGAGAACCCGATCGTGCGGGAACATGCCCGACAGGGAGGCTTGGCCGCTGTTTATGAAAACGGCTACCTGTCGATTCTCAAAGGCGATTGGACCCTGCGGATCGATCGAGCCGAGAACATTCCCCTCACCCTGGGCGGAAAGGCCGCTTTCCAAATTGCCAATGCCCTGGCCGCCAGTTTGGCCGCCTTTGCCCAAGGGGTGCGCATTGAAGCAATTCGTCAGGCCCTGATGACCTTCACATCCAGTGCCAAGCAGACCCCGGGGCGAATGAATTTGTTTGATTTGGGTCGCTACCACGCCCTAGTGGACTACGCGCACAATCCCGCTGGCTATGAAGCGGTGGGCGTGTTTGTCCAAAACTGGCCCGGCACCAAGGTGGGTGTGGTCGGTGGCCCGGGCGATCGCCGTGATGAGGACTTCCAATTGCTGGGCAAGCTGGCGGCCCAAATGTTCGATGAAATTCTGATCAAGGAAGATGACGACAATCGCGGCCGGGCCCGGGGCAGCGCCGCTCGCCAAATCGAAGCGGGCATCACTGCCGCTCGTCAAGAAGGGCTGGCGCGGGTTCGCCGGTTTGAAACCATCCTGGATGAAACCACGGCGGTGAATACGGCCCTCGATCGGGCGGTGGATGGCGGGTTAGTGGTGGTTTTCCCGGAAAGTGTCAGCCGCGCCATTGACCTGATTGAGGCCCGCGGCCCTCGGGAGACCACGAAAACAACGCCCACCCCCAAAACCCCGATCGCCGATCCCGCTAGTAACCGCACCAGCCAGCACAGTGAGGTGAAATCGGTCTAGGCTAATAGCGGTCTAACTAAATCCTACCTTTCCGCGAGCTGAGCCAATGATGTCGCCAAGCTTGTTTGCCCCGGCCCTGCCGCCGATCGAAACCGTCCGTACTGGGCCGTTAATTCGGCGGTTAGACTGTGGTGCACTCGCGATTGTGGAGCAGATGCCCGTTGAGGCGATCAATCTCAGTTTGTGGGTCAATGCTGGTTCAGCGATCGAACCTGAACCCATTAATGGCATGGCCCACTTTTTGGAGCACATGGTGTTTAAAGGGAGCGATCGGCTCGCCCTCGGGGAATTTGAGCAGCGGATTGAAGCTTGCGGAGCGGTCACCAACGCCGCCACCAGCCAAGACTACACCCAGTTTTATTTGACCGCCGCTCCCCAGGATTTTGCGGCCCTGGCTCCTTTGCAATTTGACGTGGCATTGCGGCCCCAGTTGCCGGCCGCGGAATTTGACCGGGAGCGCCATGTGGTGCTCGAAGAAATTCGCCGCAGCCAAGATAATCCTCGCCGTCGCACCTTCCAAGCGGTGATGAACCTGGCCTTTGAGACCTTGCCCTATAACCGGCCGGTGTTGGGCCCCACGGAAGTGATTGCCCACTTGGATGTGCAGCAGATGCGGGACTTCCATGATCGCCATTATCGCCCGCAGTCGGTGACGGCCGTGGCGGTGGGTAATTTGCCGCCGGAGCAGTTATTCGAGATTTTGGAAACCGGCTTCAACGAGGCCTGGCGCGATCGGGATTGGTCGGGCTTGCCGGTGGCCACGCCATCGTTAATTCCAGAGTTGCCGTTCGATCGCGTTGAACGCCGGGAAATCATTGACCCATCGTTGCAACAGGCCCGCCTGATCATGCTCTGGCGCGTTCCGGGGCTACAGGACTTGCGGGAAACCTATCCGCTGGATGTGTTGGCGGCGGTGTTGGGCCATGGCCGCACCTCGCGCCTGGTGCGGGACTTGCGGGAAGAGCGGCGATTGGTGTCCAAGGTTTCGGCCACCAATTTGACCTACCGCGCCCAAGGAACGTTTTATTTGGCCGCCCATTGTGAGCCGGAGCATTTGCCAGAGCTGGAAGCCCGCTTGCAGGATCATATGGCGCGTATTGGCTCGGAACCGGTGAGCATGGCGGAGGTCGATCGGGTGCGGGCGCGGGTGGCTAATGGGTTTGTGTTTGGCAATGAAACCCCCGCGAATCGATCGAACCTCTATGGCTACTACCAAACCTTGGTGGGCAATGTGGATGCGGCTCTGCGATATCCCGATGCTGTCCGTTGCCTGACCCCAGAAGATTTGCAGCGGGCCGCCCAGCAATATTTGAATCCCCAGGCCTATGGGTTAGTGATTCTGCGCCCCGCTGCTGCTCAGGGTTAGGGCTAAGGATCAACAATGGTTGGGCGATCGCTGCGGATGGGCCCCTCAATCGCCTTGGATTCCGGGGCTGCCTCAGCGGCTGAGTTACCCGATCGCCTCCTGACCAAAATTCAGGGGGAGATCTTGAATTCGACCCGGGCCCACCGCCTGGATGGCCTCCTTGAGATCCACGTTGCCGGTGTAGAGGGCGCGACCGACAATCGCCCCCGTGACTCCCACCGGCTCCAGGGCCAGCAGCCCCAATAAATCGGTGACGGAACTGATGCCCCCGGAGGCAATCACGGGAATGGAAATCCCTTCCGCCAGCTCGCGCAGGGCTTCCTTGTTGGGGCCTGCCAAAGTGCCATCCCGGTGAATATCCGTGTAAACAATGGCCGCCGCGCCCCAGTCCTGAACGCGCTGGGCCAATTCCACCGCCCGCACTTCGGAGGTTTCCAGCCAACCCCGGGTTGCAACCCAGCCATTGCGGGCATCAATGCCAATTACGATCCGCCCGGGAAATTCCGCGCACCAGGCGGCCACTTCGTCCGGCTGCTCCACGGCTACGGTTCCCACAATTGCTCTGGTGATCCCTAGCTCAAATAGGCGGGCCGCGCGATCGCGGGTTCGGATGCCGCCTCCCACTTGAATCTGGATTGGGCGATCGCCCAGTTGTTGGGTAATGGCCGCGATCGCCTGGAGATTCACGGGTTCTCCCGTTTTGGCCCCATCCAAGTCAACCAGGTGCAACCAACTGGCCCCCGCCGTCATCCACCGCTGGGCAACCATCACCGGATCATCACCAAAGGTTTCTGCGCGATCGTAGTCACCTTGAAAGAGCCGGACACAACGTCCACCCAACAGATCGATCGCCGGAAAAATATCCATGGCTAATCCTCATCCTTCAGAAAATACAAAATCGAAAATCCCAATCAATCTACCTGAAGGCTGTAATTCGCAACATAGGGCATTAGCCAGGTTTTGGATGGCCCCCTGCATTGAGATGGGTTAATCAACAGGTTCAGGTCGTCTTCAGGTCGTCGAAATCCCACCCAATTACGCTTAATCGCGCTCGATCACCCCCAATGGCAATTCCGAATGGTAATTCCGAAAAGCCAGCGAAGACAAACGATCGACCGTGAACGCCCCCGTTGGGTTTCTCGGTCGATCGTCCGTCACCCTTGAGTTTTAGGACAATGTTGAGGAATTTTGTCCTTGTAGGAGCAATGGCCAGAAGCCACCTTCCGAACGAACTCGCTCCCTCCACCATCCATCAGTGAATCTCAGCCCCAGTCAGCTAGCTCCGCAAGCGCATCCTTGAATCATGGATATTAGTCATTGATAAACATGCTGCTAACTGACGTGTCTTCGTGGATGCGCCAAATGGTTTCGCCCAGCACATTCGCCACCGACAAAACCGTGAGCTGGTCAAAATGGTGGTGATCCATCATGGGAATCGTGTTGGTGACAATCACCTCTTCAAATAACCCACTGGACAAGCGCTCGATCGCCGGAGGAGACAACACCGCATGGGTGGCACAGGCATAAACCTGGCGTGCCCCTTCCCGACGCAGCATTCGGGCCCCTTCCGTGAGCGTGCCGCCTGTGTCGATGATGTCATCCACCAAAACGGCCGTTTTGCCCTTCACATCACCAATGACGTTCAGCACTTCCGCCACATTGTGCATTTGGCGGCGCTTGTCAATGATCGCCAGGGGCGCATCGTTCAGGCGCTTAGCAAAGGCCCGGGCCCGCGCCACCCCGCCCACATCGGGCGACACCACGACAATATCCGACAGGTTCTTGCTTTCGAGGTAGTCGATCAGGACTGGCGCACCAAAAACATGATCGAGCGGAATATCGAAATAGCCTTGGATTTGCGCTGAATGCAAGTCCATGGCCAACACCCGATCGGCTCCGGATTTCACAACCAGGTTCGCCACCAGTTTGGCCGTAATCGATTCCCGGCCGGCCGTCTTGCGATCGGCCCTGGCATAGCCGTAGTAGGGAATCACAGCGGTGACTTGGCGCGCCGAAGCCCGGCGGCAAGCATCCACCATGATCAACAATTCCATTAGATGGTCATTCACAGGGCGACAAACCGGTTGGATCAGATAAACATCACAACCCCGGATTGACTCCTGAATTTGAACATAAAGCTCACCGTCGGCGAACCGTTTGCGAACCATTGGTCCCAACGGTAACCCCAGGTATGCAGCAACTTCTTCGGCCAAGGCGACATTTGCCGATCCTGAGAAGATGCGAAGTCGGCTCTTTTCCGTCACTTCGCGATGCGAAGTCGGCAGCGGAGAAGTCGCAGAGCAAATCACGGCAGACCCTCGAAGCGCATTCATGGCAATCTTAGCATTTCCTTCCAATTTTCTTTGGGTTTGCGTTCCCGCATTCAATGACATGGGTGGTTGTGAGCCGATCGCCAAGGGTAGTCGTCAAGGCTTGACCAGACGGCTGATTGACCAGACGGCTGATCAGGCTCCGTGACGACGGGAATCAGATAACATCCGTGAGCAATTGCTGCTGCAGGAATCTGGTCAGGAACAGTCAGAAACCTTTGCACGATCGGGCGGCAATTGTGACAGAAAACGGGGGCAGTTTAACGAGTTCAATGGGGCGATCGACCATCCCCTAGCCCGATCGGCTAGGATGAGTCCCGAGGGTTGCCCAAACGGGCAATTCAACACCCAGCCCAACCCCAGACAGGGGCAAAACCCTAACTGGTGGTGCGGGCCACCGCGAGTTCTGGCCAGTTCCCGAGTCGATCGCAACGGGACAAGCCCAGGCTGCATCTGGCGGCAGATGCGCCTCAACTTGCTACCCCCAAGGAAGCGGCTAGGGACTCAACGGCATCGCTAGCCAATGGAGATCCAACCCAATGGATCTTCAACCAACAACCGCCGCCCAGTTTCTTGGGCGGTTGTGCCGGGCGATTGATTGATCGCAGACCTGGGATAATCAGGGGAAATGGGGGTTGGGTGACAACAATGCCGCTAATCGCCCCAAGTCTGATCGGTTCATTCAGCCCTATAAATTGGTTTTAGCGCCGGTTGCGTCTGAACAATCAAAATCACCCGACTCCTTTAATGGTTCGATCAAACAATTGATCAGTCCAACGGGGCGATGCAAGTCACGGAATAAATTGTTTTTTTCTGAATTTCGTCTGAGTTTCGCCTGAGTTTTTGCTCGATCATCGCCTGACTATTGCCTGACTGAATTGCCATTTCAACTGTTCTTCGATCGCCCCGAGTCCCATGCAACCGTCCCTGCCCCCCGGAACTGTTCTCCAAAATCGCTATCGCCTTGTGGAAGTGTTGGGACAGGGTGGCTTTGGGCGCACCTACCTGGCGGAGGATTTGGGGCGATTTGGCGAGCGCTGTGCCCTCAAGGAATTCACGCCGCCCGTGGGCGATGCCTACGCCCTCGAAAAATCCAATGAACTGTTCCGGCGCGAGGCAGCGGTTCTTTACCAAATCAATCACCCACAAATTCCCAAGTTTCAAGCCACCTTTGAGGCGGAGGGTCGCCTATTTTTGGTGCAAGACTACGTGCAGGGCAATACCTATCGATCGCTCCTCGATAGCCGCCTGCACCATGGTCAGCTCTTTGCGGAAGGGGAAGTGTTCTACCTCTTGCAACAGTTGCTCCCCGTGTTGAGCTACCTGCACAATTTGGGGATCATTCACCGGGATATCTCGCCGGAAAACATTATTCTGCGGGAGCATGATCGACTGCCCGTGTTGATTGACTTTGGGGCCATCAAAGAAATGGCCACCCGCTTCCAACAACCGGGAGCCACGGCCGTGCAGGCCACCACCGTTGGTAAAAGCGGCTATGCCCCCAGCGAACAAATTCAAACCGGCCGCGCTTACCCTAGCAGCGATCTCTATGCCTTGGCCGCCACGGTGTTGGTGTTGCTGACGGGGCGAGAACCCCAGGATTTGCTAGACGATCGCACCCTTACCTGGCATTGGGATCAGTATGTGCCCCTCACGCCGGCCTTGGGAGATCTGCTGCGACGGATGTTGGCCTATCAACCGACGGAGCGCTATCCCTCTGCCTCCTTGGTGCTTCAGGCGTTGCAGGAGGTGACGTTGGATGCGACGGCCCGCCCCGTGGCCCAGCCGCCCTCCACTTCACCCCCAACTCCGGCAGTGCCGGCCCCAGCCGCTAATCCCACGGGAACTGTCCCTTCAACCATGGCGACGGTGGTGGTGGGTCGGGCTGCGCCGCCTCCGATCGCCCCTCGATCGCCTGCACCGGCCCCGGCTCCCGGCCCCGATTGGAGCGTGGAACCCCGAGGATCATTGATGGATAACCCTTGGGCGGTGACGGTGTTAGGCGTGTTGTTGGTGGTGGGGACGGGAGTAGGTTCCTGGTCGCTGGTGAATCAATTCCTGAGTCGATCGCCCAACAACAGCAACCCCACACCAACCGCGACGGTTTCCGAAAGTCCGCCGCTGCCTAGCCCTTCCCCCACGCCCTCTCCCACCCCGTCCCCTAGCCCGATCGCCTCGCCTGTGGTCTCTACCCAGCGGTTGAACCTTCAGCCCGCCGGGGATTTTGAAGATTCCCGCACCCTGGGCGAAAACGAAACCCTGATCTATCGTTTCCAGGCCGGTGCTGAGCAACCCCTCAGCATTTCCGTGGCAGGCAATAACGTGATTGCTAGTCTCCTGGCTCCCGATGGTGACCCGGCGGATCGATCGAGCCGGGATCTGCGCCAATGGGATGGCGTGATTGCCGTGGCTGGTGAATATGCCCTGCAAGTGCGCGTGGCCCCCGGTGCGCCCAGGGGAGACTACCGCCTGCGCTTACGGCTAGCGGCGGCTCCCGCTTCCCCCAGTCCGGAGCCAAGCCCCACGCCAACGCCCACCCCGACTCCGGAGCCAGCTCCCAGCCCCAGCCCAGAACCAACCCGCCAACCCACTTCGCGCAACTTCCGAGGTGTGACTCAGCCCCAGGTTCCCCAAACCTTTGGTTTTGAAGCCCAGGCGGGTCAGCAAATTTCAATTAGTATTCCTTCCGGTTTGCGAGCCACGGTGTTTGGCCCCAATGGCCCGATTCCGGACATGGAAGGACTGGAAGGATCCGTCAGCTTGGAAGCGCCCGTGGGCGGCAACTACGGCATTGAAGTGTCCTCGGATTTGGAAATGCCCTTTGAGATTGCCGTGCGGGTTCGGTAGCAACCGTGATCAAACCCTTGGAGCAAGAAGCGGCAGGGCGATCGGCCTGAGTAGTGCTGAAGCCGATGGAAGCACGCTAAACCAACAGGAGAATGGGGATGAGTGAAAGACGACCGCAGCAACTGGCGATCGCGGGGAGCGATACGGAAGTGGGCAAAACGGTCTTTGTGCTGGCATTGGCGGCCTATTGGCAGCAGCATTGTCAGAAACAAGGGGCCTTGGGCCTGCTGAAACCGGTACAGTCCGGGGAGGGCGATCGGGAAATTTATGGGGAATTGTTTGCGGATTTGAATCAAAGCCCCGAATCCTTTAATCCCATTCGGCTGCAGGCTCCCTTGGCTCCCCCGATCGCGGCGGAACGGGAAGGCAAAACGATCGACCTGGCCTTGGCCTGGCAAGCTCTGCAAACCCTCCAGAGCGATCGCTCCTTCATTTTGATTGAAGGGGCCGGAGGCTTGGGGTCGCCGGTCACTTGGGAGTTGACCTTTGCGGATGTGGTGGCCGCTTGGCGGTTGCCGTTGGTGTTGGTGGTGCCGGTCAAGTTGGGGGCGATCGCCCAAACGGTGGCGAATGTGGCCCTGGCTCGTCAATTCCAAATTCCGCTGCGGGGCATTGTCCTGAATGAAGTGACGGCCGTGAGCGCGGCCGATCGAGAAGCTTTGGCCCCCATCGGCCTGATTGAAAGCCTGACCCATGTGCCGGTGCTGGGCTATTTGCCCCACGTGGACAATTGGCGCGATCGCGCGGCCCTGGCCGCAGCGGCGGCACACCTGAACCTGGAGCCATTGGGCATCAGCCCCTATTGAAGTGGCTGATCAATCAGGCAGAAGTGGCGGCGCTAGCGATGTCTCTGGTGATCGGCAGTTTAATTTCAAAGGTTGTGCCGTGGTGGGGAATCGATCGACAGTCGATCGAGCCGTAGTGACGCTCCACAATAATTTGATAGGCGATCGCCATGCCCAATCCTGTGCCTTTGCCAACGGGCTTGGTGGTATAGAACGGGTCAAATAATTTGGCGCGGGTCACCTCATTCATACCAATACCGTTGTCGGTAATTTCAATTTTGATCCAAGACAAATTGAGGGTTTGGGTCGTGATCGTCAGGGTGGGTAATTCTTGGGCCGGGGGAGCCGTTTGCCAGCGTTCTTCGATCGCATCAATGGCATTGACCAACAGATTAATTAGAACCTGATCAATTTGCCCGATCGTGCAGTCAATGGCAGGTAAGGAGCCATTTTGACGAATGATATTGAGATCGGGTTTTAGCTCCTGAATCCGATGGCTCAAGATCATCAAAACCCGATCGATGGACTCGTGGAGGCTGGCCGGTTCCTTGGCTTCGGTGGTGACGTGAGAATAGATTCTGAGGGATTTCACAATTTCCCGAATTCGATTGGTTCCCACGCGCATGGAGGTAAGCAGCTTGGGAAAATCATCGGCAATGTAATCTAAATCAAGGGTCTCGGGATGGGCGATCGGGACGAAATGAGGGGTTTTGGAATATTGCTGGTTGTGGCGATCGATCCTCTCTTGGTAAGCAATCACGGCTTCTAAAAGTTCCGTGGCATATTCCGAAGCGTGATGCAAATTGCCATGGACAAAGCTCACGGGATTATTAATTTCGTGGGCGATTCCGGCCACCAATTGCCCTAAGCTGGATAGTTTTTCGCTTTGGATGAGGTGGGCTTGGGCTTCTTGCAGTTCTTGAAGGGCCGTTTCTAAATCTTCAGTGCGATCTTGCAGGGCCAAGCGAGATTCCTGAAGCTGTTGGTTGCTGTAAATCACTTGGTTAAGGAGCGATTCTTGCACCACCACTCGCCGAATATTGTTGAAAAGATAGGCGGCAATGCTGGCGGTGAGGCTTAAGCCCACGAGAAAGGCCGCGATGCTGTTAGGAAACAGGAAGGGCGAAAAAATTTGATGGGGCAAAACGAGCAGGGACATTTCCCGATCGCCCACGTTAATGGATTGGGTGCAAATGTCCCAAGGGCCTTTCCAAGGACACCGCAAGGCCTGCTGGGCCCCAACAGTCCAAGGGGCTGTGCTAGCGATCGGGAGGATGCGATCGAAGCTACTGGGATTGGCTAACTGGGATTGCAAATAATCCACCGGACGATCAAACAGGAAAATATCCAAATCCAACACGCCCGTTTGTCCACGGGTGAGGTGGAGCGATCGGGTAATTTCCGTTTGGGTCACAAACCAACCCTGGTCGGTTCCCTGCACCGTCAGCAGCCGAGGATCCGGATTGGACACAATCATCGTCAAGGGCCGCTGAAAGGACTGGGCCCGCTTCAGCCAACTGTTGAGGGCTGGGGGGATGGTTGCTCGCTGACCGGATTGCCGACCGCTAAGGGACTGAATGCCTTGCCCCAGTTGAAATTGAACATAGGGCCCCGTTTGAGGATCGGCCTGAATCCAGGCCGTATCAGCCGTGTTGGCCACGTCGGACAAAAGGTTTTGGCTGATGGATTGAAATTCGGCGGCCGAGGCGGGGCGACGGCGATCGAACATCAAAGCCCCGGCGCGGGTGGTGCGGGTAATTTGTTCTAAATCATCACGGAGATTGTTGCCCAATTGTTGGGTTTGCTGTTGCAGTTGGGCGCGGGCTTGGGCCAAGTCCCGATCGGCCGCCCAGTTGGCCGCCCAGGCCGACAGACCCACTCCCACCAACAAGGCAATGGCAACGGGCCCGTAACGACGATAGGGAACAGGTGTTAGCGATGGGGCAGGGGGTGGGGGTGGCGCAGATCCCGGCCGATCGGTTCGACGAGCAGCGACAGGCATGATTAAGCAAGAGGGTGTCAAGGGAGTGGTGTTGAGGTGGGTGTTGAGGTGGGTGTTTTGAAACGGGAGATGAGCTGGGGTGACGGTCAACCATTCGGTGGCTTGTGTGGGCCCATGGCTCCAGCGATCGATTGGCTCCGAGGTGGAAGGGGCGGGGGCTTGACGGAGGTGAAACAGCCTCCAGAAACGCTCTGGCCAGCGCGTGGCACTTGACGGTAACTTCTTCACAATCAAAAACTTGCTGATTGGATCCATCCCGATAGGGAACGATCGCGGGTGAGGGTTAGTGGGGCCAACGGTCAAAAATTGGTGATGGGGCCATGGTTTGGGGGCAACGAATCAAGTCACCGCCCTGAGAGCCAGTGAGTGACCCGCTGGCGGCTGTAGCGATTGACACCCTGATCTTCATCCTAATTGAGAATAAGTTTTAATAAATAATTGACTTGATTACAATTTTCAAATTTCAGATGCTGAATTCATAAGCACAGCGTAATTCTGTGCTGAGTCTTAATCGCGTTTAATGGAAAGAAGCGCGATCCGCTGCCCGATCGCTTGCCAGGGCTGGCTCCTGTGGCTCAAGATGGGCCTAGTTTCGGTTCAATAACTGGCTTTATGGCTGGTTTTATGGCTGGTTCGATGGCTGGTGTGGATCAGCCTGATTTTGGTTGATCAGCTTTTTTAGATATTGCTCTCGTTATCAGCATTTGCGCCCTGTCCCTATGGCTGCCGGATTGGTTCACGATCGAATCACGATCAACACGGCCGGGATTTGGTTCTTGGTGGGATTGGGGGTGACGACGGATTTCGGGTTGGCGGCTGCGAGCGCGATCGGCTGTGTGGTGGGGGGCTATTGGCTCAGCCCAGACCTGGATATTCGATCGCACCCATTCCAACGTTGGGGCCCGCTGCGTATCATTTGGATTCCTTACCAAAAACTGATTCGCCACCGCTCCACCTGGTCTCACGGGCCGCTGATTGGCACGACCTTACGGGTGCTGTATTTGGTGATCGCCCTGGGGCTGGGATGGTTGCTGCTGTTAGGATTGGCGGCGATCGGGTTTTCCCTGTTGGGTGGGGCCGATCGCTATGCCAGCTTTGAGGCGGTCACCTTGGCCCAAACCCGGGCGATCGGTCAATGGCTGTGGGTTGATCAATTCCCGTTTTTGGTGGCGGGTTTTGTGGGGCTGGAGGTGGGGGCCCTGTCTCATATTGCAACGGATCATCTCAGCTCTTGGCAAAAGCGACGCGCCCGCCGGGCCAAGCGATCGACCAGCCAAGCCCGAGGTCGATCGCCCGGTGCTCGCACCCCATCTCGCCAACCAACTCGCAACCGTCGATCGCGCAGCGGCCCAACTCGCAACCCCCAACCTAAACGAACCAAACGGACAACAAATCGGCCAATCTCATAGCCAGCGGCGACGCAAGAAATCCAAAGCGGTGCAGGCGCTCACGTGGCGGATCCATTCCCGATCGCGCTGGATCCCGAGGCGCATTTCATGGGTGGTGACCCCACCGGGCCCGGCAATGCCCGCATAGACCAGGCCCACGGGCTTTGCCTCGCTGCCACCGCCGGGCCCCGCCACCCCGGTGATACTGATGGCCCAGGTGCTGCCGAGGCGCTCTCGTGCCCCGATCGCCATTTCCTTTGCTGTTTCGTGGCTGACGGCTCCGAAGCGATCCAGCGTTTCCGCCGAAACCCCCAACAGGGCTGTTTTGATCCGGTTGTCGTAGGCAATGATGCCACCGAGGAAGTAGGCGGAGCTGCCGGCCACCGCCGTCAACAACTGCCCCAAGCCGCCACCGGTGCAGGACTCCGCCACTGCCAGGGTTTCGCCTCGGTCTTGGAGCGATCGACCCACCACGATCGGCAACGTATCCTGATCCAAGCCATAGCAATCGGGCCCCACCCGATCGCGAATTTGCGCCACCATCGGCTCAATTTTGGCCAGGGCTTCGGCCGCCGTGGCTCCACAGGCCGACACCCGCAACTTCACCGATCCTCGGTTGGCATAGGGAGCCACCGTTGGATCCGAACTGGCTAAATAGTCTGCCACCCGTTCCGCCAAGGCCGATTCGGAAATGCCCCAAAACTTCAGGGTTTGGGAGACGATCGTTTGGTGCGACCACCCATGATCTCGCAGGTAAGGCACGGCCACTTCCGCCCACATGGTGCGCATTTCGCTGGGCACACCGGGAAAGGTCATCAACAATAACTCCGGAACCGGTTGCCAAATCATGCCCGGAGCCGTGCCCACTCGGTTGGTCAAAATGGCCGCACCGGCCGGCAGCAAGGCCTGCTTGCGATTGCTGGGAACCATGGTGCGGCCGCGCTGGGCAAATTTTTGTTCAATGTCGGCAATGACGGCCGGATGTTCCACCAGGGGCACATCGAAAAACTGGGCGATCGTTTCGGTGGTTAGGTCATCGGGCGTGGGGCCCAGGCCACCCGTAAACAGCAAAATGCGCGATCGTTGGCAAGCGGTAGCGATCGCCCGTTGCAGGCGTTGGGGATTGTCGCCAACCACCGTTTGGTAATAGTGGGGAATGCCCAATGCCGCCAGTTGTTGGGCCAAAAACTGAGCATTACCATTGAGAATGTCGCCAAGCAACAGCTCAGTGCCGACACAAATAATTTCAGCGCTGGGGGTCATTGTGCCAAGCTCCGCACAGGATCAAACCAGGATCAAACGAGGATCACCGAACCATTCAACCATCAAGGCGACACTGAGTCAGTCCCAACTGATCAGACCTAATTGATTAGGCCCATCCGTCAATCATCATCTCGAACTTTGCCCTTAACAGATCGTGGGACAAGGGGCAAAACAAGTGCTGGAACAAGTGCTGGGACAAGGGGTTTAAACCTTTTGCCTGATCATGGGTCTGATCATGATTGGAGCAAGACGGTCAAATGCTCTGGCCCTCGGCTTTGCTCTCAAACTTTCGCCTTAATTTTCGCCTTAATTGATTGCGAATGAATCGCGTGAATGATTAATTCTCAGTCTAAGCTTGATTAGCCCTCGATCAACAGGGGCAAATCGGTTCCATTGTAGCGCTGAAATTTTCAGGTTCCAAGCCATTTCAAGCCGATGTTCTCTCGGTTTTTTCGCGATTTCATCTTAAATGAGAAATTGAAATGAGAAATTGAAATGAGAAATTGAGAACCACTCGATCAATCTTGGCCAATTTGACCCAAAAATGGAGTGGCGATCGACTGGGTTTGCTTGGGACTTGCGATCACCAATCATTGCGATCATTGGGATTTTCTCTAAATAATTACCCCTGCCTAAGGAGGAGAGCCATGGCGACATCGAAAGAATTCACGAGTTTTGATGCCATGATTCAGGAAGCTGAAAAACCCGTTCTTGTGGACTTTTATGCCACTTGGTGCGGCCCTTGCCAACTGTTATCGCCTGTGTTGGAGGAGGTGAGTGTGCGGCTGCATGATCACCTGCAAGTGGTGAAGATTGATGCCGATCGCTACCCGGATTTGGCAACTCAACACCAGGTGACAGCCTTGCCGACGCTGATTTTGTTCAAGGATGGCCAGGCGATCGATCGAATCGAAGGGTTTATGAAGGCGGATCAGCTCATTGCCCACTTAGAGCGCAAACTTTAGGGCGAAAACTTTAGGACGCAAACTGAGCTAGAGGGGCCCATAACCAAAGGGGCAATCATCAGGGCCAATAACGATTTCGAGATGGGCTGCAATCAATGGATCTCGTGTTGTGCCACATGACGGTGGATTTTGATGCCCTGGGGGCGGCGGTGGGCTGGGCCTGCCTGCACCCGGGGGCCAAAATTGTGCTGGCGGGTGGCGTGCATCCGGGAGTGCAGGCGTTTTTGGCGCTCCATCGTGATGAGTATCCTTTGATTGAGCGGCGATCGGTGGATCCGAAGCGAATTCGATCGCTCGTGGTGGTGGATACCCAACAGCGCGATCGACTGGGGAAGTTGGCGGAATGGCTGGACTTGCCCCAGCTAAACTCGATCGCCCTCTATGACCATCATTTGGGTGCGGTGGGAGATATTCCCGCCACCCAACAACAAATCGAAGCGGTGGGGGCCACCACCACCCTGATGGTGGAGCAATTGCAACGGGCTGGCGACTTGCAGCGGCCCCTCACACCGGCTGAGGCAACGGTGATGGCCTTGGGGATCCATGTGGATTCCGGATCTTTGACCTATGAAACTGCAACGGCGCGGGATGCGGCTGCTCTGGCTTGGTTAATGGCCCAAGGAGCGAGCGTCAGCGCCATTGCCACCTATTTGGATCCGAGTTTGTCGCCCCTGTTGCAACGGCTGTTGGCCGAGGCGATCGACCAGGTACATGGCCACCCGGAACAAACCCAAGTGGTGGCCGGGGCCCGCCTAACCTGGGTGTTGCTGACGGCAGATCAATACGTGCCCGGTCTGTCAACGGTGGCTGCGCGGTTGGTGGACACGATCGGGGCCGATAGTTTGCTGTTGGGCACGCTCTACAGCACCCGAGAGGGGTCTCGTGGCCAGCGGCTGTCTCTGGTGGGCCGATCACGGTTGGTGGGCCCGGACTGGGGAGCATTGTTGGCTCCTTGGGGGGGTGGCCATGCCCAAGCGGCGGCGGGTACGGTGCATTGGGATTCAGAGCCAGCGGAGCCGATCGAACCGGCGACGACCTTGTTGAAATCACTGATGGCGGCCTTTGCGGCTCAGTTGCCCCATCCTCCGATCGCGCGGGATTTGATGTCGTCACCCGTGCGGACGATTTTGCCGGAAACCTCGATCGACGAAGCCCAGCGGATTTTGTTGCGCTATGGCCATTCCGGCCTGTCCGTGGTCGATCGGGGTGGGCAGTTGGTGGGGATTGTGTCCCGGCGAGATTTGGACATTGCGCTGCACCACGGGTTTCACCATGCCCCCGTCAAGGGCTACATGACCACCCAGCTCAAAACCATCGCCCCGGAAACGACCCTAGCGGCCATCGAAGCCCTGATGGTGACCTATGACATTGGCCGGCTCCCGGTGCTCGATCAGGGGCAACTGGTGGGGATTGTGACCCGTACCGATGTGTTGCGCCGGTTCCATCGCGATCGACAGCAACAGCCCACCCATGCCTTGTCAGACCCGATCGAGGTGGTCGGGAATTTTTGCCCCTTGCTGTCTCGGCTCACTCCGCCCTTGCGACAACTGCTCGATCGGGCAGCGGATTTGGCCCAGGCCAAGGGCTGGCAACTTTACCTGGTGGGAGGCGGGGTGCGCGATTTGCTCCTGAGTGACGCGGCCCAGGCGCTTCACCTGTCAGATTTGGACTTGGTGGTGGATGGTTGCCATCAACCCCGGGCGCATCCTCCAGAGGACTCAGCAGCCATCGCGCCAGACACCGGAGCCGCTGTGGGCTTGGCCCAAGCTCTGGCCCAGGACTATCCCGGGGTGCGCTTACAAGTCCATGGGCAATTTCAAACGGCCGCCCTGTTGTGGCATCGAGATCCGCTGTTCGATTCCCTGTGGGTGGACATTGCCACGGCGCGCACGGAGTTTTATCCCTATCCAGCGGCGAATCCGGAAGTGGAAGCCAGTTCTATTCAACAGGATTTGTATCGGCGCGATTTTACGGTGAATGCGTTGGCGGTGCGGCTGACGGAACCCAATCCCGGTGAGGTGCTGGACTTTTTTGGGGGCATGGTGGATTTGGGCGATCGGCTGGTGCGGGTGCTCCATGCCAACAGCTTCATTGAGGATCCCACACGGATCTATCGAGCGGTGCGGTTTGCGGTCAAGTTGGGATTCACGATCGAAGCCCAAACAGAGCGCTACATCCGCTATGCCATGGCTCAACTGTCGCCGCTGGAGGGGCAGCGCCGTCAACCTGCCCTGGAAACTCGTTTGAAAGCCGAGCTGAAATATATTTTGCAGACGGATTTTTGGTTGCCGGCCCTGGATTTGCTCGATCGCCTGGAGGCCTTACGTTGCATTCACCCTACGCTGAAACTGACCCGATCGCTTCGGCAGGCGGTGCGGTGGGTGGCCTGGGTTTGGGCGGCCGGGGTGTTGGCTTGGGGGGATGATCGGGCGGTGGCCGGTCTCCATCGTTGGGAACTGTTGCTGGAAACCTTGTTGGCCAGCTTGGCCCCGGGCGATCGAGCTGAGGTGGCACGCCGCCTACAACTCACCGAAGCCAGCATTCAACGACTCGATCAACTGGCGATCGCGGAAACCACCTTGCCCGCAAAATTGGCCCAATGCGATCGCCCCAGCGACCAAGTGCGGGTCTTGGAATCCTGGAGCCGACCGCTGCTGTTGTTGGTCAGTCTCCACAGCGATCGGGTGACCCGGCGGCAAATTTGGCAATACCTCACCCGCCTGAGCCAAGTGACCAGCCCTTTGAATGGCAAAGATCTGCAACAGTTGGGCTATGCACCGGGTAAGCAATTTCGAGAAATTTTGGGCCAGTTGCGGGGAGCCTGTTTGGATCGGCTGGTGGGCGATCGCACCGAAGCGATCACTTGGGTGAAAACCCACTATCCGCCACAAAGTCCGGTGGGCTGAGGCTTCGGGGGCGATCGCAACCCAGGGCTAGGGCCGCAATTGTTGTGAATCTTTACGAAAGAAAAACTCTTGACTTATTCTTAAGAGTTGAAGCGGCATCCACCCCTCTCCGATGCCCCGAGGTTTGCTTTGAACCCTTCTTCTCCCCAACCGCAACGAAGCCGCTGGATTGCTCCCTTGTTTTTGGTTACCGCTGCCTGTGCTTCCATGCTTGGCGCGGGAGCGGTGGCCGTTGTGCGATCCGGCGAAATGAACCTCTTCGGCATTCGGTTCGAGTCCCCCCCAATCCTGAACTGGTTGGCGGGAGAAGAGCAGTCCTTCCCGCCGCGTGAAGGTTGGCCGGTCTCCAAAACCGCTGAACAGGAGTTGGATCCAGCCGATCCCAGCATTCCTGACCTAGTGCTGCAGCAAATTCGCAGCCATCCTCACCGGGATAGTTCAGCGGCGATTCGCAGCCAACGCATTGCCCCGATCGAGCGGCCCGTGCGCAACAACCCTCGACCAGCGGAGTCCACCGCCGATCGCGCGCCCCTGGCCAGCCCCAGCCCCTTGGATAATCCTGATGGCAACGCGCCACCGACCGACAGCACACCGCTGGTAGATCCCTCCGGTGGCAATTCGGGCACGGCCAACCCAGCAACCGATCGTCCTGATCGCCCTGATCGCTCCAGTTCGGGCGATCGCGGTTCAACGGTCGATCGCTCACCGTCGGGAACCAGCACCCCCGAACCGGCCACTAACTCAGCCCCCTCAGAAACCCGCCCCGCGCCCGATCGCCCCGCCAACCCCGAGCCGCGACCCGTCACAGAACGCCGACCGACCACAGAGCGCCGCCCCGCGCCAGAGCCGGCCGCCGTTGAGCGTCGCCCCAGCGGTGGCAGCTCCAGCGCCCCAGCCAGCGGCGGGGCATCCGGTGCTAGCAACGGGGGCAGCGCTGGCAGTGGTTCCGCCCCAGACAGCAGCAGCACACCCTAGAGGCATGGCATACCCTGGCTGCGAGTTCTGCGCCCTTGATCTTGATCCCTGATCTTGATCTCTAATTTTGATCCCTGACTAAGCCGCAGGCGCGAATCCCCAGCCAGCCCTAAACTGCTCATGCCAAACCTGCCAGCCCAAAACCACCACGCTATAATTCAGAGCGGTCGCGGTAGCCCGCTCCGGCATTGCCTAAAAGCGATTATGCGCGCACCCTAGCTCTCAACTAACGCTTGACCTCCTGATCCCCGATCGCCTTCCCAGTACTTTCACCCGCGAGTTTCATGAGTAACCCGCTTGTCCATGCCTTCTTTGTTGGTCGCGCGATCGCTGAAGTGGTAAACGAACAAATCGAGCGAACTGCCACCGATTGGTTGAGCGAGCTTGGGAAGTTCGATGCCGAACAGCGGGAAAACCTGCGCCAACTGGTTGAAGAGGCCCTGGCCAGGGCCCAACAGGCCGAAGCCGCCGCCACCAACGGACGCACCAGCAGCAGCAGCGCTTCCGGCGGCGACGACGTGCAAGCTGAACTCGATGATCTGCGAGCCGAAATTGCCCGCCTCAGGTCAGAGATTAAGCAATACCGCAGCGAAGCCAACCCAAGCTAGAGTCGAGACGCACCGCACGGAGTCGAGGGTGAAAACGTACGACAGCAAAGCTTACCGATGGAACCGCGAGCGGTACTCCCGCCCCCGCCGCTTTATTGATATCTGGACTTTTGTCACCCTTTGGCTGTTGTGGCTTTGGATTGATACCAAGCCCTGGAGCTATCGCGGAGGCATGACGGAGGCCAAACAAAAGGCCCGCCGCCGCCAACAGGCCATTTGGGTGCGCGATACGCTGCTCCAGTTGGGGCCCACGTTCATCAAAGTGGGTCAACTGTTTTCGACGCGCGCTGACCTGTTCCCTGCGGAATATGTGGAGGAACTGTCGAAGCTGCAAGACCGCGTACCAGCCTTCGGCTATGACCAAGTGGAATCGATCGTTCGCCAAGACTTGGGCAAGCCGGTGCAGGAACTTTTCCAGAGCTTTGACCCCATTCCTCTGGCGGCCGCCAGTTTGGGCCAAGTTCATAAGGCTCAACTGCGATCGGGCGAAGAAGTGGTGGTGAAGGTGCAGCGCCCGGGCCTGAAAAAGCTGTTCCAAATCGATTTGGCCATTCTGAAGGGCATTGCTCGCTATTTCCAAAACCATCCCCGTTGGGGCCCCGGTCGGGATTGGTTGGGCATCTATGAAGAATGCTGCCGGATTTTGTACGAGGAAATTGATTATCTAAACGAAGGACGCAATGCCGATCGCTTCCGGCGGAACTTTCGCCATGCGGATTGGGTGCGTGTACCCAAGGTTTTTTGGCGCTATTGCTCACCTCGGACGATTGTTTTGGAATATGTCCCCGGCATCAAAATCAGCCACTACGAGGCCCTGGAAGCGGCAGGCCTTGATCGATCGACCCTGGCCGAATTGGGAGCCAGGGCCTACCTGGAGCAAATCCTTGAAGGGGGCTTTTTCCACGCGGATCCTCACCCGGGCAACTTGGCGGTGAGTCCAGATGGATCGCTGATTTTCTATGACTTCGGGATGATGGGGCAGATTAATGCCAATGTGCGCACGGGGTTAATGGAAACCTTCTTTGGCATTGCCCAAAAGAATGGTGAACGGGTGATGAACTCCCTGATTGCGCTGGGGGCGCTGCAACCGACCGGAGACACGGGGCCCGTCCGCCGATCGATCCAGTACATGCTGGACAACTTCATGGACAAACCCTTTGAAACCCAGTCCGTGACCGCCATCAGCGATGATCTGTATGAAATCGCCTATGGCCAGCCTTTTCGGTTCCCGGCGACATTTACCTTCGTGATGCGGGCATTTTCAACCTTGGAAGGGGTAGGCAAGGGCCTAGATCCTGAGTTTAATTTTATGGAGGTCGCTAAACCCTACGCGATGCAACTGATGAATGGAAATCAACCGGAGGCTGCCGGAGACTTGCTGGGCGAGTTAGGTCGCCAGGCAGCGCAAATGAGTTCAACGGCCTTGGGTTTGCCGCGTCGCATTGATGACACGATCGAAAAGCTCGATCGGGGTGACCTGCGCTTGCGAGTGCGGGCCACGGAAACCGATCGCGTATTGCGTCGCCTGAGCAACGCCCAAGTAGCCACCAATTACTCAATCCTGACTGGTAGCTTTGCCCTCTGTAGTGCCATCTTGGTGGGCACAGGATACGGATGGTTTGCAGTGATTCCCGGTGGCATCGGCCTCCTCCCCGCGATCGCCCTCTTGCGCTTGCTGCGGCGGATGGATCGCTATGAGAAGATGTTCTAAAGCTCTAGGGGTTTGAGGGGTGACACCCCTTATTCTCTGACGCGCTCCATGGCAAACCAAGCTCGATAGACCGCGATCGCTGCCACCCGCGCTCAGCGTTCGGTTGGCTGCCAATCCTGATTGCCCCTGTTCTACCCCCGTCCCGTTCGCCCATGAAGTTTCGAGCCTCGGGATTGACCGATCGCGGAATGCTGCGAAGTGTCAATCAAGATAATTTGTTTGTCGATCCTGAAGGTCGGTTATTCATCGTTGCGGATGGAATGGGCGGCCATGCGGGCGGACAGGAAGCTAGCCGCATTGCAATTGAAGTGGTTAGCCAAGTGATCCTGCAAGCTTGGGAATCAGAGGCTTCCTCGCCGGCCCTGTTGGAAGTGGCGATCGAGAAAGCCAACGATGCCATTTTGGATGACCAAGTGCGCCATCCGGAACGGGCCGAAATGGGCACGACGATCGTGGCGATTATGCATCGCGATGATCAGTGGTGGCAGGTGCATGTGGGTGACTCGCGCCTCTATCGATCGCGGGAGCAACACCTATTGCAACTGACCAAAGATCACACCTGGGTGGCCCGGGCCGTTGAAAGCGGCGACCTGAGCCAAGAACAGGCCCGATCGCACCCCTGGCGACATGTGTTGATGCAATGCCTGGGACGGCGAGAGCTGGAGCTAGTGGAAATTTATCCCCTTGAGTTCCGATTGGGGGATCAACTGCTGCTCTGTAGTGACGGTCTCACGGAGGAATTATCCGACTCCGAAATCTTGCATCATCTTTGCCAAATGCCTTCGGCCCACCAGCTCGATCAGTTGGTGGAACGTCTGGTGCAGTCGGCCAAAGATCGCGGCGGTCGTGACAACATCACCGTTGTGCTTGTGGCTAGCGAAAGCACTGAAGAAGATGAAGAAGAGGAGTTTATTCCCCTTGGCCCCGTGGACGATGAACCGTCCGAGGGCATGATTGATGAAACCCTGCCTTTCCCAACGGATGATGATTTTCCACCGGAGCTTGCACCCCTGAGTTAATTGCTCTGAGTTGCTGACCCTCGGCGAATGAACCTGAGTGAATTGTTTTCAAGTCAATTGCTCTAGCGAGATGATCATCAAATTGATTCGCCTGGGTGAATGATCCTGCATTAATCCTGAGTTGATCGCTACTGATCGCTACTGATCGTTATTGATCGCTGTTACGTGAATCACCCTCCGTTTGCAGTCTAGCGATCGGGTGTCTTCAAGCAAAGATTGGTGGCGATGAGTCGCTGATCTGAGATTGAGACCGTTTAGTTTCCCTTGGCATGTTGAGGGCGATCGAGTCACAATTCTTTGATTAATTTAAGCTTGGTTTCTGATCCCTAGGTTTGGTAATCTCCTAGAAACTGCCTGCACAGTGTAAACCAAGTCTAAGTTGGTATTTCATGGCTCAAATCTCTGATTCGAGATTAATGCTTGAAACCTTTGATTTTGGTCGTTGTGAATAATTCATGAAAGGCAGGATCTTGTACATAGAGATTGAACTTGGGAGTTTTCAGTGATGTTAAAAATTCCTGTGCAAATGACGCAAGCCGACAAAACTCAGCCTAGAAACCTTGATGCTCATCCCGATCGAGTCAGGGCGATCGCCCCTGCAATTCGTCGGGCTTGGCGGCGATGGGTTGTGCTACCACTGCTGGCATTGAGTTTGGGGCTAACCTTGCTGGCTAGTTGGTGTGGATTGGCGGAACCCGCTTGGGCAGAAAATTACAACCGATTCTCGTTGGTGGGCGCAGACTTTTCCAATCAGGATCTCCGCGATGATGACTTCACCAAAGCCAATCTGCGAGAAGCAAACTTTCATAACGCTAATCTTGAAGGGGTTCGCTTCTTTGCCGCAAACTTAGAATCAGCAGATTTGAGCGGTGCAAACTTACGAAATTCCACCCTTGATTCAGCCCGGTTAGTCAATGCAAATTTGACCAACGCGGTGTTAGAAGGAGCCTTCGCCGCCAGCATTAATATTCCCGGTGTCAAAATCACGGGAGCGGACTTTACCGATGTGTTGTTGCGATCGGACACCTTAGACAAGCTTTGCGCGGTGGCGGATGGGGTGAACCCAGTGACGGGCCGGGCCACGCGCGACACGTTGTTTTGTCCCTAAGGTTTTTCTCTCGGGTCTTTCTCTTGGGTCTTTCCCTCGGGCGATTTCCAAAGGTGTGTTCCAGAGGCCTCAAGGGTCATCCATTTTGGTGTCTTTTCGGTGCTGAGTTATGTCTATCGATAATGCCGATCGCTTCTTAATTGCCGCTGCCCAAAGCGAACAGATTCGACAATATTTCAAGTCTGTGAAAACGCCCCAAGAATTTGCCGATGTGGCCTGTCGGCTGGGTTATGAATTTAGCCCTGAGGATTTGAAAATGGCCGTTGCAGAACATAGCCAAAATGTGACCCAGCGAAGACATACGGGCGTGTGGGAATGGTTGCGCACCGTGCCCTGGATTGAACGCTAGCGATCGACTTTTGCTGTAGCTCAAACCCAGCAAATGACTCAATTCAACATGCTGGTTTAGAAAAACAAAGCCAGTAGACCAGTTCAGTAAACCAGTCCAAGCATCCGTAGTTGAGAAATATCAATGGACTTTCTGAATCCGCGCTTGGCGGGGCGACGGGTAGGGGTTTTGTTGCATGAGGGACTGCGGGGCCCACGGGGCAAAACGGGTCTCGCCTTCTTGCGCTACAGCGCGGCGGAGGTGGTGGCGGTGATCGATCGCGATGCGGCCGGTGCCAGCCTGGTTGCTTTAACGGGGATCGATCGCCCGGTTCCCGTGGTGGCCAGTGCGCAGGAGGCGATCGCCCTAGGGGTCGATACGTTGCTGATTGGGATTGCGCCTTCGGGGGGAATTTTGCCGACGGAATGGGAAACGGAACTGAAGAATGCGCTGCGGGCTGGGGTTTCCCTGGTGAATGGCCTGCATCGTCCCCTCAGTCAAGCGCCCGATTGGGTGGCTTGCCAACAGCCGGGGCAATGGATTTGGGATGTGCGGGTGGAACCAACGGGCCTGACGATCGGGTCGGGGTTGGCGCGGTTGCTGCCGGGGGCGCGGGTTTTAACCGTGGGTACAGATATGGCGATCGGGAAGATGTCCACCACCTTGGAACTGTGCCGAGCAGCCCGCCGCCAGGGCCGACAAGCGCATTTTGTGGGTACGGGTCAAGCGGGGTTGATGATTGCCGGGCAGGGGGTGGCCCTGGATGCGGTGCGGGTGGATTTTGCGGCGGGGGCGGTGGAGCGGGCCCTGTTGCAGGCGGCCCAAGACGCGGGGGGCTTAGGCGAGGGGGATCTGTTGGCGATCGAGGGCCAGGGATCGTTGCTGCACCCGGGATCAACGGCCACCTTGCCGTTGTTGCGGGGATCGCAGCCCACCCATTTGATTTTGGTGCATCGGGCTGGTCAAGTTCATTTGCGAGATTTGCCCCATTGCCCGATTCCGCCACTACCGGACGTGGTGGCCCTTTACGAAGCGGTGGCACGAGCGGCTGGAACCTATGCAGCAGCGCCCGTAGCAGCGATCGCCCTGAACACGGCTCACCTGTCGGATGCGGAAGCAAGGGCCGAGTGCGATCGGGTGGCGGCCTTGACCGATCGCCCCTGTACGGATCCGGTGCGTTACGGGGCAGAATTACTGCTGGCTTCGATGGGTGTTGATTCGTTCAATCAGCAAACTTGATCTGCTGGGTGATTGGGTATCGATTGATATTGATTAATCTCAATTAATCAGTGCCTATTGGGATGGAATTGTGGAGGATGACTGGTCCCGATCGAGCGATCGCGATCGTTGAGGTTTGCAAGGATTTCCCCAAGCGATTGATCGAGCGGGAATATTCATCAGTACTGTGCTTCTTGCGCCGATGATGCTGTTTGCGCCAATGCTCACGCCGGGAGCCACAAAACAGTCCGTTGCGACCCAAGTGCCATTGCCAATCACCACCGGTTCCACCAACAACCCAAAGGCGCGATCGCGAATATCATGACTGCCGGTGCAAAGATAACTGCCTTGGGAAATGATGCAGTGGGAACCCACTTCAATGCGATCGAGACTGTAGAACGTGACCTGATCGCCAACCCAAGACCAATCACCAATTTTTACTTTCCAAGGATAGGTAAATCGAGCGCTCGATCGAATCACCACGCGCTTACCAATCTTTGCCCCAAAACAGCGCAATAACCAACAGCGAAACCCATTGGCCGGGTGGGGAGAGAGGGGAAACAAAGTACCTTGAATGAACCACCACAACAAAATAAACCAGCCGGGCCGCCCCCGATCGAACCAAGATTGATCATAGCGACTGAGATCAAACCAAGCTGGCTCATCGGTCACCACAGGATTCACCCGATCGTGGTGGGCATAGGATTGGGTTGCCCGCTCAAAATTATGGGGCACAGTCATAGGCGATGCCTCAGGAATGGATTGACGACGAAGCCGATCGGGGACTGGATTTGGGTTGCTGCTGTTGGTTTAACTGCCCGCCCGACTTGCGCAATTCATAGAGCTTAACCCCAATTTGAAACTCATACTGACTCAGCAATCGGCCATACACATAACCGGGATAACCATCCAAAAATCCCAACCGAATAATATAAAACAGCACAAATCGAATGAAGGGTTTCATGGGCAACCGCACCCACAGCCGCTTCAGGGCCCGCTTCCGTTCCACGGCATTTCCAAACAGATTGCCCTTCAAGGTTCCGTCTTTGCCGCGCCCTTCTAATAGGTTTAAATAGACCTGGGCTTCCCAATTGGAATAGCGATTGTGGCGAGCTAGCCATTGGTAAATATCCCGGAAGTCAATATGCAGCATGTCTTCCTTGAGATAGCCCACTTGGCCATGGCTAGGATCGATCAAAACATGCTCATGAACCTCGTTGTCTCCCGTGTTGCGAATTTCTTCGGTTCCCAGGTTTTCGTAGCGGCCTGATTGATGCTTAAACAATCGCAGATTCCAATCGGGATATTTGCCCCCATAGCGAATCCATTTCCCTAGGAAAAAGACGCGGCGGTTGAGATAGTAGCCTGCGAAACCGGGACGGGCGATCGCCTCAGCAATTTCGTCCCATAGCTCCGGGGTAATTCGCTCATCACAATCCACAATCAAAACCCATTCATTCCGAAAGGGCAGATTCTCCAGCGACCAATTTTTCTTTTTGGGCCAACGACCATTGAACTGAAATTGCACGATGGTTGCGCCGTAGCTTTCGCAAATTTCAACGCTGCGATCGTCGCTTTGGGAATCCACCACAAAAATTTCGTCGGCCCGAGCCACGCTTTCGAGACAGGCGGGCAGATTGGCCTCTTCGTTTTTGGCCGGAATGAGCACGGAAACGGGAACCGTGTTGCTGGTGATTTGTTGCGGATGAATGGTCATTCTGAAGGGGGGTGAGACAGCAGCGGATGGCGAAAACAAGGGGGATTTAGCGAAAAACGAAGCCGAATCGAACGAATTTTAGGGGTAACTGGGAACGGGGACATCGACGATGATCACGGGGCCAAGCCTATAATGCCCGACGACCCATGAGGGTGCGAAGGATGGCCCACAGGTAGCCCAACTGACCATAGGCATAGACCAGGTTGTCAAAACGAATGGCAGGATCCCGCCAGTGGCGGAGGGCTTTCCAGAGGCCCCGCAGGAACCGATCGCCCGCCAAGCCAAACTGACGCAAACCCGCCCGCCCGGCCAGTTGTTCGCGATAGCACTCGCTGATGCCTTGCCACCAGGCGCGATTTAAAAACCACCGGGGACTCAATCGCTCTGGGGCAACGTTGTGGGCGGCGTGGGCGGCGGGAATGTAGCCCACTTGCCAGTTCAGCTCGATCGCCCGTTCGGTCATCATTAGTTCTTCGTTCGACAGCAGTTTTTTCCCCACGCGCCCTAGGCTGGGGTCAAAACCGCCCACCCGATCGAGAAAAGACCGACGAATTGCATAATTCAAGCCGCGCGGCGTTTGTCCCGGATTGTGAATGATGATCGGTTGATCGCCCAAATCATAGGCCCCCAAGGGTTCGGTCATGCCATCGGAAAGCCAGCGCGGGCGCGATCGCCCCGGGGGCCACAGCAGGGTAACGCGCCCCCCGGCAATGGCCAGGCGATCGTTTTGGGCAAATGCTTCGTAGAGCATCCGTAACCATTGGGGGCTGGCTTCTGCGTCGTCGTCCAAATAGGCGAGCAAATGACTGCGGGCGGCTTTGGCTCCGGCATTGCGGGCCACAGACAAGCCTGTGATCGATTCGTAAACGTAGCGCAAGCGGGGGTGAATCAGGCGTGCTTCCACCACTTCCCGCGTGCGATCGGTGGAAGCATTGTCCACCACCACAATTTCGTAGGGGAGTGCTGCACCGCAATCTTGGCTCAGCAGACTATCGATCGCCCCGCCCAGATACTCCGCTCGATTGTGGGTGCAAATGATCGCAGAAATTAAGGGTTCCCGCGCGTTGGTTTCTGGGCCTGGGAACTCGGAAGTTTGGGCGTTTGGAGGGGGTGAGTCTGGTGTTGCTGAGTTTGGGGTTTGGCTGGCTGGAGTTTGGCTAGCTGGAGTTGGAGTTTCTGAAACTGGCGACTCAGTGGGGAGAGGTTCCGGGGATAAAGCGCCCATAGCACAACATTGGGGAATCGAAAGATTGGGGAAGTCGAGGGCTTGAAGATCGAAAAATGGGGCGAATCCAGGGTTCAGAGATTTCGGAGATTTAGGAATTGGGCGATCGAAATGGGGCGATCGGGCGATCAAGAGATTGCGAGATTGCGAGATTGAGAATGGGGCGATCGAAAATTGCGAGATTGAGGATTCGAGGTTTCCCTGAACCTAGGGTTTGCGAGGGCCGCGTTGCGGACTGCGGTTCAAGAGCTGGTGCAGGCGATCGCGAAAGGCATCCACCCCAAACAGGCCAAGGGCCTCTTGCCGCAGCCATGCCCCATCACAACGGCGATCGCCCCTGGTCGTCAAGGCAGCAATGGCGGCGCGGGCCACGGCCTCCGAATCCCGGTGGGGAACCCGCCACCCCAATCGACCATCCTGCAAGGGGTCGGCGGAACCGTCGTCATCACCGGAAATGACCGGTACGCCCGTGGCCATGGCTTCCAGATAAGCAATACCAAATCCCTCTTGGGAGGGCATGACGTAGAGGTCGGCGGCTCGGTAAAAGTCCGGCAGGGCCTCCGTGGGCACAAAACCCGCAAACACGACCCGATCGCCCACGCCCATCTCACAGGCCAGGGCTTCTAATCGCGGGCGATCTTCGCCGCGACCAATCACCAGATATTTCACGTTGGGCACGGCTCGGGCAATCAGTGGCAGGGCCCGAATGGTCACATCCACCCCTTTGTAGCGATCGCCCGGCCAGAGCCGCGCCACGGTCATCAGCACTTTGCAATCGGCTAGGCCATACTGCGTCAACAGTTCCGGCGGTTTGGGCCCCGGTCGAAACACCGTGCCATCCACCGGACAGGGCATCAGATCCACCCGATCGGGATTGAGCTGGTTGGCCTGACTGGCGCGATCGCGGGAATAGCGACTAACAATCCAAAGGGCATCGGCCCGCTGCAAAGCCCGGCGAGCCGGAGGCGAGAGGGGATCCCAAACTTCCTTGCCGTGGGTCAGCACCGTGTAGGGGATGCGCCGAATCTGGCAAATCCAGGCGATCGCCTGAACGAGGTTGATGTGGCCACAAAACACTTGGCGCGGTGGCGCAATCCACAGATTCCAGGCCAGGCTGGCCAGCATTTGTAACCGCCCGATCGCCCGGGACTTGGCCCCACCAAAACAGTTAAATTCCAAGCGCCCTTCCCCGATCGGGGGTTTAGCCATGGGGCGATCGCGCAAAATCCAGGCCCGGCCGCGGCGGTTCGGTTCCGCCACACAGGCGTAGGCCGTCAACAAATTTTGGTTATAGGTTTGGATGCCGCCCTCGTTGTCGAACACCTCAAGGAAAACGAATGCATCCCACTGACTGCCCCGCGCCGATCGAGACCGTGGCTTAGCCGAAATGGGTTTTGATGGAACGTGCTGCATGACGAATCAACCACCCAGAATCCTACTCACGACTCGATCGCTCAATGGCATAGCTAATGCAGAACTCAATGAATGCATGGCCCCACAGTGCATGGCTTGAAAAGGCATGACCCCACAATAGTTGGTCATATTGAGTGACCACATAATGTGTGGCCATGACCCCAGTAATGTGCGACCCAAATTATGCGCGACCCAAATCATGCGTGACACAACCTAGGGCTTGGTCTAAACAGCGCACGACTGATCATGCATGACTAAGCGACGGAACTGGATGATTAGCCCCGGTCACTGAACCTGTTAACGGTAGTCTGCATTTCCAATGTCTCCGATTCCGCTCGGGACTGCCACTGCTGGTGGTGCTGTTTGTGGTTCTGTGGGCCTGTGCTAGGGAAATTGAATCGGGATTGCACCTGAATGAATCTGCCGATCTCAACTGTCCCCTATCAATTTACCCAGGGTTTTTCCGTGGGAATCCGGTTAATTTGCATACCTATACGCAGGCCCGTAACCCAAGGCTGGGCGGTTGCCCGATTCTGAGGTGATGCTTGAACGGGCCTGGCCAAGACGACTTAAATGATCAGAATCGAAATGTGGTGCGGATAGTTCCCACCACGATCGCCCCGCGATCGGCCTCATGTTCCGCTTGGGTGACCACGAAAACGCCGGGGGTGATGGAAATTCGATCGCCCACCTTAAACCGATAGAAGGTTTCCAGGTGCATTCCCTGGCCCGAATCGTCTTCCACATCGCCCGTGCCTTTCACCAAGCGCAGGGGCTGACCCACCAAAAAGGCCCAAAGATCGCCCTCGCGGCCAAAGGGATCTGACCAGGCTAAGGACACCGCATAGGTGTTGGACAAGGCCGTGGCTTCCCGATCGATGTAATTTGTCCAAACCCAGCCTCCCCAGGCCGCCAGGGTGAGAGCTTCCGATAGCCGCCATTGCAATGTGCCGCTGAGGCCGTGGATTTGGGCCGGGGAATCGAGCTTGCCGGACAGGTCGGCGTTGAGGCTGCCGGTGAAGGTGTTGAGATAGCCCCGATCGTCGTAGGCGTTGATGTAGGCGATGCCCGTGAGCAAGGTGGCCGCCGGTTTGGTCAGCAGTTGCACCCCCCAAGCGCTGCGATCGCTCCCAAAGATGCCCTGATCCGGTCGAGCGCTGTTGCCTGCGCCGTAGGCAAATTGCAGCCGCCCCCGCTCCCACAGCAGCCAATCTGCCCCCACACCCCCATCCAGGGCCGCCAGCTTAAACAGGGGGCTGCCTTCCGCGAACCGAGAAATGGCCCCGCGGCCGGTGTCAAAAAAGGGCGAGTTGGCCGTGAGGACGCTGCTGAGGTCAAAGCCGACGGGCCGCAGGGTCAAAACCACCCGATCGCCCCAGGCCGCAAATCGATAATCCAACAGGTCTAACTGGATGTTGTTGTCCAAATCCGTTTGGAACGAAAGGCGGGCCATATCCGTGCCCAAGGATTGGCGACTGGCATAGCCGTTGTTGCCCAGGTTGCCCGTGGCCAGTTGCAGCCGCAGCCGATCCTTCCCCGTGAAGGAGGTGACAAATTGCAAGCGGGTCAAGTGGGCAAAGGTGGCGGGATTTTCGTTATCACCGGGCGGATTGTCGCCCGCGGCCGCCGACAGACCAAAAATCGTTTCGCCCCCCATCAGCAGGGTGGGGCTAAAGCGCTGACTTTCCAGGCGGGTGGTGGTGGCTTCCAGGCGGTTGACTCGTCCCGTGAGCTGCTCCAGTTCCGATCGAAATTCCGTTTGCAGGCGGCTCAGGGCGGCCAGGTCGTCCCGTTGCACTGCGGCATCGGTGGCTCGATCGAGCTGGGTTTGAATCGCCTCTAAGCAAGCGGCTAAACCGGCGGCAAACTCAAACCGGCCCAAAGGCCGATCGCCCCGAAACAGTCCATCGGGATAGCCCGCCAAACAGCCGTAGCGCTCCACCAGGGATTGCAGGGCCTGGAATGCCCAATCGGTGGGTTGCACATCGCTGAGGGCAGAAACGGAGGTGACCTGGGCTTGAGCGGGGATCTCGGCTTCGGGGGCGCTCAGCTCAGTTCCCACAGGTTCGATCGGCTCCAGGGTTTGGGCCGCAACTCCGCTGGTTCCCGCCACCAGTCCCACCAGCACTCCCAAAGCCCCCAATAGGGATGATCCCAAGGCCGATCCCACCATGGCCCTGAACAGGAATCCAGTAACCCACCGGTTCCCGTCCGCCCGTTGCGATCGCCCTGAAAAGTTGATGGCCCCGATCAAGTGTTCATGCACTGGGTGTTCATGCACTGGGTGTTCATGCCTTGATGGATGCCCTGATTGATGCCTTGATGGATGCCCTAATGGGTGCATGTGGGGCTGCGGAATGGCCGTCGCCGCCTTGGTTTCCGCTTCTGAATCTGTTTCTGCTGCTAACGCTGCTGCTGCCGTCATCCTGCCCAGACTCCCTTTACACACCACAGGCAGATCGCCCCTGCTGCAATCCCTAACCAACCGTTGATTAACCCCAGGGGCTTTCACTCGGGTATGGATTTCGGATCGAAACTATCACAGGCCCATTCCTTCAGGACGATTTCGCGCGGAAGTTGAGCCTAGAAAGGTCGATCGCAAGGATCACCTAACAGCACGCTGCCGCACCCCCCCGAAGGTTGATCGCGCAGGAGTGATCGCACATCAAAGGTAAACGCCGCGTAGATGTCCTCCACCGTGTCTGCCTTGGGCTTTTGAGCCAAGCCGCGTGCAATCAACTGCTCATCCACGGGCGGATCCTCATAGGCCAACACGATGCGGGCCGCCTCCGCCGCACTCAGAAAATGTACCGTTTGCATCCCACAGCTCGCATCGGTGTTTCCCTCTAAGGCTTGACCGAGCGATCGCCCCAAATCATTCCCCGAAGCATCAACCCCCAGCAACCCTTGGTTGCAACCATTGGAGTCACCCCGACCGCGGCCGTGAATCCCCACCAACTCCCCATCCCCATTCAGCACCGGGCCGCCGCTCATTCCCCGCCGAGTCAGGTTGTCGTAGAGCACGCTATAGCCCCCATCGCTTAAGGGACTGGGGGAAATGGCCACCAAGGCCCCAGAGCTGGAAATCCGTTCACGGCGGGCGCTGTCGTCCTCGGGATTGGGCCAGCCAGACACCACCACCCGATCGCCCCGCCCCATCCGCCGGGAATTGCCCATCACCGCCACGGGATAATCCAGATTGCTGGTGAAACGCACCAGGGCCAAATCCATCCCCGCGATCGCGGAACCCATTTCATCCTGTTCATTGCCCAGGGGAATGATATTGCTCGGATCACTTTCGTCATCAATGAAATGCACCTCACCATCGCTGGTGCGCACTCCATAGACCGTGCCCCGCGTCCGCACCACATGCAGCGCCGTTAGGGCGTAGTAGGTTTGCCCTTCCCGGGCCACCAGCACCCCCGACCCCGGATTCCATTCCTGGCGCTGTTCAATGTCTCCCTTTTGCAGCCCCTGGGCAATCACCACCGTGACTTGCGAGGCGATCGCATCCACCTGATCCAACGTCAACGCCTGCACAGCCCAAGCGGGAATCGTGGCCACAATCATCGCCGCCCCCACCCACAGCCACCAACGAACACAGCGATGGTGCAACCACCGCCGCCCTTGCTGGGTCAGCGTGACAAACAGTGATGCGATAAAGCAGCCCATAATTCGGCTCAATCATCTAGAGCCTCTTTCCCCCCTAGGCTACAGGAGTCAGGAGTCTGGCAAAAAGTTTCAGGTTGCCAGATCTTGTCCTACATTCGTCTGCTTAATTCCGTTTAATTCCGTGAATCCTGATGCTTAATCCTGTTGACTCTGAGTTGAACTCTGTTAATTCTGAGTGGGTCTCGTCCTGAATTGATTAGTCTATTGGTTAGTCCGTGGACTTTTCCTGAACCCCGCGCATAATCCGCGACAGTTCCGTTTTTTCGTCCACGCTGACCCGCGAAGGGGAACCGCTGATGATTTTTTCGTAGTTGCGGAACGAGTCGCGAATTTCTGGGCCGTTGCGACTGATGGTGTATTCGCGAATACCCTTATCGTGTTCCGAGCCTCGCATTTTGAACACGTTAATGGCCCGGCACATTTCCCCACGAATTTCCACATACTGCAACATCAAAATGGTGTCGGTGATGGTGGAAATATGGGAATCGGTGATGGCGTGGGATCCCATAAACTGGTCGGTGGTGTTCGTGAAGAAACCGGTGATTTCTTCTTGCTTGGCGAAGCCCGTCACCCCAATCACGAATTGGCGGAAAGCGTTGTTGCTGACCCCCCGCGCCAGGGCTGAAAGGGAGTCGATCGCGATGCGGGAGGGTTTAAACTCAGCAATTTCAGACTTGATGATCTGCAAGTGATCTTCCAAGCCCGCTGACTCCGGATAGGCGCAGAGAATTTTGAGCAACCCACGGCTTTCCAAATCCTCAAAATCAATGCCCCAGGAATAGGCGTTTCGAGAGAGTTGGGCCCGCGATTCTTCGTAGGCAAAGAGGATGGCGCGTTCGCCATTTTGGCAAGCGTCTTCAATGAATTTACTAACCAGCAGGGTTTTGCCCGTACCGGTTGCGCCTGTGGCCAAAATAATCGAATCTTTGAAGAAGCCGCCGCCACACATGGAGTCGAGGGTGAGCACCCCGGACGATACCCGCGCGTTGGACGATCGCTGAGTGAGGCGCATGGCCCCCAGCGGGAAAATGCTAATTCCTTGGTTGGTGATGGTGAAGGGATATTCTCCCTTCATGTGGGTTGTGCCCCGCAGCTTCAGAATTTCGATCGTGCGGCGACGGCGTTCCCCCTCCAGCACGTTGCGGACGATCGCCACGTTATCCGACACAAATTCCTCAACCCCAAACCGCGCCACGGGGCCATATTCCCGCTCCCGCTCCGTGGTCATGATGGTGGTCACGCCCACTTGCTTCAGGCGGGCCACCAATCGAAAGATTTCCCGACGCACCACTGAAGCCGCGTCATACTGTTGAAAAACGGCGGTGATTGAGTCGATCGAAACCCGCTTAGCCTTGTATTTCCGGATGGCGTATTGAATGCGCTCAATCAGGGCTGACAGGTCAAAATTGCCAACAATATCTTGCCCTTCTGGATCCGGGGAAGCATCCAAAATAAACAGCTTTCCCGAATCTACCAACTGTTGCAAATTCCAACCAAAACTGCCCGCGTTCTTAATAATGTCGGCGGGCGATTCCTCAAAGGTGACAAAGATGCCCGGCTCGTCAAAATAAACAATTCCGTTATAAAGAAACTGGATCGCAATTAGCGTTTTCCCAGTACCAGATGTTCCGCTTACGAGTGTTGCTCGACCGACAGGTAGCCCGCCATGGCTAATGTCGTCAAAGCCCTCAATCATCGTCCGAATTTTTTGAACACCGGTCATAGTGATATCTGTTTATATCTGTTTCCTAAGGAATCAACGCTATCGGAGTAGCCAGTCATTCAGCCATCAGTGCCAAGGAAATGCCAGGGAATGGAAAGCCAGGGAATGGGAATGGTGTCTGAGGGTTGGGGCCCCTAACCCGATCGGGCATGGCCCCTGGGGGTTAACCATCACCAAGGGGCAGATCCAGATTGCCAAATGGAGAGGCTCAATTGCCGAGCATGATACCGAGCACAATGCTAAACGCAACAGGGATCGAACCTGATTGGGGCTAGATGGGGCAGTCGATCGGGGTGTGGGGCCCGCGATCACAGCACACCGATGCAACCGATGCACCGGAGCGAACCCACCCGCCGGGCATTTGGGGGTTGGTTTTGCCGTTCCCGATCGCCTCGGAGTCTAAACAGCATCCCACGATCCATCGCAAAACCCTACTGATTCTAGTATTCAGCCTCATCATCCGCCAATTCTTCATAGAGCAGGTCGAGGCCAATCAACACCCGCTCGCGATCGGACAAATCGCCAATAATTTTCCGCACTGGCGGGGGCAGAATTTTTGCAAGGGTTGGGGTGGCTAAAATCTTATCCTCCTCAGCAAGTTGGGGATTTTTTAGCACATCGATGACCTTCAGCGCATAAACCCCTTGAAACTCATCTTCCAAAATATTCTTCAGGGTTTTCAGGGCACGGACTGAATGGGGAGTATTTCCTGCTACGTATAACTTGAGAACGTAGGTTTTTTTGAGGGGACTCATAAGCAATACAACGAGTTGAGTTTAGGAAGTTCTGTCCACGGGAATTTGGGTAAATACAAGACCCGTTGAGAATGCAAGGTCACCGGAGTCCCTAAAACCGGAATCAGATCCATGCCAATCACAGGACTCTCCCCAAGGGCTGGGGAAAACTTACTCCCAATCTGTTATCGAGCAGACCACGCTCCAGTCATCATCCTCAAAATTCAGTTCATCAATGGCAGTCTGATGGCAGCTTGATGGTAGTTTGGTCGAAATATGCCGAAATCTTCTGTTGACAGCTTGTACTTACTGGTCAAATTGACTCTTGAACCGGATAGGGTCACCTGCACTCAGAACGTGAGAAGGAACGCGAAAATGGCTTGATGCCGACTGCGACGACAACGATTGACAGGGAGAAACCAGAAAAATCAAAGCATTAATCTTAGAGCTTCTGGAGCAGCTCTTGGCTAACTTGTAAACGAACAATAGCCCAAAGATCATGGAACTTGATTTTATTTAATATAATAACCCGATTGTCAAATGGTAATCAGAAAATATTCTTAAGTTTCCTGATTTGAATCAATTAATCTATGAAGCCTTCATTCTTGACGAAGATCAATGATAATTTGATTAAAAAATGACGTAAAAATTATTTCTGAGCGTGATCTAAAAGCAGCAATTTAAAAATGAATTACAAGAGTGATTGCAAGTGGCTAGCCGTGTTTTCGCCCTTTGCCCAAAATTGTTTGATGATTGTTCGATGCACAGATCTATTAATTTGCATAATTTGATTCGCATAATTCGCAAGCGCTGTATTGTTAGATGATCAATTAGGGCCCATCACTCGCGAGGGATGGAGCGTCGATACATCTCGCACAGGTGGGCAATGATATCAATGAGCGTGAGCCGATAGTCTAGAAGAATTTCTTCACTGCGTCCTTCCAGCTTGAGTTGAGTGGCAAGGGCATCCATCAACTCCATGTGAATTTCTACAATTTGAGAAACAGACATATCCGCAAAGAAAGCCTGCTCTACAAAGCGATCGACCCGCATATTGACGGTTCCATCCTCTGCAAAATAGGCCAAGACAATTTCGCGATATTCGCTTCTCAATTCCTGTAGGAGGGTGTGCCTGTCTTCGGCGGGCAGGTTTCTGAGAAAAAGTTTGGGTTCGCGCTTGTAATACACACCTAAATATCCTAAGCGCTCTTTGAGTTTGTCTGTCAGTCGTTTCTGTTGCTCAAGCAGGTTCACTGCATTACTAGGGACGGCAGATGCGGGGGCAACGTTTGTCTGACCAAGGTTGGAGCTGATTGGCGTTAGGTATAGGAAATTGTTGATGGCGCGATCGATGGATCGGCGGAAGATTTCGAGGTCTTGCTCTGAGGCAATCACTTCAGCCGCATGATAAATCCAGGGTTTTTTGGGTAAATTCTGCGATCGGGAACACCAAATAACTGCCGGAAGAATGATGTTAGCGGTAGAGAGCTGCTCAATGGTTTGCTCAAGCAGTGGATCCTCTTGAATAATGAGACAATCAATTTCCTGCTGGTTTTGCTGAATGGCAGCCAAAAATGATTCTAAAGTTTCGTGGTATTGCGTTTGATAACGAGCAGTATCAAGGATTTTGCATAGGACTTCAGTGCTCTCTGATGAGTTTGTGAGCGCAGTAATTTCTAAGTAATATCGCACGATTTTCGCAGAATGGGGTTAAACAAAAAGGGGCTTTGCTATCTTGAGCTTGAAGTGGCTCTATCCTAGTGGGTTTTGCCGAGCAATGGCGATCTTGAGGGTTGCTGGGGGCGCGATCGGGAATGATTTTTAATAATTTTTTACTGTCACCAATATAAGAAATCAAAATAGGGAGATCGAATGATTGGGATCAGTAGGACAACGGGCTGATCATGCAGGCCATGGCCAGTTCTGGTGCAGAACGGGACGAGTGGTTGATGATGAAAGATGGCTAGGAGCCGTCCGGGAGCATTTCCTCTGGTTTGTTGCCAGGGTGATCCTCGGGGTCAGTAATACAGGGATAATTTAACTCAATTGCTGGGTGCTGGTGGGTGGCTCCACGGGCCAGGGGGCTGCCCGTTTGGGGAGTTCACTGGGGCGATCGCCAGGCAGAACCCACCTTGCCAACTCGGGGGATTGGGCGATCGGGCAGGGGCAACCCAAGGCCAAGGAGAGTCAACGCTAGAGGCCCCCTCACCAAAATTTAAACCATCAGTTCGAGCCATGGAAAAACTAGGGCGATCGGCAGTTGGGCCGCCGAAAGCACCAGTAGTTTCTATGGAGGCAGAATGAAGGAGAATCCAGCGTTGCGAACCCTGGATAGTAGTGAATTGGGAAATACAATCGGGATGACTGGATTCGAACCAGCGGCCCCCTCGACCCGAACGAGGTGCGCTACCAAGCTGCGCTACATCCCGAGGCAGATTCCGCGATCGAGCCAGTGATTTGACCGGCGCGAAATTTGACCTTCAGAATTATAGGGGATGGTGAGCCATTTGCACGCAACTGGATGAGGAATTTTTTTATTTTTCTCGCGCCATTTTCTTGTGCGCCATTTTCTTGCGCGCCTGGTTTGACCAGTTTCCTCTTGCCAGACCTGTTTTGATCACTCGTCTTGCTCAGCTCAGCCCCCGAGCTACAAAACCGATTCGGCCAGCGCTCCATCCACCGCCGTTTCCCGAAACTGAATGGAATCTTGGCGCGGATCCGCATGGCTCACCTCCAACCAGAGGCGATCGCCCGGTGACAGATCGCGATGGAACCGCGTTGCCAGCTCCACCCCCAAATCCTCCAGCAGCACTGCCGCCAGCCCATCATCCTCGCGCAACCACCGCAACATCAGTGTTTGCCAAGGGCCGCGGTTGCGTCGTAAATATTCCAAAATCCAGTAGCGTGTGGTTTGGCGCTCCACCAAAGTCGCTTCATAGGCTGTGGAACTCACCCCTTGCACCAACTCCTGCATTTCGTTAATCGAAAAGGGCAGGGTTTCGCCTCGCAGGTGCGCCTTAATTTGAAAGTGACCCAAGAGATCGGTGTAGCGGCGAATGGGTGATGTGATTTGGGTGTAGGTATCCAGGGCGAGGCTGGAGTGGCGGGCGGGCGTGGTGCTCATTTCGCTGCGGGGCATACAGCGGCGGATGGCACAGGCGCGCACAGGGCCCGCTGGCAACAGCATCAATTCCTCTGCGGGGGGAAGTTCCGGTTGGGGTTGGCTGCGGAAGGGCATCGGCAGGCTATGTTCTTGGCCGTAGCGGGCGGCCACTTCCCCCGCCAGAATCATCATTTCTGCCACCAGCCCCCGTGCGGTGGAATCGCCCAGGACACGGATTTCAATTTCGTCATCCTTGACGGCGATCGAGGTTTCGGGCATTTCAATGCGGATTGCCCCTTGGCTGGCCCGCCAGCTTTCGCGGCGCTTGGCCCACTTGGCCAGGGCTGTGAGTTGTGGCTCGTCGGTGATGCCCAAATCGAGCATTTCGTCCACGTCGTCGTAGGTGAGGCGGTAGGTGGGTTTGACGTGACTGGCGCGAATTTGGTAGTCCGCGACGGAGCCATTTTCGTTAAGGACGATGCCGAAGCTGAGGGCACAGCATTGCCGGCCTTGCACGAGGCTCATGGGGCCGGTGGCCAGCTCGTGCGGAAACATGGGCACGGGGCCCGTGGGCAAATAGACGGTGGTGGCGCGGCGGCGGGCTTCGAGGTCTAGCTCGTTTCCGGGTTCTAGCCAGCGGGTGGGATCGGCAATGTGTACCCAAATGCGCTCGGTGCCATCGCTGAGGAATTCCAGGCTGAGGCCGTCGTCAATTTCTCGGGTGCTTTCGTCGTCGATCGTGTAGGTTTTGAGGTGAACGAGGTCGAGCCGATCGCGATCCAGATCGGGGGGTGGGGATTCGAGGTACGCACGGGCCACATCAAGCACCTTGGCAGAAAAACGGGTGGGCAGTTGCGATCGCCGCAAGTGCAAATTTTCGTGGGGACTCCACAGGCCCAGGGCCACAAGCAGATCAAATGCACCGCGTTCGGTGGTCGGGCGATCGAGCTTTGCGAGTAAGTCTAACGCAGCCGATCGATTGGTCATTTCATCGCCTTGGACGGCATACCGTTCCAGTAATTCAAGGCGCTGACGAAATGGGGAATCGTCGGGAATTTCGGGGCGATCGCCCGGGTTGCTGATGGCCGATTGAACCCACTCGCAAAAGGCCTGCTGTTCCTGTTCTCGCTGCCGGGTCAGCTCCTGTTGGCGGCGCATTTCTGAGACTTGGCTAGCGGGTCGAGGTTCGTAGCGATCGCCCTTCTGCTTAAAAAATAGCTTATCCTCGCTCAGCATCCGGTGAGCAGCGTAACAAGTGACCGGCGAAGCTTCCGAAAAAAGAATGAGGCTCAGTTCCTTGGCATCCACGGCGCGGTTGTCTTCCTCGCACAGCAGTTCCCAAGCCACTTCCAAACTGTCGGGGTCAAAGTAAGGCGCTGTGGCGGCTCGAAAGGCAGCAATGTCGGCGGGCTGAAACCCACCCCCAACGGTGTAGGTCACATCCTGGGGACGGATCTTGTGGTTTTTGCCCTGCTCGCCGATCGCGATGAAGAGTTTTTTGCCTTCTGGGCGATCGATTGTGGCCAACACCCGCTCGTCATCGAGTCGCAATTCAACCAGCGTTCCTTTGTCCATAGACTCGACACCAAGCCTGCACAGTTCGGCTCTTAGTGTAGGGGATTGACTGGGCCCGCGAACCGATCGCCCGGGAGAGGTTGTCGGCCGGAATTCAGAGCGTTAATCAACCGGTGGGTTAGGTTGAATGGACACATACAATTGCTTTCAATTGCCTTCAATCGCTTGTGGCTCCAACGTTGAGTTTCAATGTTGAGTTTTGCCATTGCTGTCACCCTCGCTGTAATCACCTCGCGGTCAGTCGCTGAAAATCTATGGCTACCTCAACGGTTAATCTGCCCTACTTCGATGCTTTGTTGGGCTTGCTGGATCGATCGCCCGCTGTGCAAACGGCCTTCCGCCGCCACGTCCATTGGGGCTATTGGGCCGATCCCGATCGGGCCCAAATCAGTCCCGCCGCCTTTGATGAAGCGGCCGAGCAGCTCACCCGTGAGGTGTATGGCACAACGCGGATTCAAAATGGGGCCAAGGTGCTGGATGTGGGCTGCGGGTTTGGCGGCACGATCGCCAGCCTGAATCAACAATTTTCAAACCTGCAACTGACGGGGGTGAACATTGACCCGCGCCAGCTCGATCGGGCGAAACAGTGGGTGACTCCGCAAAATAACAACACCATTGAATGGGTGGAGGCTAACGCGATCGAGCTGCCTTTTCCGGATGCGTCTTTTGATGTGGTGTTGGCGGTGGAATGTATTTTTCACTTTCCCGATCGACAGCGATTTTTCCAAGAGGTGCGCCGTGTTCTGAAGCCGGGTGGTCAATTGGCTATTTCAGACTTTTTGCCCAGTGATTTGTTAGCGCTGTTGCCTAATCTCAAATCTCCTTTGGATAGTACCGGGTTTTATGGTGGGTTTGACTTGAGCTACACCCTCAATTCCTATCGAAACCTGGCCCAAGAAACGGGATTTCGGCTCACCCAGGCTCGGGATATCACGGTGGAAACTTTGCCAACCTATAGTTGCTTTCGATCGATGGCGGTTGATAATCAATGGTTCGATCCGTCGGCGATGGTGCAAACCTTGGCGGTCGAGGTGGTCAGCCGTCTGCGGGCGCTCAACTATTGGATTTTGCAGTTCGATCGTTGGTAAATCTTGGGGGCGCAGCTTTGAAGTCTTGAAGCTTGCAAGTGTTTAAGCCCGCAAGGATTTAAGCCGGCAAGCAAACTTCTCAGTTCATCAATGGTTCAGTTCATCAATCCATAATCCATTAGTTCGTCGATCTATTAGTTCATCTAGTTCGTCGATCTAGTAGTCCATCTAGTTCATCAATCATTAGTCCATTAGTCCTTGAGACAGGAGATTTTGAAAACGTGTCTTCAAATATGAATCGATCGCCCATTACCGGTAAAACGCGATTGCTCGGCGTAATTGGGGATCCCATTGGTCATTCCCTCTCGCCAGTGATGCATAACCAGGCGATCGCCAGTTTGGGGGCCGATGCGGTTTATGTGGCTTTTCCGGTCAAGCCCGCAGACTTGACTAAGGCGATGGATGGCTTTGCGGCCGTGGAGGTGTTGGGTCTGAGCGTCACCATTCCCCATAAGCAGGCGGTGATGCCCCTGTTGGCAGAGATTTCCGATGTGGCTCGATCGGTCGGGGCCGTCAACACCCTGTGGCGAACCGATCGGGGCTGGGCCGGAACCAACACCGACGTGGACGGCTTTGTGGCCCCGCTCAAGGCGTTGCGTGCCCATTGGCAGGGGGCCACGGCCCTGGTGTTTGGCACGGGGGGCGCGGCTCGGGCCGTGATTGCCGGAGCCAAGCTGTTGGGGTGCGATCGGGTGGTGGTGGCTGGGCGCGACCCCCAAAAACTGGCGGCCCTGCAACAGCACTTTGGGCCCCCAAACCCCCTGGCGATCGCCCTAGAAACGCTGGTGTGGTCAGACCTCGATCGGGTGCTGCCGGCCGCCGATTTGCTGGTGAACTCGACTCCCGTGGGAATGCATCCCTTGGCGGCCGACTCGCCCCTTTCGATCGCCCAATTGGCCCTGTTGCCCCCCAGCAGCATTGCCTACGATTTGATTTACACACCTCGTCCCACGCGCTTTTTGCAAATGGCGGGCGATCGGGGCTTGCAGACGATTGATGGGTTGGAAATGTTGGTGCAACAAGGGGCGGTGGCCCTGTCCCGCTGGTTGGGTCAGCCGGCCCCGGTGGCCGTGATGCGATCGGCAGTGGAGGCGTTTTTGGCCCCCGGATCTTGACCAGTTGTTGAGTAGCTGTTGAGTAGCCCTTTTGAGACCTCCCCCAAGAGTCTGCAATTCTGATTGACATACTCCCCGCCCTAAAGGAACGGGGATTCTCTAAGCCTCGCGACTTAGATTCCTGCTTCTTAGCAACTGCCTCCACCCCAAAGGTTTCTCGGTCTTATGTTTGCTCCACAGGCTTAAATTCCCGGATGTCCCTCGGTATGTGTTCAGTTGTAGTACAAAGCCGCCCTCAAAGGGCGGGGTTTCAGACCCAGAAGTTTTGTTGATGAATCGATCGACGATCGTGCCCGCATTGGCCGCTGCTGCCTTCACCCTGTTGTCCTCCGTTGCAGCTTGGGTGGTGGATGATATCGCCCGCGATCGATTTGTTGGAGAAGCCCGCTCCAACCTCCTGTCTCGCTTGAGCGCCAAGCGGGCCCGGCTGGAATCGGCCCTGAACGCTCGCATTCAAACGGCCCAAGGCATTGTTCCCTACGAGCTGAACGCGGGGCCTCTGTCTCAAGGCCAATTCAGCGCCTTTGTTCGATCGCTCATGCAGCAGCAACAGGGCGTGATTGCGGTGTTGTTGGTGCGATCGGCCCAGCCCGGTCAGCCGCCGGCCCTGAATGATCCCCAAAAACTGCAAATTCTGACCTATCCGCCAAACACGGAAACCCAAGCCGTTTTGGATGACTACCGCCAACAACAACAGCGGTTTAAACGCCTGATTCCCAGTGGTCTCATTTCCCGATTACCTCAGCCCTACACCAACCGGGCACGCTACTTGGGCTACATCCCCGTTTGCGATGGGCGCTGCTCCAGTCGATCGCCCCTGTTGGGCATGGTGGTTGTGATCTTTGATGAGCTGGCCCTGCTGGCGGATGCGGACTTGCTCAACAACGACAACAGCACGGAATACGCCATCTATGAGCATGGGGCCAATGGGGTGGGGCGGTTGCTGTTTGGGTCGGCCACCGTGTTCGATCGCGACCCGGTGATTCTAGAAATTCCGTTGCTCACGGGGCGCTGGCAACTGGCCGCTGTGCCCGCCCAAGGTTGGACAGTGGTGTCCACTTCCATGCTCTGGTTACGGGTGGGCGAAGTGGTGGCGATCGCCCTGGGCACGGTGTTGACCTTCCTGCTGGTGCGCCAACCCATGCGGCTGCGGGTGGCGATCGCCCAAACTCGCGAAACCAACCGCCTGCTGCGAGAAGAAATTCTCGATCGACAACTGGCCGAAGCCAAACTGCAAAGCCTGGCGGAACAACTGGAGCAACGGGTGCTGGAGCGCACCGCCGAACTGTCCAAAGCTTTGGAACAGGTACAAAAGGCGCAGGTGCAGGTTGTCCAGTCCGAAAAAATGTCCAGCCTGGGGCAGTTGGTGGCCGGCGTGGCCCACGAAATCAACAACCCGATCAACTTCATTTACGGCAATTTGGGCCATGCAAAGGACTACATCCATGGCCTGTTGGGTTTTTTAGAGTTATTGCACCAGGAGCAACCGGAACTGTCCCCCACCTTGACGGCCTATGCCGAGGCGATCGACCTGGAATTTCTGGAGGACGACTTGCCGCAACTCCTGAAATCCATGGAAATTGGTTCCGAGCGCATTTGCGGCATCGTGCAATCGTTGCGGATTTTTTCCCGGTTGGATGAATCGGATCTGAAGCGGGTGGACATCCACGAAGGCATTGACAGCACCCTGACGATTTTGAACCATCGCTTGAAGGGCAGCGACACCCAGCCGGCCATCCTCATCCACCGCGAATACGATCCGGCCATGCCTGCGGTGGAATGCTATGCGGGTCAGCTCAATCAGGTGTTTATGAACCTGTTGGTGAATGCGATCGATGCGTTGGAAGAGTCTGGCACATTGGATCCACAAATTACGATCGCCACGGCTCTGCTTGACCCCAATCAGCTCCAAATCCGAATTATCGACAACGGCCCGGGAATTGCCACGGCGGCCCAATCCAAGATTTTTGATGCATTTTTCACAACAAAGCCCGTAGGCAAGGGAACGGGGATGGGGCTGTCCATTTCCTATCAGGTGGTGGCCGATCGCCACAAGGGATCGCTGGAATGTGTGACGGAGCCGGGCCAGGGAGCCACATTTGTGATCACCATCCCGATCGAGCAACGGCCGGCCCTGGCCGAGTCTTCGGCCGTTGATCCAGCACCCTTAACAACCTAGGGGCGATCGCAAAACTCATCAAAACTCAAGAAAAGACTCCCCAGTCCAGAACCCTGAAAGCTAGGATCAAATCGTCAGGAATCTTTTCTTGGGCCGAAGCAAGTCTGTTGGGCTGATTGCTGATGGATGATCAGCATCGGGCTTGCGCAATCAGGGTTGGTGCATCACATGGGTTAAATCACGGTTCATGGATGAGTTGACGATCGGCGATTGGTGATTGAGATGGGCGACTTGAGATGGGCGACTCACGATTAGCCACCCGCGATCGGCGATTCATTAACCGAGATCAGTCAATTCGGTGACTGAGGCAACGTTCTTGGCCAATGGGCGAACGCGGGCCGGGTTTCCACAGCAGCGCCCCTTGCCCCAGCATGTTGATCAGTCCCGTTGGTTCCATTATTCAGTTGATTCGGTCTTGGCCGTCCTTAACCCAGTCTTTCAAAACCGTTTATTCGTCGGGGATGTTTCGGAGAGTTAGGGTTAATCAACAATGTCAGAATCCAGTACCCCTTCAGCAACCACCCTCAGAATCCTTGAGGCGGGCCAATCCATTCTGCCGATCGAAGTGCAACCCCCTGCGGACTTAGGCAGCACCACGACCGATGCTGTCGCCATTGACTCCGCCACCGACTCCGCCATTGATCAGAATTCCCCCATTGAGCGCCTGTTATCGACTGCCAGCGAAACGATGGTGGATGTTGTGACCCATAGCCAAGTGTTGCTTGCGGTGGTGCAGCCGGACAGCTTTGAAGTGGACATGGCCAATGCGGCATTTTGTCAGGCGGTGAAGCTAGCCGGTCGTCAAGAGTCAGTGCGGGGTTTGGTGGCCGTTGGCCGATCGCTCGCGGATTTGTTGCCAGGATTAGAGGCCGAAGTTTTGCGCGATTGGCTGCGGCGACAGGTGGCCTACCGTCTGTTGCTCGATCGCCACCCCAAGGACAGCCGAATTCGGCGGTTGCTGAATGCGCCGAAGTTGGTGCAGGTGGCCGATCGCTGGTTGGAATTGTGGATGCGGCCGGGGGCCTTGGTGTTCGAGTCGATCGCCCCCGATGTGCAAACCCTCATGGAAGCCTCCACTTCCCTGCCCTCCTTTGAAAGCGCGTTTCAGTTGGAATGGTGCCAATTCAAGGGGCAACTGTTGTTGGAAGGGTGGGATGTGACCGCGCGGGAGCAATTACGCCGGTTGGGTCGCCTGTTGCTGAATGGCCATTCCATCTTGCAGCCGGAAAAATTCCGGGAAGTGGGGCAATCCATGCGATCGCTCTTTTCCGGTGATGCCACCTTTGTGTTGCGCACCGATGGCGATCGGCTGCAATTAACCCTGGGGAATGAGGCACGGCTGCGCACCGTCCGAGGCTATGACCTGGGGGACTTGCGCGAGTCGCCCTGCTTGGCAGCCATGCAGTTGGAGCGGGTGACGATCGTTCGAGATTTGGCCACCCAGGCCGTCACCCCCCTCGAACAGGATTTGCGTGATCGCGGGGCCCGATCGCTGCTGTTGATTCCCCTGTTGCTGCGGGATAAGGCGGGCGATCGTCCCCCCTTGTTGATGGGGTTAGTGGGGGTGGCCAGTCGTCTGCCCGATAACTTTGACCTGTTGGATATCAATCGAGCGGAACTGCTGCAACCTTCCTTGGCCGTGGCCTTGCGCCAGGCCGGCCAGTCCCACTTCAGCAACATCCACCCAGCCGTGGAATGGAAGTTTTTGCAGGAGGCAGAGCGGCGCAGTTGGGGCCTGCCACCCCAACCGATCGCCTTTGAAAATGTTTATCCGCTCTATGGCATCTCCGACATTCGCGGTTCATCCCTTGCGCGCGATCGAGCCATTCAAACGGATTTGCTGTCCCAGTTTCGGCAAGCCCTGGCCATTCTTGATTGTGCTTGTGCGGCCAAAGACCTGCCCCTGTTGCGGCAACTGCGCTTGGACTTGCAGGAATATATCCACAACCTTGAAGGCGGTGTGACCGTGGAAGCGGAAGTGCGCGGGGCCCAATACCTGCGGGAAAACATTGAAGACGACTTGGATTATCTGGCAGGGCTGGATCCAGCCACCGCCGCCGCCGTCACCGCCTATCGCCAAGCTTGCGACAATCCCCACGGGGCCGTCTATGAAGCCCGCGCTGAATATGACCACTTGGTGAGTGAAATTAATCGGCGGATGCGGGAAACCTGGGATCGCTGCCAAAGCAAAATGCAGTCGATCGCCCCCCACTACTGCGACATTGAATCCACCGACGGCATTGATCACATGATCTATGCCGGTAGCTCCATCTATCCCGACTTCACCAGCTTCCACCTCCGCAGCCTGCGATATGAGCAACTGCGGGCTGTCTGTGCCTGTGCGCGGATGGGTTTTGAAATTGAGCGCACCCTTAGTGACCAATTACGCTTGACGCATCTGGTGCTGGTGCAGGGTTCCACGGTGGATATTCTGCATGATGAAAACACTGAGAAGCTGTTTGATGTGCGAGGAACCCGCGACACGCGCTATGAAATTGTCAAAAAGCGGATCGACAAGGCCCGCGATGCGATCACAGGAGAACGAATTACCCAGCCCGGCTGCCTCACGGTGGTCTATGCCACGGAGGATGAGGGCCACGAATATCAGGAATATTTACGCTACTTGGAACGCGAGGGCATGATTGGCTCCAAGCGCGAGAGCGGCGAGGTGGAATCGCTCCAGGGGGCCAATGGGTTGCGGTTTATGCGGGTGGCCGTGTTGCCGCCAGAACCCGATCGCTAACTTCCGGTCGATCGCCCTGGTAATGACGTGGTGATTAGCGGTGATGAATTCAGGACGGTCGAAGATTTGCCCGGTGGATTATTAATTGAGATCACTGGTTGAGATCGCTGGTTGAGATCACTAGTTGAGATCACTGGGCGATCGAACCGTTCGTAACCGGTGTAATTGTCCGGAATCGCGGGCTGCTTTGAGGATGGCCAGGGATAGGAAGTGGGCCCCGCAACCCAACTGTTGGGAAGCAGCCCCCCGATCACTGTTGGTTACTGTGTAGATGAAGTAGGCGACTATGCAAAGTTGGACAGAGGGCTATGTGGCCGAAGTGGACTACACCCATGGGTTTTATCGGGAATTAGCCCCCACACACCTCAATTATGTGTTGTTGTGCAAGGGGCTTCAGGCTCCCCCGCTCGATCGCGCCTTCACCTACTGCGAATTGGGTTGTGGACAGGGCAACACCACCAATTTGTTGGCGGCTGCCAATCCGCAAGGGGATTTTTATGCCACAGATTTCAACCCCAGCCACATTGTTCATGCCCAAACCTTAGCCCGCGAAATTGGCCTCAAAAACATCCATTTTTTTGATGACTCCTTCCAGGACTTTGCCGATCGGGCAGAGTTGCCGGACTTTGATTTCATCACGCTCCATGGCGTTTTTTCTTGGATTTCGCCCGAAAACCGACAGCAAATCGTTAACTTTATCCGCAAAAAACTAAAAGTTGGTGGCGTAGTTTATCTCAGCTACAACGCCATGCCCGGTTGGTCTGCATTTTTGGGAATGCGAGAGCTAATTCAAGCGCAGGTGCTCTCCCAATCGGGGCAAATTACCAAACGATTTGATCTGGCTCTGAATTTTGCCAAAGCCATTGCTGAACAGGAGGCGATTTATTTCAAATCTCAGCCAGCCGCGCTCGATCGGCTCCAGCAAATTTCCACCATGTCTCGTAATTACTTGGTGCATGAATATTGCAATCGCCACTTCACCCCGCTGTTCCATCGAGAAGTGGTGGAACTGCTGGATGAAGCCAAGGCCAGCTTTTTGGTTTCGGCCCACTTGGGCGACCAAATGGAACACTTTCGATTGCAGCCTAACCAGTTGCAAACCCTGCAAACCATTGAGGATCCCGTGCTGCGGGAAACCTTGCGGGACGTTTATACCAACCAATCATTTCGACGGGATATTTTTGGGCGCGGAACCGTGCCCCTCGCCTCTTTGGCCCAGCGCGATCGCTTGGATCAGCAAACCTTCGCCCTCACGCTGCGATCGCCCCAAATCCCCAAGGAATATCCCTGCCCAGTGGCAACGGTGCACCTGGATGCGGAACCCTTCAAAACCATCATTGCTGGCTTGAGCGATCGCCCCCACACCATGGCTGAGCTGGCTCAACAATTACCCAAACTGGCTTGGCGCGACTTGCACCTTTCCTTGGCGATCGCGGTCGATGGGGGGTGGGCGATGCCCGTGGTTCCCCAAGCTGCCGTCAAAGCGACCCGCGAAACCTGTCATCGGTTCAACCGGGCCATTGCTCGGCGCGCCCTCACAGAAAACAAAATTCAACTATTGGCCGCGCCGCTGGTTGGCAGTGGTATTGCGGTTGATCAAACAATTCTGTTGTTTTTAGAGTCCATGTGGCGCAAAACACCGGGCCCCGAATTAGCCTTTGAAACCTACAAACGAATGGGGCTAAAGCTGCAAAAAAACGGTGAAACCGTTGAGAGTGATGCAGAAAATTTGCAGCTTCTGAAAACCTCTTGGGAGCAATTTCAATCCCAAACTGGCCCCTGGCTAAAATCCCTCCAAATTTTGTAGAGTTCTTGTTTTTCTAGTCAGACATTCTCTAGTAGTGCGACAGGCTTAATTCGGTGGGTCAAAGTTGCGGAATCAGTTACAGAAACAAGGAGCTTAAGCCCCTTGCTGCCTAACAATCAGGGAACAGGAACAGTCGAATTGATTGCCTAGAACAAGCTTGTCGCGCTACTAGGATTGGGCCGGAGCGGCGGGCTGGTCGGCGGCCCCGTTGGGGTCGGTGGCCGGGGGATTGGTCGCTGGTGGGTTGATCGCTGGTGGGTTAATGGGTTTGGCGATCGGGCAGGCGGCGGGATCCGGCTCCTGGGGAATGATCGTCACTGGCTTGGCTCCTTTGGGCAAGCCCGCTTGGGTCGGGGCCAACATTTGGCTGACCACCATCACAGCGCGTTTGTTGGCCTCATTGAGCAAGCCCCGTTGGCAGGCGGATTCCGTGACCCGATCGAGCGCTGCCTCTTGGGCCCGGGCCATCAGTTCGGGGCCCGAGTCGGGGCCGAGACCCAAAAAGCCCCGATCGTAGTCATAGACGCGCGATCGACCCACATCGATTTTGCGATCGAGAATTTCCGGGGCCGGCAACCGAATTTCTAGCTTGCCATCGGCTCCTTGGCGCACGTCTTCCGGTTTCAGTTTGCTGAAATCAATCCCGGCGCTGATTTCCCCGTAGGCGATGTAGAGCAGCTTGGTGGAACCGACGACGAATTGCCCCAACACCCGATCGCGCTGGGCCGGAACGATCGCCTCCATCGAAAACACCGTGGTCGTCAGTTCGCTGGCCCCGCGAATTTGGTCGATTGTCAGCGATCGCACATCGGCCTTGGCTGGCGGCTGCGGCGTGGTGAAGGGAGCCGCCACAAAGTCGCTAATCCCCTTGCCCCAGTTGCCAATCCCCGCCGCCGACGTGGCCACGATCGCCACCAGTCCCCCGGTCGCCATCAGGGCGAAATTATTGCTGAGTTGCCGCCATAACCCCGGTTGCCGCGACGGGGCGATCGGCTGGGGAGCTTGGGTGGGCTGAGCGCTGGGGGGACGTTGATCGACCTTCATAAACAAAGCCTGGGGAGAGAATCGGACGAAGACGTTTGGGGAGTCAGGGGCCACAGCAATCGCCGGGGGCAAGGGGCTTAAGCCCCTGGTCTGGTGCGGTGGTCTGGTGCAGTTAAAGCTTGAAATGTTGGACTAAGCCATTGCCAGCAATTCTAGCAACTCAGCTTCTGAAATACAGACCAATCCCAGGGATTGCGCTTTGTCCAGTTTGGAGCCAGCCTCCTCGCCCACCACCACATAATCGGTTTTTTTGCTGACGGAGCCGGTGACCTTGCCACCCGATCGCTCGATTAGCTCCTTTGCTTCTGGACGAGTCAGGGTGGGTAGAGTTCCGGTTAGCACAAAGGTCTTACCGCTGATGGCCGCGTTGGTTGGCTGGGCGATCGCCTGATCCGGATCCGGGTCGGAATCCGCCAAGGACAACCCCGCCGATCGCAGCCGATCGACTAGCGATCGATTGGCTGCCGACCCGAACCACTCCCGAATCGACTTGGCAATTTCCAAGCCAATCCCGTTCACCGCCGTTAGCTCTTCTTCGGTAGCCCCCGCCAGGGCTTCCACCGATCGAAACTGGGCCGCCAGCAGCTTGGCATTGCTCGATCCAATGTGTCGAATCCCCAGGCCATACAGCACCCGCGCCCAGGGCTGATCGGTCGATCGGGCGATCGCGCTCACCAGTTTCTCCGCCGACTTTTGCCCCATCCGCTCCAGGGTCAGCAACGGTTCGATCGTCAGCCCGTACAAATCTGCCACGGACTTGACCAACCCCGCCTCGCTCAACTGCTCCACCAACTTTTCCCCCAGCCCATCAATATCCAACGCATCGCGGCTAGCCCAATGGCGCAGGCTGCCCCGGACGATCGCCGGACAAGAGGTATTGATGCAGCGCGTCACGGCCTCATCGGCCGGCTGCACCACCGCCTCGCCACAGGCCGGGCAATGGCTGGGCATTTGCACCCGCGCCGCGCCATCGGGCCGCAGTTCCGGCAACACCCGCAACACCTCGGGAATAATTTCCCCCGCCTTGCGAATCACCACCGTGTCACCCAGGTGCAAATCCAACTCCAGCAGTCGATCGCGGTTGTGCAGCGTCGCCCGGGCCACGGTGGTTCCCGCCAACTGCACCGGCTCCAGTTCCGCCACCGGGGTAATCGCCCCCGTGCGCCCCACCTGGAACGTCACCGACAGCAACCGCGAGGGCGCTTCCTCCGCCGGGTATTTGTAGGCGATCGCCCAGCGCGGAAATTTGTTGGTGAAGCCCACCGCCGTTTGCAGAGCCAAATCATCGAGCTTAATCACCGCCCCATCGGTCATGTAGGGCAAGTCGTGGCGGGCTTGATCCCACCGTTGGCAATAGTCCCAAACGGCCGCCAGGTCAGCACAGCGATCGCGGTTCGGATTCACCCGAAAGCCCCAAGCCGCCAACTGTTCCAGCGACTCCCAATGGCTGCGGGGGCGATCGGGCCAGTCCAGCTCCTCCGGCCATTGGAGCGTGTAGGCAAAAAAGTCCAGCTTCCGTTCCGCCACAATCCGCGAATCCAGTTGGCGCAGGGTTCCCGCCGCCGCATTCCGGGGATTCGCAAACAGGGCCTCGCCCGCCGCCGCCCGATCGCGATTGATCTGCTCAAAGCTGCTGAGGGGCAAAAATGCCTCCCCGCGAATCTCCAACCGGGCCGGCGGATTGGCCGTATTCAACCGCAACGGAATCGATCGAATCGTCTTGATATTTTGGGTAATCTCCTCGCCCGCGATCCCATCGCCCCGCGTGGCCCCGCGCACCAGCAGCCCCTCTTCATAGGTGAGGGCGATCGCCGAGCCATCGATCTTCAGTTCACACACATAGCGAGCCGGGTTCGCCGCCTGAAACAGAGGCAATTCCTCCAAAACGGGCGATCGCTCCCCGGTTCCGGCCACCTTTTGCCAGCGATCTTCCCAAGCTCGCAACTCCGCCAAATCAAAGGCATTTTCCAAGCTGTAGAGGGCGATCGCGTGCTGCACCGTCTGGAACCGCTCCGCCGGGCGATCGCCCACGCGCTGGGTGGGGCTGTCGGGTGAAACCAGCTCGGGATATTGAGTTTCCAGTTGCTCCAGTTCCCGGTAGAGGCGATCGTACACCGCGTCTTCCATCACGGGATTGTCCAGCACGTAGTAGGCGTAGCTGGCTTCCTGGAGTTTTTGGCGCAGTTGGTCGGCGCGGCGGGCCAAGTCAGCGGGGGCGGGCATGGGGCAGCAATGGGGCGATCGATTTCGATGCCATTGTCCCTATTCCGGCCGGGAATGCAAGAACCTTCCGGATGGCGCACGGGGCGATCGCTAGTAATGGTCAGGTAGATGCACCCTGACGATGTTCCCCTGGCTCCGGCTAGGGGATTTTTGTTTGCTTTACTAGCCAATAAAGAGGCTAAGGTTTTTAGACTGTAAAGCACTATACGCTGGAGCAATACCTTGGATTTTATGAACTTCCGACGATCTTTTAAGCGATTACTGCTCCTGTTTCTGGTTGCAACAGGTGGTCTGTGCTTTGTGATTTGTATGTATTATGCGCTGGTAGATTGGGATCTGTTGCAAAAAGCCTACGCCAACTTTGCCAAATTAGCGGAAACCTCCAGAGACTTGCCTCAATTATTCATCGCAGAAGCCCGACAAAATATTCATCGAATTAATCTTTTTGCGGATGGTGTTTGGGCCTTGTTAGGGGCGATCGTAGCAGCGATCGGAATTCATGGTCTCTGCACCACCAAACACCCGCTGTGAAATCTAATTAAACTCTCATTTAGCGGACGGACAACGGAAATATTAATTGCCCCAAGACTGAATCTAAAAATCAGGGCAATGTTTCCAGATCATACTCTGGGCGATCGCTAGTAATGGTCAGGTAGATGCACCCTGACGATGTTCCCCTGGCTCCGGCTGGGGGATTTTTGTTGGTCTAGAGTCATTCGTAGAAACTAGTCGTCACTTTCTGCTGCTTGGCGAAGTGCCAAGAATGCTTCCTTAAGAGCTTGGCTAACGGATGAATTTGGTTCATTCAAAACCAGATCTTGATAGGCATTGAGATAATTTTGACGAATTCGATGGAACAAGTGTAGAAAATGTCGTAGAAAGCTCAAACAGTCCAAAATAGAAACTTCTACGCCGTCTGTTTTCTCATACCAAGTTGCCGCATAATCCATAGTCTGTTGGTCAATCGGCTCAGTTGTAATAAAAATATAGTTCTGCACGGTTTGACCTTCCTTTAAGATTTTGGAAATTGCAGAGTCAATATCAGTCTTGGTAACTGCACGCATTTTCATTTCATAAGCTGTGATAACGGCAGAATCATCCTGTAGGGTGATCTCGATATCGCCCAGTGATCCGGTCTGCAAGTCGGCAGCATTATGAGCTTGTAGCGACAGGATTTTTTCTCCCAGATGGTATCTTGCTGCTTGATAAGCAGCCGCCACAATGAGCACTGGTAAGCGACTAGAGTTTTTGCAAGCTAAATGCTGCGTGATGAGTTTAATAATAGCTTCTGTCGATAAGGGTAAAGATCCCTGCGATCGCTCTAGGCTAGACAATAATGAGTTAATTCGGTGTAATTGTTCATCACGAATCTCTAGAAGAACTCTCACAATTTCAGCCAATAAGTCTTCAGCAGAAATACGACTTTCTGCCACATCTTCCAAAAGAATAAGGACTGAGCGATATAGCTCAACCGGCCTGCCTACTAATTCGCGATCCGTAGTCAAGGGCTGATCATGGTTTCGGAAAGTAGGAGTAAGAAATGCAGTTGTTGAATTGACAGGTAATTGATGTTGATTGATAAATGGTGTCAAATAGTCTTCGTCGTACCTGCGACCAGAAAAGCTATCAGAGCCGCCAATTTTAGTGTATGGCTTTCGGGGATCGACCTCGGGACGATCAAGTTTACCCAACAGACAAGCCATCAAGAACCTTACGCCTGAACGGTTGCTCGTACATTGACAAACTCGGTTGATATGCTCTACCAGCCTAGAGTCCTGAATTAAGGAACGATTACCTGCGATGAGTGCTGATTGGTAAATTTGTCCAAGAATTTGATCCGGTGTCATCAGAATAGCTCTCGCTGAACAGAATCAGAATCTGATTGAGATTGAGGTAATGAATAATTAATCCACAAAATTTCTTGGCGTGTATCTTTAGTGGAATGAATTGTTTTTTGCGGGCCAAGAATCTTTTGCCATTTTGATTGGGGAAATAGATCTTCCATAACTGGATGATCGTATCCCGAAACAGCAACCATTCCCTGACATTGATTTAGAGTGAGGGCCAACTCTTGGTGTTCTTGCTCAGTCATTTCAAAACCATAGGATTTGGTGTCACCTCGGGTTTCGTGCAAATAGGGCGGATCGCAGTAAAAGAATGTGTTGGGGCCATCGTAGAGACGAATGACATCTAGAGCGGGCCGGTTTTCAATCTGTACTCGCAAGAGACGGAGGGCGATCGCATCCAATGCTTCGACACCGCCCAGCCATCGAGACACAACCCCGGACATCCCCGATCGGCTAGTGTCTTTACAATTTGCCCATCGTCCTAAGGAGGCTGTTTGTGCTAAACCGGTTCTAGTTTGCCGAGCGCGAATATAAAACCGGCGGGCACGCTCAATATCATCTAGACTATCTAAATCGTCATAGATTGCCTGATAATATTCTTCCCGGGAAAAGGGCGTAAGGGCGATCAATCGGATTAATTTCTCTGAATGATCTCGTAAGACTCGAAAGAAATTGACAACTTCACCATCAATATCGTTATACGTTTCAACGGGAGATGGTTCCCGATTCAGCAAAACAGCCCCCGATCCGGAAAAAGGTTCGCAGTAATGATGACATGGGGGTAAAAGAGGTAAGAGCCAATCTAAGTGGGAAAACTTACCGCCATACCAGCCAAAGGCAATTTTACGACGGCTGCGAGGATGCACAGAAGCATGATTTTGCTCAAGGGAGCTGTTAGATTCCACATTCAAAAAAATGGGAGAAGTTCGCTTAGATTTTAGACCCATAGTAATAACTAACTGTGAATTCTTTGATGATGTTGCTATCAATATATCAAATTCGTACTGTAGTTGCTTCTTCGTTGCTCTTGAGCAATCAGCTCTCAAATCTCAGCTCCCGGACGCAATCCAAGCAGCCTATGCCGATGCGCGTGATGAGGCCTATGGTGAGACCGGGTTAGCGCTGGAGATCTTCTCGATCGCCCCACCGTTGACCTGGGAAGAGGCAATGGAACAACCCATCTACCTTGATCCCTAGCCAATAAAGAGGCTAAAGTTTTTGGACATGGAAGAGCCTGTTTCCCCCCAAATTCCCAGTTGGCTTGCTTGGGCGATCATGAATGGCCAAAAGCGCCAGCCCACATTCCTGGGCCATATTGTTTTGGTTCTGGTGCTTTTGAGCTTGGTTGGGATTGCTTATTATGTTTTGTTGCTCGTGAGTAGCCAATGGGAGCAAAAATGGATTACTGCACCCCAACGGCTCACTAAGGAACAAATTGCTTTACAAACAGCATGGCTAAAGCCGAAGCCCTCTGTGAAATCAAGATTAATTTTTCAGCTTCAGGATGTTGAGGTCTTGATTGATCGCAATGCTTCAATTATGGGCTTTTTCTATAAGCAGTATTATATTTCGCTGGCGATGATGTGTACGTTGGGGGCGATCGCTGTTATTTGTCTATTTTTTATTAGTAAGGAAGGTTGGGGCGAAGTCAATAACGCTGTCATCAATATTTTTGTGGTTTCTTCGGGGGTGGTTCTTTTTTACGGTAATTTGTCTTTGACTTTTAAGCAAGAAGAAAACATCAAAAATAGCCACGCCATTTATTTATCTTGCTTGAGCCTCAGAAATGAGCTGCTGAGTTATTTGGCAACCCGGCAAAACACGCGCGGTGTTGAAGAAAAACCAGAATCATTCATTCATTATGTTGACAAAAAGTTGATGTCAATTAGTTTGATTCAACTGGGCTTTAATCCTGGTCAACTGTCGGACGTTCCTAAGCCTATTAACACCTTGTCAACTCCGGCCATTACGCCAAAGAGTCCCTAGGTATTGATGCTGAAGTTCTGAAAAATGAGTGCTTGGTTTTTGTGACTTTGCGGTGGTTTTTAAATGATGATCATGTCTGTTTCTAGTGGTGATCGGTGTTTCATGTTTTTGGGGCAAGTTACCCGATCGCCCGTTGGCTGCTTTTCCACAAACTGACGGGCGATCGGGTGCAGGAAACTAGTCAATTTTTTGCAAATAGATGCAGTGGCGATCGCCCTCAGTAATTGGGGTTTTAAAGGCATCTACACCCAAAATTTCTGCGCCCCAATGGCTGAGGGGATCTTGCAGGCTGGCTTCCTCCTCTGCGCTCCAGCGACCTCGATACAAAATCGCAACACCTCGCGGGGCCAACATCGGCAAGGCGTAGCTGGCGCAAAGATCTGCTGCACCCACGGCCCGCAAGGTCACCAGGTGAAAATTCGGTTTGGGGCCCGGTCGCCGCACGAACTGCTCTGCTCGATCGCACGCGGTTTGTACATTGCCCAACCCCAATTCCGCGATCGCCTCCGCCACAAACTGAATCTTTTTGCGCGTGCTATCCATCAGCAACCATTGCCATTCTGGAAAGGCGATCGCACCCGGTAGTCCTGGAAAGCCGCCCCCGGTTCCCAAATCGGCCACGGTGATAGCTTGCGAGGCCCGCTGGGCCAGTACCGGTTGCAAAATCGGTGAAAATAGACCCCGCAGCGAATCCCAAAGATGCTTTTCCCAAAAGTCCAATGGCTCCGTAATGCGGGTTAAGTTCATCCGTTGGTTACCCGCCAAGATCGCCTCATAGAGCCGCTGAAATTGGGCTTGGGTGGCTGTGTCGGGCTGCCATTGCAGGGTTGACTGCCAAAGGTCGATCGGGTTCGGTAAGGCGGGCGCTGTGGGAAGGGTCATGGCCATGGGGAGCAAGCTGCTAGGCAATTTAAGCGCAATCTGGCCCCGTTAACGTATTCCTTGAGTGCAATCGCAGCATGATTCCAACGGTAGTGGTGGCGGGAACCCACAGCGGAGTGGGCAAAACTTCAGTGGCGATCGCCCTGATGCGAGCCTGGACACGGCGCGGGTGGGTGGTGCAGCCGTTCAAAGTGGGGCCCGATTTCATTGACCCGGGCCATCACCGCCGGGCTACAGGTCGCCCGTCCCATAATTTGGATGGTTGGATGCTGCCTAAGGCAACAAACCAAGCGCTGTTCGATCGCGCCGTGGCCGGAGCCGATGTGGCGGTGATTGAAGGAGCCATGGGGTTGTTTGATGGTTATGGCGACCAAGAGGCGGGCAGCACGGCCGAGCTGGCCAAGTGGTTGAACGCGCCTGTGGTGTTGGTGTTGGATGGTCGGGGCCTGTCGCGTAGCGGGGCGGCCCTGATCTGGGGCTATGAAACCTTTGACCCGGATTTGCGGTTTTTGGGTGCAATTTGCAACCGGGTGGGCAGCGGAGCACATTTGGATCGGATTGCGGGGGCTGCTCGCGATCGCGTGCGGATGCCCATTTTGGGCGGTGTGCCCCGGGATGAGGCCGCATTGATCGATCGCCGCCACTTGGGACTCAAAATGGCCGATGAGGATCAGTTGGGGGAGGAATATATCGATCGGCTGGCGGATTTGCTGGAAACCCATCTGGACTTGGATCAGCTCTGGCAACGGTTGCAACGGGAGCAACCAACCCCGAAGCCTGAACCACGCGCGCCGATCGCCCCAATTGCCGTCAGTCGTCGATCACCCCGCAAAATCGGGATCGCACGCGATCGGGCCTTTTGTTTTTATTACGAAGCCAATTTAGATTTTCTGCGCGATCGAGGGGCGGAATTGGTGGAATTTTCGCCCTTGGTCGATCGGCCGCCCGCCGATTGTGACGCGCTCTATCTGGGGGGTGGCTACCCGGAGCTATACCTGGATCAGCTTGCCAACAACACCGATTGTTTAATCGCCATTCGCCAAATGGCCGCGGCCGGCAAACCAATCTATGGGGAATGTGGCGGTTTTATCTATCTGTGCGATCGCCTGACCCTGGCCGATGGCACGGGGCGATCGCTCTTGGGTTTATTACCGCTGCAAATCCAAATGACCCGCCGCCCCAAGCTGGGTTACGTGGAAGCAACGATCGCTCCTGGCGGCCCTTTGCCCTCAGGAGAAACCATTCGTGGCCATCGGTTTCACTACTCGGAAGTGGCAAACCCCGAAGCGGCCGGGGCGATCGCCCAATGCTATGACCTCTTGACCTCTCGGGGCGATCGGCTCACGGAAGGCTATTGCGTCGGTTCCGTCTTGGGCAGCTATGTACATTTGCATTTCGCCAGCAATCCCCAAGTGATGACCGCCTGGCTCGATCGCATCCCCAATGGATTCAAGCTATGAGATTTTACACTTCAAGGTATTTGAATGAATTCGCTCATGATCTTTGAGGTTTCTCATCATGGATTACTTATTTTTTCATTTTCTTATTGATCTGAACAGGTTCTAACACCAATTCTTCAATTATCTCATACTCTTTATCTCCCCAAAGAGGGTCTCCTGGGAGAGGAGGAAGTGCGCACCAGTAGATCTCATGATCTTTTCCCTTGGGTATAACTCTTTCTTGTTTTGGCACTAAAGGTTCTCTTAAATTTCCAGTAACACTATCACGAATATCATTGAGAGATTGACTATCTTGATACTGACTAATCACTAGAGAAACAAGATTAAACAGTACATTGATACAAGCAGTTGCACATTCTTGATTTGGAACTTTTCCAGAATGTACAAAATCATTTCGTGACTTTCTGGCAATATTCAACAAAGAGTATTCCATATGAGTCATCAGGTTTTTTTGATATAAAATTTCTACCTTAGTTGCAGTTGTCCATGTTCTGAAATCCTGAAGAAATCGCTTCCTTCCTTGAATTTCTTGATCCGGTGATTCTTCTACATTTATGATTTCCGACTTCCAAATATGTGAAATAACTTGCTCTACAACTGTCCACAGTATTACGAGAGCTTCAGCCCATTGATGTTTTACGAAATAGGTCACACCAATCAATAAAAGATTAACGGAAAGACTGTCAAGTTTAGAAAGTGTGTTCTTTCCTTTCTCAAAAGCCAGTTTTAAATCTTTGACAAAGATCTTGCGCGGATGTAGTAATTGAATTAAGTCTAGTCCACTTGCATATTTATCTCGAATTGATTGATGAAATCTGCCAGCAGCACCATAAGCGGGCTGAACGCTTCTAGAATATCCATCTAACGTTAATGTGCCAATTGTAATATCTTCCGGTGATACGGCTTCTGTATAAATACCACCGAAAAGCAAGTAAGCAAGAGCTTTATTAAATTCTTCTAAAGCCGCATCCTTAACCGCAAACTCTGGCAATGCAGGTAGAATTAAACTCCCATCGAATGTAATACCGAGAGAAAGCGGCGCTATTCCCACATCTAAATAAGTAGACATTCTGTGGAGTTTTACATAATCGTACTCTCGACTATTGATTTCTTCCAGTGTCGGGTTCCATTGGTCTTCTTCTCTGAGAATAAGTCTAAATGGATTTGCGTTTCCTATAATAACCGGAACCTTTTTAGGTGTCATGTAGTGTTGAATTAGATAAATAAATTGTATAAGATAGTTTAAGATATCTAGACTTCCGCCGTCAAGTGCGATGCTTACTGAATATTATATCTTGCAGCAAAACTGTAATGGACTATAAACCCTGGAGGATATGAATAGCCTTAGCTTTCAGGAGGTTTAATTGATCAATCTCAGAAGTGTTGAATGACAGATTCAGGTTATAAAAAAGGGGTAAGAAGATGTAATTCTTACCCCAAACAATCAAAAAGTAATACACCAATGTTACGCTCATTCTCTCAAATCGTCAAACCTATTCTCA
>NZ_JACJQD010000016.1:0-74583 GCF_014696485.1 Limnothrix sp. FACHB-1083 | reverse complement strand
ATGTCCATTGGGCATCCTGCCGTGTTTATGGGCTTTGCTGTGACCGCACAGAGGGCATTCCATGGCGTGAACCTTCATCCATCAGTCTCTCTACTCTATCAATCCCACATTAGATTGACGTACGACCTAATGCCCTAATTAATCAACTCGAAACTGAGTTGATTAATTTATTTCAGCATTTTGAATATAACAAAATAATTTTGAAATTTGAACCTATTTCTCTTACTTATAACAAAGGAACTCGAAAAATTGAAGGTCAGCAAGTCATCTTAAACGTCAAGTATTCTAATCAAGATCTAAACGGGGAACATCCGACGTATTTAAATGAAGCGAAACTTTCAGCCATTGGAATTTCTATATACCTTGCAGCCTTAAAAATTCAACCCATACCTGCTGAAGATTTAGCAATTCTTGCACTAGATGATGTTTTAATTGGATTGGATATGTCAAACAGGCTACCAGTTATCGACATTATTGAATCTCATTTTTCTTCAAATTATCAAGTCTTTATAATGACTTATGACCGAGAGTGGTTTGAAATACTTTGTGATCATTTTCCTGACTCAGATTGGAAAAAATTTGAGTTCTACTGTTCTGATGATGCAGAGTTGACATTACCCATTTTTTCTGAACGAAGCAAAGGAAGAAATGAATATATCGCTAGGGCGAAGACATACTTTGCAGCTCATGATTACAAAGCGGCAGCCGTCTATACCCGTAGCGCCTATGAAGCCATTCTCAATTTTTTTTGTAACAAACACCATATAAAAATCCCTTATTACAGTAAACCCAAAGAGCTTAAGGCAGATCAGATGTGGCAAGTTGTCAAGACATATCAACGGACTGGCACAAGTATAAATTCTGTCTCGGAAGTGACAGTTAGGCATATCGACAAAGCAGTTCGCAGAGTTTTGAACCCATTAAGCCATTCACGGCCAGTTCCAACCTATAGGCGTGAAGTTCAACACGCAATTTGTGCAGTGGAACGCTTATGTCGAGAGTTGCAATAGGATAAAAACCACTGTCGATTTTGCAGAACAAAGCTTCTAACCTGAGCACGACGGGGTTGAGCTAAGGCTTGTTTGGATTAACACCTCAGCTTAACCAGTCCCGTCTTTCTGCTGCTTCCCCTATTCCGAACTGACGTTGGCTTAGGCTGCGGGATTGGGGGCTGGCCCATAGCTCTCGTCCAGTCGATCGATCCAAGGTTGCCAGGGGGTCATCTCCGCCCAATCAGTCAAGTTGAAATGCAAAGGAGTGAGGGTGATGTAGTTTTGCCGAATTCCTTGCACATCGGTGATCAGGGGCGAAGTTTGGCCTCCGGGCATGGTTTCCGGGTCAATTTCTTCAAGTACTTCTCCCGACAGCCAATAGTAGGTGCGGCCACGGGGATCCACCCGCTTTTCAAATAGGTCGTGATAGCGCCGGAAGCCGAGTTTGGTGAGCTGCACACCCGCGATCGGGCCGTCGGGCGCTGGGATATTCACATTCAGCAGCATTGGCCGGGCGGGCGGCTGGGCAATGAGTTGGGCCACCGCTTGCACGGCAAACTCGGCGGCGGCGCTGAAGTCAAGATGGCCAAACTTGGCCAGGCTGAAGGCAAAGCTGGGAATATCCTCCAGCAGGCCTTCCATGGCCGCCGAAACAGTTCCCGAGTAGAGCACATCGGTTCCCAGGTTGGGGCCGTGGTTAATGCCCGACAGCACCACATCGGGCTTGCGATCGAGCAGGGCCCCCAGGGCCAGCTTGACGCAATCGGCGGGCGTTCCGGAGCAGGCCCAAGCGGTGACGCTGGGGTGAAACAGGTTAGGAACCAGTTCCGTGCGAATTGGATCCTGAAGCGTCAGGCCGTGCCCTGTGGCGGAACGTTCCCGATCGGGACAAACGATCGTCACTTGGTGACCCGCTTCAGCGCAGGCATTGGCAAGGGCGCGAATGCCCAGGGCAAAAATCCCGTCATCGTTGCTAATCAAAATATTCATGGCGAGACATGCATGGCGGATCGAGAAGGAATAGCCGATCGAGGAGGGGTGGCCGGGAGCCGTTGGAATCCCGAAGAGCAGAACTATTATTGACTATGGCTATTGACTATGACTGCCTCCATCATGGCAACCGAAATCGCAATGCAACCGGCCGCTGCGCAACTGCTGGAACAGACGGCGCGATCGATCCAAAATCCCCAGACCGAGCCTGAGCGTCCGCGACCCGCTGCCGTGGTGACCGCGCTGAAAACCGTGGAAACCCAAACCCGCCGCGATCGGGTGCAGCTCTCGGAAGGGTCGCTGGTGGGTCGCTGGCGTTTGGGGGTGGTGTCGCCCAAAAAGTCGGCCCAGCGCGATCGGGGGTTTTATTTTCCGGCTTTTGCCCCGGCCTATCTGACCTTTTTGGCCAACGAAGCCACGGGGGCGATCGCCCGAATCAAAAACCGAGTGCAGGTGGGGCCAATTTTTATGGAGTTTTCGGGCCCGGCCCGATGGGTGGGTCAGCGGAATTTGCTGGCTTTTGATTTTTTGGAACTGGCGATCGGGATTGGCGATCGGGTGGTTTATCGCGGCCCAGTTCGGGGCGAGCGGCCGGCCACAAAGGCCCTAACCCAGGAGCCATTTAACCGCCGGGCGATCGGCTATTTGCCCTTTTTTGCGTTCTGCTGGGCCGGTGAATCGGGGCTGGCGGCTCGGGGGCGCAGTGGCGGCCTGGCCCTGTGGGTACGGGATCCAGAGCCAACCAGCCCCGATCGGCCCTAGCGATGGGCCACCACGGGCGTGCCCACCTCTGCCCAGTTGAAATACCAGCGGGAGGTGGATACCGGGAGATTGGTGCAACCGTGGCTCATGGGTGTGCCGAAGTTGTTGTGCCAGTAGGCTCCATGGATGCCATAGCCCCCGTCGTAATACATCGTGTAGGGCACATTGGGCACGTCATAGCCGGGACCACGCATCCGGGTTGATCGCAGCTTGGTGTAAATCGTCCAAGTGCCGGGCAGGGTGGGTGTGCGGGCTTTGCCGGTGGAAACCGCATCCGTGCGGACTTGGCGATTTCCTTCCCAGGCGGTTAAGCGTTGGTTGCCGATATCGACTTGGAGCCAACGAACATTATCCAGCCGCTTCAGAATCGCCATCGATGCCTTGGGACTAAAGGGCAGTTCTTTGAAGTTCACCAGGCCGGTGCTGGCGGCTTGGGCCATGGCCCGGGTCGATCGCTCCAAAAAGCTCCAGCGTTGATCGGTGATGGCGGCCCAGCGGGGTTGTTGGTCGGGCGTGGGCTGGTTCAAAACGGCCAGGGTTTTGGTCAGTTGTGCCCGCTCCCACTGATCGAAGTAGTAGTGAGCGGCACTGGATTGGGCCCCGGCCCAGGAGGCGGCAAAGGTCACCAGTGCCCCCGCAATCAAAAACTTGGGCCGACGTAACCACTGGGGCGGCCGTTGTCTGAGTTCTCGGGTACGATCGACCACTCGATCGCGGGTGTCATCGAGTTTTGCCAGCAGCCCTGTCATGGAGGTTCCTAAAAAAAATTTGCAAAATCTGCCAAGTCTGCAAAAAATCTGCCAAGTCCGCAGCACAGCGATCGAGCAGGCAGATTGTTTCGCATTTTAACCGGGCAATTTTCGTGGGGCCAATGATTGGGGCCACGAAGTGCTTGAAAGATAATCGGTTTCCCAGTTGATTTTCTGCTGTATCCGGTTAATTGGCCAGACTGTCGCCGGGCGGTTGGTCTAGGGGCGGAGATCTTCGAGCGGCGGGGTTGTCTCTGGAAGACAGTGGGGGGCCACCTGTTCAGCCAAGCGACGGGCCCGATCGCGCACTTGATCCCAACGACCAGCGGCCACGGCTTCCGCTGGAAACAGTTCCCCCGACAGGCCGATCGCGATCGCCCCGGCCGCCAAAAATTCCGCCGCATTGGCCAAAGTGACCCCCCCGGTGGGAATCAGCGGCATGGGCAACACGGGTACGAGCGATCGCACGTAGGCTGCTCCGCCGACCGCCGAAATGGGAAACACCTTAACGCTGCTGGCTCCGGCCCGCCAAGCCTGGGCAATTTCCGTGGGGGTCAAGGCTCCCGGCACGATCGGGATGCCGGCCGCCACCGCCGCCGCGATCGCCCCCGAGTCGCCAAAGGGCGCAAAGCCAAATTGGGCCCCCGCCGCCACCGCTTCCCGCACCATGGCCGCATCCAGCAGCGTGCCGGCCCCAATTTGACAGTGGGGCAAGCGATCGCGCAGTTCGGCCACCAATTCCGCCGGCCGAACACTGTTCCAAGTAATTTCAATGAGTCGCAGGCCCCCTTCGGCGGCCGCCTGGGCCATGGCTAGCCCCTGAAGCCAGTTGTGCGATCGAATCACGGCGATCGCGCGATCGTGCCGCAGCCGCTGCACCCAGCGCGATCGCACCGTTGCCAAGGTCGTTGTTTCCCCCTTATCCAATGGCTCCCCCGATTGGAACTGACTGCCTTCCTGCGGTTTCAGGGGGTCTGCCGCATCGCCATTACCCAACACTGGCTGATTCACCTTGCTAGGGGGTAATTTCCGTGGGCCCATCAAGGGGCAAGGATTCCAAATCGATGATTTCGTCCGTTTCGGAAGGGGCTTCCGAGATCACACTCTCGATCGGGGTTTCCATGGCTGCGGCCGCTTCCTCCGAGGGTTCATTGTCCGGGCGCACCCGCCGAATGGGCACATTGGCAATCAACGCCGTGGTGCGAAGGTCGTTTTCCAGCATGAATTGCAATCCCTCGCTATCAATTTCCACATAGCGAGAAATCACATCCAAAATCTCTTGGCGCATTCGATCGAGCGACTGCGGCGAAAGATCAGTTCGGTCATGGGCTAACAGCAATTGCAACCGCTGTTTCACCACGCTGCGGCTGTCGGGATCGCGGGCAAAAAGTTTATCGAGAAGTTCGCTTAACATGACGCAGATAACGCAGCGCGCTGGATCGAAGGGCGATCTGAGGGAAAAAACGAGTTGTGGGTTGAGGGCTGGTTGCCAACGGAGCCAAAACCGCCCGGTTGCTTGGTTTTGTGCCGGTCATGGGCCCCGGGCGATCGCAACAGCCCTTGCAGTCAAGACACACCACCCAAGGGATGAGACCAGCTTGGCCAAGGTTGAGCCAGCGGTCAGGGAAGCTTCCAGCGGCCGATCGGGAGCGGCTCGCCCATCCAGGCTAACCGCGAGGGCTACCCTTCAGCCAGCGCTTCAGCCGCTTCAGCAAGGAATCGTGGCTGGCGGTGAGATCTAAAAATTCCACGTTTTGACCCTCCAGACGGCGCGCAATGTTACTAAACGCCATCTTGGGCACGGAGACTTGCTCCGACAGCACCAGCGGCTCCCCTCGGTTGGTGGAGGTGATCACCCGTTCATCGTCGGGCAAAATTCCCACCAACGGAATCGCTAAAATTTCGCGCACATCGTCCACGGACATCATGTCGTTGGCTTGCACCATTTGTGGCCGCAGCCGGTTCACCACCAACCGAACGTTTTTGATGCCCTCGGCCTCCAGCAGACCCACCACCCGATCGGCATCGCGCACGGCGGCAATTTCGGGAGTGGTGACGATGATGGCTTCGCGGGCGGCGGCGATCGCGTTGCGAAAGCCCATTTCAATGCCCGCCGGACAGTCCACCAACACATAGTCAAAACTTTTGGCCAGGGTCAAAACCAACGCTTTCATTTGGTCGGGGGTGACCGATTCTTTGGTGCGGTTTTGGGCGGCGGGCATCAGCACCAATCGGGGCTGTCGTTTGTCGCGCACGAGGGCCTGCTCCAGGCGGCACTCACCGGCCAGGTATTCCACGGCGGTGTAGACCACGCGATTTTCCAGACCCAACAACAGGTCTAGGTTACGCAGGCCAAAGTCGGCATCCACTAGCGCCACTTTTCGCCCCAGTTGCGCCAGGGCCATGCCCAAGTTGGCGGTGCAGGTGGTTTTGCCTACGCCACCTTTGCCGGAGGTGATTACGATGATGCGGCTCATGGGATTGCCTGATAGTTGACAACGGCTGAAGGGTCGATCGAGAAGGGTGGATTCAGAACGGCCAAGGGCGGTGCGATCGGGTGGAACCCGAAAAGACACCTCAATTTAGCATGGCGATCGAAGAGCGATTTGACTATCTGTCGGGGGTGGAGGCAAGCGTTTAGGCGGGTGGTTCCCCCAGGCGCGATCGCACTTCATTTTTGGCAAAGTCGGCGGCCGGTGAGATTCGGATCCCTTTTCCGGAAATGTAAGCCACTTCCGGACAGGGCACATCGAGCTTGGACTCGGGAACCCGGGCCGTGCGGCTGGCAATGCGCACCTGATTGGTCGCCAGGTTCAGGGCCATGATGATGGCGCTTTCGTTGCCATTAATGCCCGCGTGGGCCACGCCACACAGCCGCCCCCAAACGAGAATGTCGCCCCCGGCCACGATCGCGCTGCCGGGGTTGGCATCGCCGCGAATCACCACCGTGCCCGGATAACGAATTTCCACCCCCGATCGCAAGGTTTTGTCCAAATACAAGCAATCGGGTGCAAGGTCGAGGTCAGGGTCGGCCGCAATCGGTTCCTGGGTGGGTTCGGGCGGTGTGAACTGAAGGGCATAGCCCATTTCGATCGCCAGGGCTGCGGTGGCGGGATGGTTGGTTTCCACCCGGGTCAGCCGCAGTTGCACCTCCTGAAGGGCATCGGCGATCGCCTTCAGTTGCCTGGCTTCCAAGGTGCGATCGATCGCTTGCAGCGTGACGGGCCCGTCGGGTGTCCAGCCCCGCTCTCCCCCATACAGCCGATGCATCAATTGCTGCCACAAATCGGTCCAGGCTAAGCCCCGATCAGGCTGTTCGGCCACAAAGTCCGGCGGCAGCACCAGGCGCACCGGTTGGGTTCGATCGGCGCTTTCTTTGCTTTCTTGGCTGTCTTTGGTGTTGCTGGTTTTAATCTCGGAGGGTTTGACCTCGGAGAGCGTTTGGGCAGAAGGATTGATCTCGGCAGCCGGGATAGGTTCGACAGCCTCAGGAGCCGCCGCTTCTGGCTGGGATTCGGCTGGGGATGGCGGCGATTCCCGACCCGTCGCGGGTTCTGTCTCCGCAGATTCAGCAGATTCGAGAGATCCAATAGATCCAGTAGATCCAGTCAATTCAGCCCAGCCCGGAATCCAAAGGCGCACTTGGGGCCCCCGTTCCCCGGTCAGATCCGCCACGGGGCGATCGGCTCCCGTCAGCAATTCTCGCGCCAGCTTGGCCGCTTCCGGCGACAGGGGCGGCAACTCGGCCACAGGAACTTCGCTGCCGGTTTCCGAGCCGGTTTCGGTGGGCGATTCAGCCGGGTCATGCGCAGTTGAAGGCTGTTCGGCCGGCTGCTGGGTGGTTGCGGATGTGGAGGGCAATTTGGCTCCCCGCAAGGGCATCGCCAAGGCCGACACCAAATCATCGGGCAAGTCATCGCCGTGGGCCACCGGCCGATCGGGTAATTCCTCCGGCTCTGGCAAATCTTCTAAGGCTTCCAGGTTTTCTTCTGCAAGGGTTTCTAAACTTTCTAAATTCTCTAAACTTTCTAAATTCTCTAATTCTTCAGGATGTGGGTGCTCAGAAAATGCAGCAGCTTCAACCATGATCAGCAAACCGGGCGATCGACCCGACAACGGATCTATGCAGTGTACCGGACGGCCGCCGGCTCCGTTGCTTACGGCTCCAAAACGGCAAATTTCGAGCACGGGGTGGACAATCCCAAATTTCAACTCAAATCGCAACTCAAATTGCAACCCAAATCCCAAGTCGGTGACCGATACTTTTTTGCTAACGGATGCTAACAAATACATAAGTTGAGATGGTCTCTCAACCAAGGCGTATCAACCAATGCCCGTAGGAAAATCCCACGAGCACCATTGAGATCCCGATTCATTGATCGCCCATCAACCTTCGACTTGATGACCCGAGAGCCGCCAATCTTCACGATTTCACCTGTCCACGAAACAGTCTTGGATGTGTAGGCTTCGTTGATGTCGGTCAAGGCAATCTTGCCCAACTCCCAAGCTTTCCACTCCAGATGTTTCTTGAACTGGTAATGCGATAGGGTCAACATCTGCCGCACGGTTTTCGACTTAATCTTGCGACGTGATTTGCTCACCATTTGAGAGGATTCAAAACTGGGCAGCAAGATCACATCAAAGTTTTCAGTCAGGAACCGCGCGGTTTTGTGGTGAAGTTCTTTCACCAGATGTTGCACCTTGGAACGCAGGCGATCGGCGGCTTTCTTGAGGCGGTACTTCTGGGCTGATTTAGCCTTAGTGATTTTGGAAATCAGGCGATCCAGCTTGAAGCACAGCTTTTGAATCAACAAGTTCGAGTCATTGCCAATCCATCCATAGGAGGATTCGGCAAAGAAGGTCATGAATGTGCGGACACCGGGATCTAAGGCAACCACTCGCCCTTGATTTTCGGACTGCATGGGTTGCACCTCTGTTGAGGTGATCAGGTAATACTCACCATAGGCAAGTGTTAACCGACCATCACTGAAGCCATCAGGAATTGATTCTTTCAGGGCTGCTTTCCCCAAGATGGTGTGGTAGACACCGTTTTCGCTGATGGCTGATTTGGGGATGTAGATCGTTTGCTGTCGATCTTTTCGACTGCGGAAACGGCACTTGTGAATTTGTCCGTCTTTTTTGAAGCTTTTCTTGGCTTCTCGAACGGCAGTGCAAGCATCTTTGACCGCAATTTTTTTGATCTGGTAGGGAACTGACTTGGCCCATTCAGGAAGCGCACCCAAGATGATGGGCGCAACTGCCATCCAATTGGCTTTGGTTCCCGGTTCCTGAAGATGTTTGATCGTGGCGTTGTAGACGTATCTCGAAACGCCAAACCATTGCTTCAGGAGCGCTTTTTGATCAGGGTTTAGGAAGATTCGGATCTTCCTGGATCGCCTTGCGGTAGCTTCTGAGTCCGGGCATTCGACGAGAGAAGAGGTGAAGGATGGCGAGAAGATCGGCTGTGAGTTCGGATTCTGGGCAGTGAACAGATGGGTTGAGAACCACGAGTTCGCCACCGTTTTGTTGAACCATGAACTCGAACAGCTCGAATCCGAATCGGCAGAGTCGATCGCGGCAGGCAACCACAATTTGGAGCTGATCGCCGCGCATGAGTCTGACCAGTAGGGATTGCAGTCCTTTCCGCTTGAAGTTAAGTCCTGACCCGATATCTTGGATGATTTCGGCATTGGGGTAGCGATCGCGCATGAACTGGATTTGTCTTGCGAGATCATCTCGTTGCTTGGCAGAACTGACGCGGCAGTAGCAAACAACGGTAGATCGAGTTGCCTTGCGTCCGTATGACTCGACGTTATAAAGCCGCTGGCCCGCCTCGTTGCGGATGGTTTCGATCTTCCCTTCATCTGCGTACTTTCTTAGCGTATTTGGATGCAATCCCAGAAATTCGACCGCTTTTCTGAGAGGAATGTATGCCATATCTAAATATGGGCATACGTTAGCGAATGTTAGTAAATTAATTACTGTTGATCAACCTCTTGCGCGAATCAGCCGCGCGATCGCCCTCGGGATGATTCTGAACAGCACCGCATCCTAGTGATTTTTTGGAATCGGGTGATCTAGCATTGGTCGAAGTTCGATCGAGAGTAATTCATGGGGCGGGTTCTCCTTTCAGCGGGCCATGGGGGCTATGAAAACGGGGTTTTGGATCCTGGCATTATGGCGGCAGGAACCACCGAAGCCAGGGAAATGATTTGGCTGCGGGAAGCCACGGCCCAAACCCTGCAACGGCGGGGCATTGAAGTGCTGACGGTTCCCGATGACTTGAGCCTGCAACAGACGATCGCTTGGATCAATGCCCGAGGACGCGCCGGGGATGTGGCCTTGGAAATTCACCTGGATGGTTCCAGCAACCCCGCCACCCGAGGCACGACGGTCTATTTCATTGCGAATAATCAGGTGCGCCAAACCCAGGCAGAAATTCTGTTGCGATCGACCCTGGCGCGGGTTCCCCAACTCCTTTCGCGGGGGGCATTGCCCGACACGGCCACGGGGTTGGGGAATCGGCTGTTTTGTCGTCAACTCACGGTTCCTTCGCTGTTGGTGGAAGTGGGCTTTTTAACCAACGAGACCGATCGCACGATTCTCAAAAATCAAGGTTGGGGCATTGCCACCGGCCTCAGCGATGGCCTGCAACAAATTTTGCTGGAATTCCCCGCCCAGCCCTACAGCAGCATTCAAATCGAGGTGAATAATCAGCGCTATCCCGAGCGGGGCGTGCTGATCAATGGCAATTCCTACATCCCGATCGACCTGGCCGATCGTCTGGGCATCAAAGTGGCCACCAACCCGCAAATCGTCCGAGTGCGCTACCAAAACATCGTTTACTTCAAGGCGATCGACCTGCGGCAATACAACATCTCTGTGGGTTGGAACAGCCAAACTCGCGCCGTCACCCTCCGCACCAACCTCTTGGTTTCCAACACCTTGAAGGGGCAAATTATGGGACTGGGCAGCACCGGTGATGCCCAAATGCTGACCTTTCTGAGGGCCTTTAATCCCAATGCGGGTAGCCAGTTTCCCGATTTACCGCGCCTTTACCGCGAAGAGGCGATCGCCGAAGGGGTCAATTTTGATCTAGCCTTTGCCCAAATGTGTGTGGAAACGGACTTTTTGCAATTTCCGGGCCCCACCAAATCCAGCCAAAACAACTTTGGGGGGCTGGGGGCCTTGGGGGGCAATCCCGAGGGAGCTTCCTTTGCCAGTGCGCGGCTGGGGGTGCGGGCCCACATCCAACACCTCAAGGCCTACGCCAGCACAGAACCCTTGGCGAATGCGGTGGTGGATCCTCGGTTTAGCTTTGTGCCGCGCGGCGTGGCTCCCACGGTGGCGCTGCTGAGTGGGCGTTGGGAGGCGGATATGAACTATGGCGATAAGATTTTGTCCCGCACGCGCCAGCTCTACGAGGTTTCTGGGCTGCTGTAGGGGTGATGCTGTAGGGGTGATATTGGCCACAATCCCGATGGCTGCGATCGCTGATGGTGATTGCTCGGGCTGGTAGCTCAGGGTTCTAGGGAGCGATCGCGTCGGGATCCAAACCCAGTTCCCGCAACCGGGCCGCCAGCCGATCGGCCCGCTCCCGTTCCCGATCGGCCCGTTGCCGCTCTTGCAGCAAGGTGGAAAAGGGCCGGCCATCGGGCCCAAACAGGGTGAGAGTTTCTTCATCCAGTTGGCAGCGAATGCCCAGCCGAGGACTGACCCAGTTTTGGGGATTCTCAACGGGTTCCAGATCGCCCCTGTCTCCCCGCGTCAAAATGTTCAACTCATTGCGATCGAGGTCATAGATGTAATATTCCTCAACGCCATAGCGGTTATAGAACATCTGCTTTTTCAGCATTTCCCCAAAGCGATTGCCCGGCGACCAAATTTCAAACACCACTTGAGGGGCGATGTTGTGTTCGCGCCACTGCATATAGGAACCCCGATCGCCCTTGGGAACCCCAAAGACAACCATCACATCGGGCGCTTGGCGAATGGTGTTGCTGCCTTCCAGGGGATACCAAAGCAAATCACCGGCCACAAACACCTGCGGATCGTCACTGAAAATGGTGGCGAGGTTGCTTTGAATAGTTTGGATCCAGTGAAATTGCTTTGTGTTGTCTGCCATCGGCTGGCCGTCACTGTCGGGATATTCGATCGGCTTGGGCTGGACTTTTCCCGGCTCACTGGGGGGAATTTGAGCAACCATCGGTTTTTCCTCAAGATTGCGATTGGTCTCATTATGCCAATGGCCGATCGGCTGGTTTGGACTGGGGGTGTTGAAGGGGCGGGGTTAACTGGTTCAACCTGATCAATTTCTAGATAAAGCTTTTTCAGCATCCTTTCGGGGCGATCGCGCGTAAAAGGCCCCAAGTCCCTAAAATGAATAGGCATTTTGCAACCTTGGCATTCTGCACCCATCTTTTTCTGTAACCATTACCTCGTCATCACCGCCCCACCGCCATGAGTTTCTGGGCAGATAAAATCGCCGCCGACGCACAGGGTCCACAGATCGTTAACGATTCCAAAACGCCATCGGGGCGTGTTCACGTTGGCTCCTTGCGGGGAGTCGTGATTCACGACACGATCTATCGCGCTCTGAAACAGGCCGGCAAGCCCGTGAAATTCATCTACGGAGTGGATGATTACGACGCGCTGGACACCGTGCCGCGCTATTTGGATCGGGAAAAGTTTGAGCGCTATTTGGGCTGGCCCCTCTGCAATGTGCCCTCGCCCGATGACACCGCACCGGGCGATCGCGCCAGTGATTACGCCAAATATTTCATGGGCGAATTTCTGGATGTGTTTGAGTATTTGGGTGTGCGGCCCGAGATTTATTACCTGCGGGATTTGTATCGATCGGGCAAGTTGAATCCTGCGATCGATCGCTTCCTCAAAAACGCCCATTTGGTGCGCGAAGCCTACAAAGAAGTCAGCAAGGCCGATCGGCCCAGCAACTGGTATCCCTTCCAGGTGATTTGCGAACATTGCGGCAAAATCGCCACTACCCAAGTCACCGACTATCAAGACGGCAAGGTGTTCTACACCTGTGATCCCAACGCCACGGACTACACCCAAGGCTGTGGCCATTCCGGTTGGGTTTCGCCCTTCGACGGCAACGGCAAACTGCCCTGGAAAGTCGAGTGGGTGGCCAAGTGGGAATTGCTAGGCGTGACGATCGAGCTAGCCGGGAAAGACCACTCCCAAAAGGGCGGCTCCCGCGACGTGGCCAACGCCATTTCTCGCAAGGTTTTGGGTCAACAACCGCCCTTCCACTCGCCCTACGAATTCATTTTGGTCAATGGCACGAAAATGAGTTCTTCCAAGGGGATCGGCTCCAGTGCCCGCGAAATTGCTGATCTATTGCCGCCACAGTTGTTGCGCTTTTTGATGTTGCGCACGCCGCCCCGCACGGCGATTAACTTTGCGCCCAACTACGAAAGTATTACGCGCGTGTTCCGGGATTACGACAATTTGATCGACAAATATCGCCGGGAAACGATCGCCAATGGGGGCAACCCGCCGGAACTGAATGAAGACTGGATGTCGCTATTTTATGCTCAGTTGGATGGGGAAATTCAGCCCTACCAACCCTTTGAATTGAGCACAGCAATTTCGCTGTTGCAAGTGCCCCATTTGGATGTGGAAAAGGAAGTGGCGGCGCGATCGGCTGAACCTTTGAGCGACTACGATTGGCAAATTGCTCGCGAACGGATTTCGGCTGCTCAAAAGTGGCTGAATGACTACGCCGACGAAGAAGAAAAGTTGGTGCTCTATCTGGATACGATTCCGGAGCGGGCGAATCAACTTTCGCCGGAACAAATCGGCTATGTGGAAGCTTTGCTGAAAACGCTGGCAACGGTGGAAAGCTGGGACGGCGAATCCCTGCAAACGGCGCTGTTTGCCACAACGCGGGAGCTGGATTTGAAAATGCCGGTGGCCTTTTCGGCGATTTATCTGGCGTTTTTGAACAAGGAACGGGGCCCGAAGGCGGGGCCGCTGCTGTCCTATTTGGATCGGCAACTGGTGCTCGATCGCCTGCAAGCGGTGTTGGATCTGAATCGTGCCGCCGTTTAAGGAAACATTGGAGCACTGATCCGGGCTGTGATCCTGGGGGGCAAGGGGCTTAAGCCCCTTGTCTACTCATCTTTGGGGGCGAGTGGAGATGGGCAAATCGAAGAAACGATCGGCTAAACCAGCGGCATCGGAAGCGATCGCAACGGAGCCGTCGCGTCTGTTGCTGAAGCTGGCCGATCGCCTGTTTGGGGAAGCGGCCGATCGCGCGGCCTTTGTCCACAGCCTCGGCCAAGCCCAGCGGTTTGCGCCCTGTTTGTTGTGGCTGGCCGATCGCCCCGATCCGTTCCCCTTCGCGGCCCTGCCCCCCTTGGCGATGCAGCCGGCCTGGGTCGATCGGCTCGATTTGACCGCCGACCAACCGGCTAACCGGCGACCCGGCAAGCATCCCCTGCACGAGGCGGGGGCGTTCTATTGTTTGGATTTTTCCTCGGTGTTTGCGGCTTCGGCCCTGCTGGCGATTCCCGATCGGGTCGATCGGCTGGTGGATCTCTGTGCCGCGCCGGGGGGCAAGAGTGTTTTTGCTTGGCGGGCGCTGCAACCGTCGCTGCTGGTGGCCAATGAGGCGATCGGTAAACGGATCGGCATGTTGGTCAGCAACCTAAAGCGCTGCGGTCTTGATCCGGCGATCGCCACCTGCGCTGACCCGGAAACCTTGGCCCAGGCGATTCCCGGCTGGGCGGATTTGGTGATTGTGGATGCGCCCTGCTCGGGCCAATCCCTGCTGGCGAAGGGGGAGAAAAATCCCGGCTGTTTCCATCCCCTGACGATCGGGAAAAATGCCAGTCGCCAAAAACGGATTTTGGCCAACGCAGCGGCCCTGGTGGCTCCTGGTGGTTGGTTGGCTTACATGACCTGCACCTACGCGATCGAGGAAAACGAAGGGGCCACCCAATGGCTGCTCGATCGCTTTCCCCACCTGGAACCGCAACCCGTTCCGGCCCTGGAGCCTTGGCGATCGACCCACGGGGCTTTTCCCTGCTATCGAATGTTTCCCCAGGAAGGCTTGGGGGCCGGTTCCTTTGTGGTGTTGCTGCGGGATCGGCGAAATGGGCCAGCCAATCCAGAGCCGGCCAATCCAGAGCCAGCCAATCCAGGGCGATCGAGCTTATTCGGTGATCACGAAGCCTTGCAGTCCCTAATTCGTTGGCGATCAGACCGATCTAAGCCGATCTAAACCGATCCAATTAGCAGCAGGGCAATCAGCAACGCATAATGGAGGGCGTTTCGGGCCCAAGCCTTTTTGCTGTTTCACTGTCGGCGTTCCATGCTCGATCGCATTCTTCCGTTGTCCGTTCACTGGTTTCGCCCGATCGGGCCGATCCTGCTCAGTTTGGGTCTGGGTAGCCTCTCGATCGGCTGCACCAACCAAGTCACCACCTCCCAGCCCGCCGCCCAACCGGGAGGCATCACACTGCCGGATATGGCCCCAGCGGCCCTGTTGCCCAGCCCTTCCGCCACCCCCAACACGATCGCCGGATTACTGAAAACCTGGCCACGCTACCAATCGCCCCAGGCCGGCTTTTCCGTGGCGTTTCCCGCCAAGCCCCAGGAAGAAACCAGCCGCGTCCCCACCGAAGTGGGCCCGGCGGAAGTGATTATGCTCCGTTACCAAGACCGACCGGCCAAGCGGTTTTATCTGTTTGCTCACAATCGCTTTCCGGTTCCGGCGGGCACGGGGGTGGATGTGGCCAAGGCTCTGGATGCCAGTCGCGACAGCATCGCCAAGGGCATTTCCGCCAAGGTGGTTTCCGAAAAGCCCTTGCAACAAAGTGGTTTTCAAGGGCGCGATCTGGAATTGTCGCGATCGGGCGGTTTCGCGGCCCGGGTGCGAATTTTCTATGCCAACGGAATTTGGTATCGGGCTATTGTGGCGGCCGAAGACGGCAAACTCAAGGTTCCCCAGGTGCAGGCTTTTTTTGACTCAATTCAACTGATGTCGCCCACGGAGCCACGTAAACCTAATGCAGCGCCCGCCCAAAGCAATCCCAGCCCCACCGGCACACCGCGACCCTAGGGGGATGGAGAGCGAGCACCAATGCCACAAGCACCAATGCCACAATGGAGATATCAACGGAAGTCTCGACAGGAGATGTATTGCTAGACGTATCGATCGCGGCCGCAAGCCAACGTCAGCCAACGGATCGGCAAACGGATCCGCTCCCATGGGTCTAGAAGATGCAAACCTGTTTGGATGGGTGCATTCAGGAAATCAGCAAAGAATCTGAAACTCCTGGCCTACGATTGTCTTGCTTGTGGCATCTCAGGGAATGATGAATAGGAGCCTTGGCCTTTAGGCTCTTGCAAGCGTCTGTTTCAGGCGTTTTCCGCAAGTTTTCTGCAAATTTCACGCCCCCTTTCGATCGGTTGTTTATGAAGCGAGCTAGTTGGACAGGAGCCAAATCCCGCACCCGCGATCGCGCAGCCCGGGCCATGGCGATCGTGATGTTGGGCAGTTTGGCCACCCCCGGCGGTGGACTAGCGGCCACGGAAACGGTTGCCCAAGCCTTGCTCCAAGTTCAACCGGCCATCAGCGGCCCCAACCGCAGCGCTAGCCCGTCTTCGCCATCCTCCGCATCGATGCCCCTGGCCCAAGCAGCTCCCAATGAATCTCAACCGGCGGATGCTGGGCAAAATTCTGGGCAAGATTCTGGGCAAGATTCTGGGCAAAACAATTCGGGCAATCAAGGCAATTCCAACAACGGTTCAAATAATAATTCTGATAGTAATAATTCCAATAGCCAGAATAATCAAAATAATCAGCCTAATAATTCAGGCAATTCAGGCAATACTCAAAACAATAATCAGAATAATAATCAAAACCAGCAGGATAAAAAGCCCAAGAAACCCAAAAACGATCAACGGGCATTCCAACGCCGAATTGTGTTGTTGGGGGCGGCGGGAATTGGGGGGCTTGGTTTGTTGGGGGGCTTGGTTTGGTTTGTTCGCCAAGTTCGGAATAATGAGCATTTTGGTTGGGATGAAGCGGATGCGGAGTCAGAGGCGGATTTTGATCCTTTGGCGGATCCAGATGCCGTAGAGGGTTTGGAGGCGATCGACCCTTGGGGTGCTCCGTTGGCTCCGGCGGCGCGATCGACCCGGCCCCGGGATGTGGGCCCCACCCTCGATGCCCACAGTGCGGCAGCCCACAATGGTCAAAATGCCATGGCGTTGGAAACGGCCACCCCGATCGACTCCAAGCCAGGAGCCAAGTCAGAATCCAAACCAGAGTTAAAACCCCGTCGCCGGTTGTTTCCCTGGCAAAAACCAACCCCGACAGCCGATTCCGAACTCTCTGCCGACCCTTCAGAGGCGGCGGCTCCGGCTCCTGCGGAATCCAAAGCGCCTGAACCGGCCACGCCTGCACCCTTGCCCAATCCGGCGGCTAATGCGGCTGCGCCGAAAGCCGCACCCAATGCCGCACCCAACCCGACGGCTCCCTTGCCCAGCCCAACGGCCCTTGCGCCTACTCGGGTGGTGCAACCGAGCCTGATTGAGCGGGCAATTCAAAATCTCCGCAGCGACAACGCGGCCGATCGCCGCAAGGCCATTTGGGAATTGGGACAACGGGGCGACTCTCGGGCCCTGCGTCCCCTGATGGATGTGCTGCTGAATGGGGATTCCAAACAACGAAGCCTGTCGATCGCAGCTTTAACCTCGATCGGGTCGCGGGTGTTGGAACCCACCCTGGAGGCGATGGCCCTGGCCCTGCGGGATCCAAATCCGGAAGTGCGCACCAATGCGATTCGGGATTTAACGCAGGTTTATGAACAAGTGACTCGCCTCAGCCAAATGATGGGCATGGCGGCCCGCGACCCGGATCAACAAGTGCAACAGACTGCGAGTTGGGCCCTGGGCAAGTTGGAGCAAGTACGGGCGATCGCGGAAACGGTTCAAACCGGCGGCAGCAGTGCGTTTAATGCTTCATCTTTGACGGAATCGCCCCTGATGGCGGGCATTGCGCTGCTGGACAGTGACCAACCGGCGGAAGCGGCTCCCCTACTGGAGGCGGCGATTCGGCAACATCCCAGCGATCCCGATGCCCATTTGGCTCTGGCGAAGGCCCTGGAGGCCCACGGCGCACAGGCCCAGGCCCTGCAAGCGGCGATCGCGGCGAGAGATCTTTACGCCTATCAAGGCCGTGGCGAAGCGGCTAAGGCGATTGAACAGACTTGGCAAGCAAGGGGGCTTGACCCGGATCAGGCGGCCTATCGGGTGGCCTGGGCTGGGGTGCTGATCCAACAGGAACAGTGGGACGAGGCAACGAAGGAACTGGAGCAGGCGATCGCCCATAATCCTCACGACCCGGAGCCACACCTGGTGCTTGCCCGTCTACGTCGATCTCAACACCGTTCTGCTGAGGCGATCGAGCATCTGAAACAGGCCCGAGATCTTTACTTGGCCTTGGGAGACCAACCGGCGGCCGATCGATTACAAACCCTGATTCAGTCTTCTTGATTGGTCTTCCTGAGAGGATTTGGGTCGGGTTTTGCTCGATTGAATTTGCCCGGTTTAGCTTGCCTAGTTGAATCTATCTGGTTAAATTTGCCCGGCTTAACTTGCCTGATTGAATTTGCCCGGTTGAATTTGCCCGGTTGAATCTGCCTGACTCAATCTGATCCGTTTTTAAACGCTTCTGATCTCACACGCTTCTGATCAAGGCGATCGGCTATGGAACCTCTTCTCAAAACATTGGCGCAGTGGCTGCGGATTACGATCGCACTCTGGGCTGATAACAGCTATTGGATGGCTTGGAATTTATTCTTGGCCATTGTCCCTTTGGGAATTGCCGCTTGGCTTTTTCGACACCGCCCCGCTCGATCGCCCCGATCGCCCCTGTGGTGGGGGCTGGCGATCATGTTCATTTTGTTCTTACCCAATGCGCCCTATGTCTTGACCGATTTGATTCATTTGGTCAATGACATTCGCTATCGCTACACGTCCCTTTGGGCCACGGTGATGATCGTGATTCCGCAATACGTTCTGTTTGTGGCCGTGGGCTTTGGGGCCTATGTTTGGTCGCTGGTGTGGCTGGATGGATGGCTCCGGGCGATCGGGCGCAGCCGCTGGATTCCGCCCATGGAACAGTTGCTCCATGGCCTGTCGGCGGTGGGGGTGTTTGTGGGTCGGTTTTGGCGCTTTAACAGTTGGGACTTGTTCACCCAGCCCCATACCTTGCTGGAGCGGATGGCCAACGACTTGGCGGCCCATCGTCCGGCCCTGGTGATTGGATTGATTTGGGGCGTGTTGGCTGGTTTGTATGGGCTGCTGAAACCCTTCGCCATTGGCTATGGTCTCTATCGCCAGCAACAACACCAGCCCGATCGCCCCTCGTCTCCGGGCCAGCTCTGAGCCATTGGTGACCGGGCCCTTTGGCTACAAGGCCATCACAGCGCTGCTGACTAATTGGGACAGCAATTGCAGCGCCAAAATGGCCAGCATGGGCGAAAAATCTAAGCCACCCAGGGGCGGGATGATCGATCGAAACAGGTTCAGGTAAGGATCGGTTAACTGCCCCACCGTGGCAAAGGGTTGGGAGAACCAATCGATGTTCGGAAACCAACTCAGCAGAATCCGAATGAAGATCACCAGCGTATAGATATTGACGAATTGCAGGATGGTGTTGGCCAGCAGGTTGATTGAAGTATCCATGGGCAAGTACCGGAAAAAAATCGCGCCTTCAAAGGCAGCAGCGCAAAAGTGCAACGCACATCATAGTAGGCATCATAGGCGCAAACACCCGTGGCGGGGCGATCGGGATCCTGTCCCGCTGTGAGGAGATAACCGATCGTCTCTCGGAATTGCCCCCAGGAATTGCCCCCAGGAATTACCCCCAAGAATTACCCCCAGGAATTTAGAGGGCCCCCCTTGGCAGTGATCGGGATCCAGCTCTTAAGCTGGGAATAGCCCCTCAAGTTGGCCCCTCGATCGCATCACCGAGGTGGCGGCAGTTGGTGACATGGGGCCCCAAGCGGAAACGCGGAGATATGAATGGACGATTGGAAAGATGATTGGGCCGGGAGCTGGGCTAAGAATCTTGAACAGTGGTTGACTCCCATCGCTCGAGATTGGGAGCCGATCGCCCGGGAAGTGGAAGCCACGTTGGATGCAGTGATCATCACCATGGCCGAGTCGGTGGAATCAACCGTGACCCAGGTGGATCAATGGCTGACGGATTCGGCTCGGGAACTGGAGCAAACGGCCCTTGACCTTCAGGAGCAAGTGGAAACCCATTTGGCTGAACAGTGGGGAATTGAGGTCGATCGACTGTGCCAGGAGGTGGACGGGGCGATCGAACAGTGGGCCACCGAGGTGAACGATTGGTTAGCGCCCCTATGGTCAGACTGGGCGGAAACCGGTTTTCCGGCCAATCCTTTCACCACCGAAGAACCGGAATCGGAGGGCGATCGGGCAGCTTTGGCCCCGCCGACCCTGAACCAATACGATGCGCTTTACGACCAACTCAACCCCAAAGTGCCGCCGGTTGACCGCCATGCCGCCTGTGTGGGCTGTCGTCACTACCATGGCCGGGTCTACAACGGCACGCTGCTGATCTGCGGGATGTATCCCTTTGGTTGGACGGAGGGTGCTTGTCCGGATTGGGAAGCTTAGGTGCAATTCCAGGACTGGGGTGCAATCCTGACCCGTTTCTAGGGCGATCGCCTCAGATCGGCCGGAACGATCGCCCCATCCAGCTTGGCTCCCGTTAACCGCACCATCAGCCGCCCACCGACGGTCATTTTGGCATTGGTCAAATTGGCTCCCCGGAGATCAGCCCCACTCAGGTCAGCCCCGATCAAGTCCGTGCCGCTCAGGTCGGCCCCGCTCAGGTTTGCTTGCAGCAGATTGGCCCGAAACAACCGGGCCCCGCTCAGGTTGGCCCCGCTCAGGTTCACGCGGTGCATAAAGGCATCCGTCAAATCAGCCCCCGCTAGGTCAGCCCCGCTGAGGTTTCGGCTCGCAAAATCCCGTTCCCGCAGGTTGGCCCCGCGCATCTTGGCTCCGCTCAAATCGGCAGCAGGACGAGGCGGCGGTTGATCTTGCCATTGGGGCGGCACGATCGGGGGGCGCGGTCGTCTTGGGGGCGGTTCGGGCGATCGATTGGCGGTCGTTTCCGCCGTGGGGTCACCGGGGGGATGGCTATTAAAGGGCGATCGGCGTGGTGTTTTCCAAGCGAACGGTTCCGGTTCGGGATGAATGCCTTGGCCATGAACCGAACCCGTTGATGGGCCTTGGGCGCTGTATCCATAGGCGCTGTATCCACCGGAACCATTGGCACTGGCTCCATAGGCCCCCGCCTTGGGGGTTGATTGCCCATTGACTCCAAATCCTTGAGCGGAGCCGTTATGGTTCGTGCTGTGGTTTGTGCTGTGGTTTGCGCTGTGATTCGCACCGTGGCTGGCACTATGGCTAGCCCCTTGGTGATGCACACCGGCATGGTATGGATTTTTGTGGTGATGGGCCGTCGATCGCCCGTGGGGTTGGGCGGTGGTTCGTTCCGTTGGGGCCCCGCCGTTGGGCCGCTGCCGAAAATGGGCCCGAAAAAAGCCCCGCGCTTCATTGAGCTGCTTCAGCTTCTCTTGGGCCTTGGCTTTCAAACGGGGATTGTCGTCTGGGATCCGATCGGGATGCCAAACGAAAGCCAGGTCTTTGTAAGCCTGGTTCACTTCCTCGGCTGAAGCGCCAGGTTCCAATTCCAAAATTTGATAGTAGCGCCGACTGTCGCTAAAGGCCATGTAGCGCAAGCACTTGCCCCAACCATGAGCAAGTGGTGAGTTGTTGCCATTTTAGCCGGGTGGCTGCCATCGCGCGATCTGGGTTTCGCGGCGGTGGGGGATGATGGGCTGTTCTGATCAAAAATTCAACTCAACAATCCAAGGTGCTGTATGGGTCGCGATCGCCAATCATGTCGCTCAGGAGTCTGGTGGCTCAGGAGTCTGAGAATCGTCGCCGCCCACAGCCACGGCCGCCGGTAGCGCCTGTTCTGAGTTGGAGTTGATCGCCCCTTCGCGGCTCGATCGCAGCCAACGCGGCCCCTGATCCCAATGATCCAGCACATCCTCAACCAACAATGCCTGGAGCCAAACTTGGGCCACCACGGTCAGCGGCAACGCCAACACCAGCCCCGTGAACCCAAAAAAGGTCGCAAAAAAGATTTGGGAAATCAGTGTCACGGCCGGTAGCAGGGACACCTGTTTGGACATCACCATCGGCGTGAGCAAATTGGTTTCCAACTGCTGCACAATCACGTACCAACCCAGCACCAACAGGGACTTGAGCGGATCATCCAACAGCGCCACCAACATTGGCGGCAACACGCTCAACACCGGCCCCACATTGGGAATGAATGTCAACAAACCCGCCAAAACCCCGTGGGCCAGGGCCAGCTTCACCCCCATCAAGGCCAACCCCGTGCCGCTGAGGACACCGATGATCGACATGTTCAACAAAATGCCCAACAGCCAAGCATCGAGAGAATTGCGGCAGCGATCGAGAATCGTGATTACCCGCCGCCGATAGAAGGAGGGAAAGAGCTGCACGAAGGCATTGCGATAGGGCAATGGATCGAACAGCATCATCAGGGCCAAGATGGTCACCAACAGCAGGTTGAAGAACCCGCCCAGGGTGCTGGCAAACAGGGCAAACCCACCCCGAAAGAGCGGATTAATGGCCGGTTGGGCCTGGGTGAGCAAACTGCGGAAGTCGGGGTTGGGAAGAACCGTTTGTAACCACTGGCCCAAGGGTTGTTGGGAAAGGTTGCTGAACCAGGTATCGAGGCGATCGAGCGCCACGGGAACCAACTCGGTCAGCTCCCGAAACTGAGCCGCAAAGGGGGGCACAACCAACAACATGGCCCCCAAGAAAAAAGCCACCAACAGCCCGATCGCCCCAAAAATTGCCTTTGTTCGATCCTGGAGCAGGTTGCGCCCCCGAAACTGGAGGGTGAGCAGGGCGCGGGCCAACCGGTCGATCGCGACGGCAATGGCGATCGCCCCAAAAATCATCAGCACTAACTGCCGCACAGCCCACAGCACATACAGGGCCGCAATAAAAACCAGTAAGCCTAACCAGCGTCCGAGGGTCATGAACCGAGCGTCCTGTGCGATTTCTTGTGCAATTTCCTGTGCAATTTCCCGTGTAACTGTCTGGGCGATTTGCGGGGTGATTTACGGGGCAATTGCTTGGAGTGATCTTGGGGTGATCTGGTGATCTATGGTGATCTATGGATGTTGGGGTGATTTACGGATGACTTACGGGCAATCTACGGGCGATCGGGTTTGTTCTGCTGCCACATCCAACCCGCCAAAATCAGCGATGGCAACAGGATCATGACCCAAGCCACCCAGTCTGGCGGCGTGCCGATCGATCCATAGGCAATTAGCTTGATGGCCACCGACAGCACCACGGACAAGACCGCGACTTTCAGCACCATGCTCAAGGTTTCTGGGTTGGGCGATCGCATCAAGATTCAGGGTTTCTTCCCTAGGCGGCGGTTTTCGCAAATTCAGGCAGCATCATAGCTCACGGCTTGGGAAGCGACCAACTGCGCGATCGCCCTGCGCGATTCAGTTGTCCTGGTGGTGGGGCGATCGAACCGCAACCGTGAGGACTGATACAATATCCAAAAAATCCAAATCCAACCCTCAAAACTCAATCTTCAAAATTCAAAGAAATTCAAAAAACTTCCAAAAACTCAATTAGCCCCAAAGATTTCATCCCAAAGATTCCATCCCAAAGATTCCATCCTAAAAATTCCATCCCAAAGCTTTAACTCAAAAAAGCTTTAACCCAAACAACTATTGCCTGACCTTTCCATGACCGCCACTGCCTTTGTGAAACCCGGCCCCGCCTCGCGTTTGGTGAATGGGCTGCTGTCCATCAAACCCCTGGCTAATTTTGCTCGTAGCCGCGCCCGCAAGATGATGATTGAGCGGGCCGAAAGCATGGGCATTCCCTGGCGCAAGACGGCCGCTGAGTTGCAAAGTCGGGATTGGTCGGCGGAACTGGCCCAGGTCAGCAACCCCAACCTCACCTATCCGGACTATTACCTCAATCCTTTCCATGCCTATCCTGAGGGGAATTTGGGCTGGGAGCCGGCCAGCGAGGTGGAAGTGGCGGCCTATTCGGTGCATTCCACCATTTTTGGCGAAAAAACCCCGGAAGGGGACGCAAAATTGCGGGCCGCTTACCATGATGTGCTGAAGGCCACGGTGGCGATCGAGCCTCGGGAGATTGTGGACTTGGGATGCAGCGTGGGGATGAGCACCTTTGCCTTGCAGCGAATTTATCCCCAAGCCCAACTGACGGGGGTGGATCTGTCGCCGAATTTCCTGGCGGTGGCTGCCTACAACACTCACCATTCCCCCATGAATCCCGATCGGGCCCAGCCCCGTTGGGTTCATGCGGCAGCGGAAAACACCGGCTTACCGGCCGCGAGCTATGACTTAGTTTCGGCTTGCCTGCTATACCATGAGCTGCCCCAGACGGCGGCGATCGCGATTTTGCAAGAGGCTCGGCGGTTGCTGAAGCCCGGCGGCTATCTGGGAATTATGGACATGAACCCCAAATCCCAGATTTATGCCCAAATGCCGCCCTATATCCTGACCCTGCTCAAGAGTACGGAGCCGTTTTTGGATCAGTACTTTGCGCTGGATTTGGGCGAGGCGATCGAGCAAGCGGGCTTTGAGCTGATCACTGTCCAATCCACTACGGTGCGTCACCGGGCTTTGGTGGCTCGGGCGCACTAGGGTTGCTGGGCCACCAGGCTCAGGAGTTTATCCACGGCGTGATCCCAGGTGAACCGGCTTTGCACCCAAGCGGGGCCGGCCACCCGGGCTGCCGTTTGCCATTGGGTGCGATCGAGCCAGGTTTCGAGACAATCAACCAGGGCATCGCAATCCGGCTCCCACATCCAAACGGTTTCGGAAACGCCATCCGGGTATTGAACGGGTTTCTCAATCAGTTGGCTGGCGATCGAGAGGGTGAAGGCGGGGTTGGTGAATTCATCGGTGGGCCCACCTTGGGTGCAAATGACCGGTAACCCACAGCCGATCGCTTCCAACACGGGCAGGTTAAACCCCTCCGCGCGGTAGGGCGACACATAGCCATCGGCCGCTTGATAGAGCTTGGCCATGTCTTGGTAGGACAAAAATTTGTTGAGATAAATCGTTCGATCGAGCAACCGTTGGGCCCGATCGGTCGGCAACAGCGATCGCACCTGATTCACCCAGGCAGCTCGCCCCCGATCGCGTCCATAAACCGCGTCATTGGCCTTCAAAACCCAGCGCAATTGGGGCGATCGCTCCATCACTGCCCCCAACGCCAAAATCAACAAATCGCCACCCTTGCGGGGAATTGTGCCCCCCACGTTCAGCAGGACTTGGCAACCCTCCCAACCCCAGGCCAGCCGCAGATCCGCCCGATCGGCCGCTGCCAAGGGGTGATAAATCTGGGGATCGACCCCATGGGGCAACACCACGACCCGATCGGGCGCTGCGCCGCTGTGGATTAGCCCTTGTCGCGACCAGGCCGAAGGGGTGAGCACCACGGCTCCCCGATCGCCCCCGGCCGCCGCCCATTTGCCCGTTTTTTGGGCGCACCCCATCCATTGCCAATATTCATGGTGCAGCTTGCCAAATTCCGCCGTGGCAAACACAAACGATCGACGGGCGATCGGGTCTGGCTCCAATCGGTAGGGCGAATCGATCCGCAATAGTCCATCCACCGGGTCGCCATCGGGGGCCGGAATTTGGGCCAATCGACGCGATCGCTCCGGATCCAATTGCCCCGCGATCGGCTGCCAACCATGGGCCAAGGGTTGCTCGCGATGAAACAGTTGCAGCCCCGATCGCTCCAGCAGCGCCAAGCATTGGAACTGATTCACCGTTGTGTAGGAGTGGGGAGCCGACAGCCAACCTTCCACTAAAAACCGCATTGCCGATCTGCCCGCCACCACAACGCCATCAGTCCCCACTTTCGCTTGTTAAGATTAGGCCGAAACAAGAACGGACTCAACATCCTGTTGGCCACAGTCCTCAATTAATCCTTCTGAATTGATCTTGCTGAATGACTTTTAACCACCACTCGGCCAACAACAATCATCACATCCATTCATCGCAGGCCAAAATCATGAACGAAGAGCTAGTCACACCTGATAATGCTTCAAAAGCTCTGTTGCAATCCATCTTTGATGAAGCGCTGATGGATGTTTCGATCGATGACGATGGCGACATTCTGATTCAGGAAGAAATCAAGTGCTATGTGTTCCTGAGCGAAAACAAGGATCGGGTGCGATTGCTGACTCTTTTTGGCATTGCGGAAACGGCCACCCGCGCCCAATGTTTGGAGTGCGTGAATGCCATTAACAGTGAATATATTATGGTCAAGGCCTATATTGCTTCCGAAAAAACCCTGGCCATGGAATATGACATTTATCTCAAGGGCGGCGTTCCTAAAAAGACAATTGCCCTGACGGTCAAGCGTTTTTGCACCATTCCCCGTCGGGCTGTGAATGAAGAATATGCCCGTGATGTGGTGGAGTAACCGCGCAGGTTGAAGCACTCCTAGGGTGTTGGTGATGAGACACAACGATCATTGCGCCCGGCTCGCAGGGAACCCAGCAAGGTTTCCACATAAACACAGCTTCGATCGGTCAAATCAGGACGGCCTGCCATTTGGAAGGTGATCCGCTTTCCAGCGTTGTCATTGCTACTAAACTCAGTGCCGTCCTGAGAAGAAGCTAGCCAGCCGCGACCATTAAACTGCACCACATAACTCCCGCTGTCGCGAGTGAAGTCTGATTTCCCGCCGTCGATCGCGGCATAGGTCGATGCTTCGGCTCCCAGGGGCCGCCAAACGGCTTTGCTGCATTTTGCCCCCACGGCGGGATGCACAGAATATTGAATGGCACGCTTGTCCTCTGGGTTGGTGCGAAAACAGGCTTCCCAGGGTCGTCGTTGCTGTCTGGCTTTGGATTGGGCCGATCGCAGGGCCCGAAACGCATCGTCTTGGGCGGCTCCGAGCCGTTGGCCATCCACCATCGACAGCCAAACGGGCGCGCTAATGGCCATCAGAATGGTCACCATCAACAGCACCACCAACAGTTCCAGCAAGGTAAAGCCCGATCGCGCGGTTGGTTGCGGGGTTGCCTGGCGATGGCGCAGGGTTTGGGCCAACAGCCAATGGATTGTTTGGCTTCGAGATTGGCTCCGAGATTGACTCCGAGATTGACTCAGAAATTGCAATAAACGATCGGGACGGGGAAAACGGCGAGAGGCAATCATAGGAAACCTCGGGTTCGGGGAAGGGCAACAAACAGCAGAACAAGAAGCAGAAACCCGCCGGGCACTAAGGTTCGGTGTCGCGCCGCTGGTAATGCAAGAACACTTCTTGGCCTTGGGCTTCGGCACTGACCAAATTGAGCCACTGGGCCCTGTGAAGCGGCAAACCCACACCATCCATGGGCGTGGGGGCGGCGGCTCCACCCACCAACAGGGGGCAAACCGTCAGCCACAGGTGATCGATCGCTTTCATTGACAATAGGGAGCCGACCAAGTTCCCACCACCCAAGACGGCGAGCTGTTGGATTCCTTCCTGGACCAGTTGGGCGAGAATTTCGGGCCATTGAAAATCCCGATCGCCCAACGGGCCGAGCAAGATTCGATCGAATCCATTGGCTGCTTTTGAATGGGGGGATGGATCCTCGGAATCTCCTGAGGCAGACCAGCGATCGAGCCATTGCCGAGATCCGGCTTCCGTGGTCAACAGCCATCGGGGCACGGCCTGGCGAAAGAAGCCATAGCCAGGGTCGATCGCCCCGGAGGCAGAACAGATAATTTGGGTGGGTTGCGGAGGTTTGCCCTGGTCAACTCGCCCCTGAATGAGTTCTGGACTCAGAACCGGCATGGCCAACCCTTCCGAGCGGAGGGTTCCGGCTCCCATCAACACCGCATCGGCTTGGGCCACTTGTTTTTCCAAATGTGCGCGATCGGCCGGACTGCCAAAGCGTCCCGGCGACCCATGCGCATCGCTGATTTTGCCGTCAGCGGTGATGGCAAACACCACCGTAATTTGGGGTCGATCGTTCACCCGCGTTCACCCAATGCCACAAAACAACCAATGCCACAGGACAACTGCGATCGGGGCAGCCGCGATCGGGAGCCTGTCTGCAACCCTGTCTTCAGACCCTCATCGGCCACCGGGGCTTCGGGGCTGGCCCCTTTGAAGTGGAATTGAGGGGGCTGAGTCAGATCTCGCTGATCAGATCTTGCTGATCAGATTTCGCTGATCAGATCTCTGTAGATCTCTCAGATCGGTCAGATCTCTAGGTACACTTTGCCCAAAATTACCCCGATCGGGATCAGATTGAGGGAAATTCTCCCGGTGATCGCCCCCATGGCTATCCTAGAGCGATCGGAACTGGTGGGTTTGGGTGTCGTAACAGCGCGATCGGGGTTTTTCGGGAATTTCCAACTCCTTCATGGCCCAATCTTGGCGCGTAATATCCAAATTAGGATTGAAGTAGGGATCAGTTGCTTGAATCATCGATTTCCAGCGTTTAAAAAACTTGGCGGAATCTTCCGGGTGTGGATCCCCTTCAAAGGTTTTGCCCCTTGTGTAGGATTCGTGGTGAACCAAGGTGGCATCGGCACAAAAAACCGCCCGATAACCCACTTCTCGGGCCCGCAAACACAGATCCACATCCCCAAACCCAACGGCCAAAGACTCGTCATAGCCACCAATTTTGGCGAAGGTATCGGCCCGCATTAGCAAACAAGCGGCCGTGACCGAGGACATTTCGCGACAGGAAATTAGAGCGCCAATGTAGCCCGGTTCTGCCTCTCCAGAGGGCAAGGAATCCCGCATGAATTTGCCGAAATGTTCCGCCATGCCATGCATTCCCACGCAAACGCCCGCATGTTGGATGTAGCAGCGATCGGGATAAAGCAACTTAGCGCCCACGATGCCAATGTCTGGTTTTTGGGCAAATTCTGCCATTCGCTCCAACCACCCATCCTCGATCGCCTCAATATCGTTATTGCAAAAGAGATAGTGGGTAAAATGCCCGGGCGGCAACTGGGCAACGGCCCAATTATTAATCGCTGAAAAGTTAAAAGGGCCAGAATAATTTAAAACTCGATGTTGATCCTTAAGGGATCGAAAATAGCGAATGGATTTCGGATCATTGGAATCGTGATCGATCAAAACAATTTCGTAGGCGACCTGATGCACGGTTTTGGCAATGCTATCAATGCATTGTTTAACCAACTCTCCGCAATTTTTGGTCGGGATCACAATCGCGATGCGGATGGGGCCCTGGAGGGGATAGCGCACTCGGAAATAATTAAACCGAAATCCCGTTTGCACTTCACCCGGATCGCCCGATCGATCTAAATGTTCGCTTAAAACAGCCCGTGAAATCTCCAATACATCCGATCGGCGCTGATTGCCGGTGCTGGTCAGGTGTTGTCGCCACAGGTAAAGAATTTCGGGAATGTGGCTAATTCGTTTGGCCCGCTCACAGGCTCGCAAAATCAGGTCGTAGTCCTGGGAAACGGTCAAAAACTCCCGAAACCCGCCAATTTCCTGCAAGAGAGACCGCCGAAACCCCACCAAATGCACGATGTAGGGGTGCGATCGCAGCAACTCCAGCGAAAAGGCCGGCCGAAAAGCAAACTCGATCGGCTCGCCTTCGGGAGTTACCAGCACTTCATCGGAATAAAACAAGTCTGGATCATCGGCCAAGATGGTTTCCGCCACCCGCAGCAGGGCATGTTCCGGCAGTTGATCATCATGATCCATCAGCACTACAAAATCGCTGGTGGCCAAGGCCAAGGCCGAATTGGAGGCGGCGGAAATTCCCCCATTGTGATCGCGGTAGGTCACTTTGATTCGGGAATCCTCGGCCGCGAGTCGATCGAGCGTGGCCTTCACCTGGGGATCGGGCGATCGATCATCGGCAATGCACAGCTCCCAATGGGGATAAATTTGGGCCCGCACAGACTCGATCGCTTCCGTCAGCCAGCGCTCTGGCGTGTTGTAAACGGGCATGATGATCGAGATTTGGGGCGGATTTTCCAGGGCCGCCGCTCGATCAGCAAATCGCCGTCGATTCTCGGGCGACAGACCCCGGCGATATTGATCCCAAGCGGCTAGTTGGGCCCGTTCTCCCAACAGTCGCCGCCGGAGTTTGGTGCGCAATTTTTGGGCGATCGCCCCCAGGCCGCCTCGTTGCCACAACCGCCAAGCTCGTCCGGGCCAACTGGCCAACCGCGCAATCGCCATACCTGTTGATTAGCCCTATGCCGTGAGCAGTATATCGCTTCAGGGCCCGCCCAGAATCATGCCCCGAGGATTCACCATCCTCGCCTCGCGGTGTTTCTGAATTAACGCCCCACTTCCTTGAGTTCTCGGCCAAAGGGCAGCAGCGCCATCACCAACAGCTTGAAATGTTGTTTAGCAAAGGGCAAACCAATGATTGTGATCGCCAAAATCACGCCATGGATCAGATGTGAAAGGGCGATCGCCCAACCAAAGAAAAACACCCAAATCACATTCAAAATCACCCGCAAAGGGCTATCAGCATTTTCCACCGCCACCACTTCTTTACCGAAGGGTGTCATGGTTGCCAAACCAACTTTAACCTGTTGAAGACCAAAGGGAATTCCCACGATCGTTAAACACATGCTGAGACCGCCGATGATGTAGCCCAACCCACTGATGAGGCCACCGAAAATCAGCCAAATGATGTTACCTAATAAGCTCATGATTTTAGGTTTGGTGATCTAAGTCTTGCTTGGTCAAATTAACTCAGCTAACCTTGTGAATCTCGTCACAAAGAAACAGTTCAAACATTTCTCGAAGCTCTAATTTAGGCTTGATCCTGAGAGCCTGCCAGACTTTCTAAATCAGCTAAGTCTTGGGATCTGCCCGATACTTTTTTATTCAGCCGCAAGTTTTCCAAGTCAATCCAGCAAATCTTTAGCCCATCTAGATCAGACTCGATTTTGCTCTGATAGCAGGTTTCAAAATCAACTCCATCCGGTGACGTGATTAAGTCAATTCGATTGGGAGGATAACCGAGCTGAACCACTTGATCGGATTGGGCAAAATCAGAAGCTACTAGATTCAAGCTCGCAAAGCCAAAGGCAGCGAGAGCCTGAATCACCTTTTGGGCATTTTCTAGGGTTGGCTGAATCCAAATGTCTAGATCTTTGGTGTATCGAGGATGTCCATGGAATGCCACGGCATAGCCACCCACAACGAGATAGCGAACTTGGTTAGCGTTTAAGCACTCGATAAACTCTCTGAAATCGGGGTTCAAAACCATAGGCCCATTGATGATATTCGCGGCGAATTTCTTCGAGGGCGGCCAAACGGGCCTCGGCGGGTTGACTGCGCCAATAGGCTAGGTCGCTTGCTTTGGCTGCCTGATCATCTTTCATGTTGAGAATGCGGCAGCTCATCACCATTTTACGAACCATTTTGGACTCCTATTTGGACTCCTGATTGAGCAAAATTGTCCCAATGGCCCCAGGATAGCGAAATTTCAGCGATTGCCTACTCTAAAAACAGCAGACGACGCAGCAGTTGTTCCAGTTCGTTGGCCGTGCGATCGATGCCGAGGGTTTCCACGGTGGCTCGTCCCGTTTGGGCCAGGTTCACCCGCGACACTGCGTCGGTGGTCAGTTGCAGCAGGGTTTGGGCGATCGACTCGGCCACGGGCAGCACCGTGCCGTAGTGAATCCCGGCGGAAAGGGTGGGATGCAGGGGCAAATCTTCGCCCACCAGCAGGGCCGCACAACCGCAGCCGATCGCTTGCAGGGTGGGGAGGGCGCTGTTGGCGGCGGAGGGGGCCAAGTGCAGTTGGGCCGTTTGCAACGCGGCGGCCAAGGTGGCCCGATCGGGCCAGCCCAATTCCTCGCAAGCAAAGGGCAGTGGCTCCGGCGCGTGGGAACCATAGCGGCGAATTTGGAGATCCGGTTGCTGGGCGGCCAGGAGGCTTAACCCGGCAATGATGGCCGATCGCTGGTCGGCATCGGCGGCGCGATCGTCTAACCAAAGGATCGATCGGGCGGGGCCGCTGTGGCGTACCCAATTGGGCGTGGTGGGCAAAAAGTCTGCCGTTAATCCGCCTTCTAGCCACAGGGGCGGCACTCGCAGGGCCCGGGCCGTTTCCCAGCGATCGGCGAGGGCCTGGCCGAGGGCGATCGGCCGCAACGGCAGCCCACAGGAACCGAGGGCCGTTTCGCGCTCAAGAGTGCCTGGGGCTTCGCAATCCACTTCCCAGTTTTGAACCAAACGCACCCGCAGCCGCACGGTGGCCCAATCGGCCACCGCACAGGCCGATCGCCAATCGGTGGCCAGGGCCACATCCAAGGCCGGTAGCCCCGTTTGGCCTTCTAACACCTGCACACCGCTGCCTTGCAACTGGGTTTCCCAAGCACGACAGGCCTGATGGACTTGGCCGCTGCTGCTGGCTCCGAAGGGTTGCACCACGAGCCGCACCTCATGGCCTTGGGCATCCAGGGCCCGGGCCAGGGCGGCGACTCGATCGACCTCCACGCTGTCGCTGGCTGCGAGGGAAACCACCACGGCCACGGTCAGCGCAATGGGTTCCGGGATCGATCGGGCTAACAGGTGATGCCAGCCGGCCCAGGTTTCTCCCAAGGCGGCGCGGGTGAGGTAGCGCTGGCGGGCCGCTTGGTTGGCCGCTTGCCCCAGGCGATCGCGCAAATCCTGATCCTCAATCAACTGGCCCAAGGTGGCGATCCAGTCTTCGGAGTCACCACACAGGAACCCCGTAACTCCCGGTTGAATGGCTTCCGCATAGGTTCCCCAATGGGAGGCCACCGTGGGCACGGCCAACAGGGCCGCCTCAAAATATTTCAGCTCGCTCTTACCGGCGGTGAATTCCCGATCGCGCTCTAGGGGAGCCAAGTTGATATCCAAACGGGCATACACTTCCGGCAGTTTTTCCCAGGGCAAAATCGGCAACCGCTCTAGTCGATCGCCCCAGGTTGCCGCGAAGTCCGCCGATAGTTCCAAATGCCCCACCACCAACAGTCGCGCTTGGGGATAGCGGGTGGCAATGACCTGCAAGGCGGCCTCACATTCCGCAAAGTCCCGCTGGTGGGTTTTGGTGCCGCTGAGATAGCCCAGGCGCACCACGGAGCGATCGCGCTCATCAGTTCTGGCCGCCAGGGTTTCGGCCGCTTGCCGTTCCATTTCGGCGCTGGCTCGGTTGGGCAGCAGCGCCACGGGAGTGCCGGGGAATCGCTGTTCGATCGACCGTTTCAAGTTGGCAGTGCTGGTGCTGACCCCATCCACCCGGGCGATCGCCCGTTGGTATTGGTGCATCATCTCCTTGTAAACCTGCCGCAGTTCCTCTTCGCCGCTGTTGGCATCTTCCAACTGGTAGAGCAGATCCGGATCAAAGACCAAATCATCGGTTTCAAACACAAACCGCACGCCCTGTTTTCGCCCTTCCTCGATCGCTGACTCCAGATTGGGATGGAAGGTGGGCCGGTGCATCACCACCACTCGGTATTGATCCAACAGTTCTCGGTAAGGATATTGGGCAATGTCGTAGACCTCAACGCTGTAGCCCAAATAGCGCAGGGCTTCCGCCTGGTGCAGACAACGGTAGCGGTAGGGCGCACCGCCGCAGCCGCTGATGAAGGCAAACATCCCGATCGGGCGATCGTCCGCCGTTTGCACCTTCACTGGAGCCGCCAAGCGTCCTTCGCGCACCCCCACCAACAGGAAATGCTCAAAGGCACTGCGATATTGCCCCAGTTCCACCGCCAAGGCCGCGTCGCCGTAGGTTTGCAAATAAAATTCGCTGTCAAAGTTGGGATTGGGATTTAGCCCCTCCGCCATGCCCACTTCAAGGAAATGTTCGATCGCGCTGTTGAAGTCCTTGGCCGCCAATCGCGCTTTCACCTGGGGATAGGTTTCCAGGTAGTAGCGGGTTTTGAAGAGGGGGCTGGGGTCGCGCCCTTCCGTTGCCCCGTTGGCCACAAAGTGGGTAAAGGCCTGGCTATAGGTGGCATTGGGCAGACAGTTCGCCACATCCGGCTGAGTTTCCAGATAGTAGGCCGCATCAAACAGCCGCAGGAGGGCGTGGGGCTTGCGCAAGTCCAGGCTGGGCAGCTCTCGCTTAATGGCCTCATAGATCGCAGACTGTTGGGCCGCCGGATCGGGGGCGATCGCCAGTTCCGGGGGAATTTGCGACAGGGCCACCAGCGTGCGCGCAAACAGCTCCGGATCAAAGTGATCGGCCGCTGGCGGCCGCAGTTTGTATTTCAGCTTGATCCAAAAATTCCGCAGGGCCCAAAACTTGCTGCTGCGAATGATGTCTAACAGGCGACGGGTTTCCTCAAGGCGAGATCGCAACTCCCGAAACTGATCTTGGGCGGCGGCGATTTGGGCCTTGGCGTGATCCCGCAGTTCGTTGGCCCGGGCGATCGCCTGGCGACCGTGCTTCACTTCCAACTCCGCCAGTTCCAATTCCTCGTGGAGGTCGGAAATTTGATCCCGCAGGCTTTCTAGGTCTTGATTAGCCGCTTGCAGCAGGTCTTCTGTGCATTGCAGCCGGCTGTCATAGGTTCCAATCAGGGCTTGGTACTGATCCACTTGCAATCGCCCCTCGATCGCCCCCTGTTCGGCGGTCAGGACTCGGGCCTGATAGCGACTGAGATCCGCGCGGGTTTGCTCCAGTTGAAATTGGCTTTGGGCCAAGGCCGGTTGCAGTTGGGCCAGTTGTTGTTGCAGTTGCCGAAACTGCCCTTGGCGATCGCGGGTCTGTTCAGCCAAGGCCCAATCCTGCAACCAGGTGAGGGCATCGGTGGGCGCGCTGGGGTCGATCGGCAATTGTGGGTGTGGAGCCAGGGCCCGGGCGTTGAGCTGCTGATAAAGGGCGGTGGCCGTGGGATAAAAATGCTGGAAAAGGGCTTGGCGTTCATCGGCGATCGCCTCCCAGTCGGGCAAAATCAGGGTTTCGGGGCCCCATTCCACCGCCCCGGCTGCCAAGTCCACCAAAATGGCGCGATCGCCCAATTGCTCAAGGGCCACCAACAGCGCCTCGTGGTAGGTTTGCCAAACCCGCAGGGCCCATTCTGGATCTTCGAGGGCCCGATCGCCCGCCGCCCGAAACAGGGCCGAAACGCCCACCCAAGGGGCACAGGACACCAACACAAACCGAGCGGTGGGGAACTGGGTTTGCCAATCACTCAAAAACAAGGTGGCCAAAGCATCCGCTACCACCACCGGGCCTGTGGGCCAGCGGCGACAAAGCTGCCCCAAGCGATCGATCCAAAGGGCCGAAACCGGCTCCGGTTGCCGCGTCACCCAACCGGACTCTTGGAAACCTTGGGCCCGCAATACGGCCTGATGCCAGGGTTCCACGGAAACCGGTCGCCAGCCCAACTCTTCGAGGGCCGCCGCCACCCGATCGCATCCCACCGGCAACAGTCCAGTAACGATCGCAATAGTCGGCTCAGTCATAGGAGGGGGTTGCAAGATCGACAACGGGTGCGTGGCAATGGGCGTGCATCTGGGCGTGCATCTGGGAACCGGTGGGGTTCTCAGGAAAAATACCACACCGGCCCGGCCCTCCAATGGCTGGCCCTCCGAATGCCCAGCTCGCCCGCCAATGGCCATCGCATTCCTTGGCCAGTGTTGGCCATTGGACGATCGCCCGCCGGTCGCTATCCTGTCTGTGTGTTGCCTGTGCCCCGAGCAATTATCGTTCCTGCGTCTTCTGTCCCTGCCCTCCGCTGCTTACCCCTTGCCATGACCGCCATCGATCGCGCCTTTTGGACTGATGTTTTAACCTTCACCGCCGACCTGGCCCAGCGCACGGGTCAGCAACTGCTGAAGGACTTTGCGGGCGATCGAGCCACCACCGAAAAAGACGACGGAACCTTGCTGACCCAATCGGACACCTGGGCCGATGCCACCCTGCGCCAGGCGATCGCCGATCGATTTCCCGATCACGGCTTGCTCAGCGAAGAGGGCAACCATGATTTGCCCGATCGGGATTGGTGTTGGATCATTGACCCGATCGATGGAACCACCAATTTCAGCCACGGCATCCCTGTTTGGGGCATTTCGATCGGGCTGCTCTATCGCGGCTGGCCCGTCTTTGGCTATCTGTACTATCCCCCCACCCAAGAAGCTTGTTATGGCTTTTGGCCCGGTGAAACGGGATTGGATCTCGAACCAGGAGCCTTTCGCAACGGCCGCCCGATTCGAACCACCAGCGCCGACCCGGGCCCCAACCAAACCTTCAGTTTTTGCACCCGCAGCATTGAGCGGGCCCCACGCCCCTTCTGTTGCAAAATCCGGGCGATCGGGTCGGCTAGCTACAACTTGCTCACCGTCGCCACCGGTAGCATGGTGGGAGCCTACGAGCTAACGCCCAAAGCCTGGGATATTGCCGCCGTTTGGCCAATCCTGCAAGCGGCCGGAGCCACCTGGATTTCCCTAGAAGCCTATCCACCCTTTCCGCTCACCCCTGGCGACAGTTATGGCAAACGTTCTAATGCCTGTCTGGTGGTGGCTCGGGCTGATTTGGGCGATTTTTTCCGCCGGGCGATCGGGATTTAGGAGCCTCTGATTTGGCGGCGGTTGGGGGCAGTTGGGTCATGAGATCCCCAGGTCTCAGATCTCCGATCCCATCTTCGATCCCCAAGTTTTAGATTCCCTGGGAATCTAAAATCAAAATTCCCGTAATCTGCAAAACCCCTCCCCAAAACTTTCCCGCACGAACCCAAGGCCCGGAAGCCGGGCGGCTACCCGCACAAAATTCAGTGGACAACCAGGCTCGGAATCCTTATATTGGGATGTTGTCTAGATTGCGACGGTGTTCTTAGGAGGTCATTATTCCCGAGCAACTTACCCTAACCGTCAGCTTACGAGGCACGCGCGAAGTTAAGGGAGATTGTCAACTGTTCCGCCTCACAGGGCTGCTCGATGCATTTTCGGAACCCACGTTCCGTAAAAAGCTGGGGCAGTATGTTGAAGACGGCCCGCCCCATGTGGTGCTGGATCTAGCGCATATCGATTTTGTAGATAGTTCTGGGCTAGGCGCTCTGGTGCAACTGGCGAAAAAGGCCCAGAGTGCAGGTGGTAGTTTCCAGATTGTGACGAATCCCCGCGTCACCCAGACCGTTAAACTCGTGCGTCTCGAAAGCTTCCTATCGCTCCAGGATTCGGTTGAAGTGGCGATTAAGCGCGTTTCTGAATCGAATCAAGGCTAAGATTGGCTGTGGAGTTACAACCGGCGATCGCGACGGATTCTCCGAGTGTCGAAGCAGGCTGGCTAGCCGCCGCGGCCTTGCGATCGCCCCTCCCCCTCAGTTCGTCAATTCCCGCAGCCGAAATTCAACGTCTGTCGCCGGCTGCCTTGGCCTATTTAGGCGACTCCGTTTACGAACTTTACATCCGCTGCTATTACCTCTTGCCGCAATCACGCACCCGCACCTATCACGATCGCGTGGTTGCCCAAGTTCGCGCTGAAACCCAAGCCCGCCATCTAGAGGCGCTGCTGCCCCACCTGACCGAGGCTGAACGTGAGATAGTTCGGCGCGGTCGCAATGCCACTGATAAGCGTCCAAAACGGCTCGCGGGTGGAATATACCAGGCCGCCACGGCCTTTGAAACCTTGGTGGGTTATCTCTACCTAACCCAGCCGTCCCGACTGACCGAGTTGTTGGCCCGGTTGGATTTGTCGCCGTCTGTTTCCTCTCATGCGACTTTAGATCGCAACTCTTCATCATGACTGATTTTTCGTATCGTAAGGGTCGTACCGGCAATTCAGCAGGCCAAGCCGGTCAATCCAGCAAGTTTGAGCGTCCGGGGAAACCGGTTAAGGGCGGACAGTTTCAGGGCAAGGGACGGTATCAAGGTTCCCAAGGGGGAGAAGGCTCGAAGGGGCGTTACGAGGGACGGCGCGATCGCGCGGATGATTTCGGGTTCTCCGGGGAAGACCGGGAACGCCGCAACTATGACGGGGGCGAGCGCCGGGATTTTGGCAAAGACCGGGACTTTGGCAAGGAAAAGAAGGACTACGGCGGCCAGCGATCGGGCTATGGCTCCCAAGGTCGATCGGGTTATGGTTCCCAGGGTCGATCGGGCTATGGCTCTCAGGGATCGCAGGGATCCCAGGATCGATCGCAAGGATCGCGGGGCTATGGCTCCGGCCAGCGTGATGGCGAGTCCCGGGACTTTGGCGGCAAATCCTTTGGCCGCAAGCCTTTTGGTGGCGGTCAGGGCGGCCAGTCCTTTGAGCGCCGTGGCCGGGATGGCGATCGCCCGAACCGTGGGGGCGATCGACCCTTTAGCCCTCGGGGCGATTGGAACCGGGAAGAGAACCGGGACTCGCGCGGTGGCGAGGGTTCAGACTTCCGGGGCAAGAAATTTGGCAAGGGTCAAGGCAAGTTCAGTCGGCCCTTTGGCGATCGACCCGATCGTCCTGACCGGCCGGAGCGGAACCGGGATGAGCGTCGGGATGGTGACTATGGCTCACCCCGGGGCGATCGGGGTGAACGGATCGATCGCAGTGATCGCGGTGAACGGGGGGATCGGTCTCCTCGGTTCGATCGCGGGGGCGATCGCCCGGCCTTCAGTCGCCGTCCCGAAGGGGGCAAGTTTGGCGGCCGCCGGGATGGGTTCCGCGAGCAACACCGGGACGGCCAAGGCCGGGACTTCGGCGGGCGCGATCGCGCTGCCCATGCCTTTGATGGCAATACCCAAAATGGCAACCCAACCACGGGCGAAGCCGAAACCAACAATGACATCATCTACGGCCGTCATTCGGTGTTGGCAGCCCTAGAGAGCGAGCGTACCCTGCACAAACTCTGGATCGTGCCCCAGTTGCGCTACGATTCCCGGTTCATGGGGCTGCTGCAAACGGCTAAGACCAACGGCACAATCATCGATGAAGCCACCTATAGCCAACTGGCACGGCTGACGGATGGGGGCAATCACCAAGGTGTGGCAGCCCAGGCGGCGGCCTACGATTACTTGGACTTGGCGGATGTGATTGAAAAGGCCAAGGCGGCCACCGATCGCGCTGTGTTGGTAGCAGTGGATGGGGTGACGGATCCGCACAATTTGGGTGCGATCGCCCGCAGTGCCGAAGCCTTGGGCGCAAAGGGTATCATCATTCCCCAACGGCGGGCCGTGGGCGTAACTTCCACGGTGGTGAAGGTGGCGGCCGGCGCGATCGAACACCTGAACATCGCGCGGGTGGGCAACTTGGTTCAAGCCCTGGAAACCCTGAAGGCTGCTGGTTTCTGGATCCATGGCTTGGCCGCTGAGGGCAGCGAACCGATCGACAAGGTAGACCTCACGGGCCCGATCGTGCTGGTGATTGGCGCAGAGGGCGATGGCCTGAGCCTGTTGGTGCAAAAAACCTGCGATGTGTTGATGTCGATTCCCATGAGCGGCCACACGCCCAGCCTGAATGCTTCGGTGGCGGCGGGAATGGCGCTCTATGAAATGAGCCGTCAGCGTCGCCATCAGTCCTTGGACTTGCGGGACTCCTAGAAGCGCGACTGCGATCACGCCCTAATTTTGCCTCCCAGCGGGCCATTTGCTAGGCTGTCCGGAGACTTAGCCGCCACCGAACCTCAAGGGGCCGGGAACGGTTAAGCCCCGGGGTTACCTCGTGCCTCCGGTGCGAGTTGATGAAAACCCCGGCCATGGCCTGAGTTTGGAGGTGGTGCGTGTCTCAATTGCCGGATGGGCCCTTGCCCGAGGATCGATCGCGATCGGCCCGCGAGACTAATGATGAATGGATTGCGGTCTTAGTAGCCCTGCTAATCTTTGGGGGATTGTTCTGGTGGTTTGCCAGTCGTCAATCAATCCCAGCGGGTTGGCAGGGCTTGCTGCGATCGCGCCCCGTTGCCCCTGAAGCGCCTAAGGGCACAGGCAAAGAACCCACGAGGGCGATCGCCCCGAAGCCCCAACCCGACGCGCCCGCCAAGGCCCCAGCCGCCTCCCCCACGGCTCCCCCGGTGGCTAGCCAAACCCTGGCCCCTGCGGCTCCTGCGCCCATCCCCGCCGCCCCAGCCCAGCCGATCGCCCCTGCGCCGTCTGTTGCCCCAGCCCTTGCGCCAGCCGCCTCGGAGCCAGTGGCCGCGCCCTTTAAGGATGTGGACGGGCAACATTGGGCCTATCCCTTCATTGAAAAACTGCGGAAAGACAAAATTATTGCTGGGTTTGAGGATGGTTCCTTCAAGCCCGATCAACCGGTGACCCGGGCCGAATTGGCGGCCATTTTGCGAGATGCCTGGGCGGGGCCCACGGTGCGATCGCCCCTACCCTTCCCGGATTTGGCTGCCGACCATTGGGCAAAATCCGCTGTCGATCGAACCGTTGTGTTAGGGCTGATGCGCGGCTATCCCAATGGACAATTCGCCCCCGACCAACCCATTTCTCGCCTTGAACTCTATATCACCCTCGCCTCTGGGCTGAATTTGCCGCTGCCGGAACCGCCCGATCGCCAACGACAACTGGAGCGTTACAGCGACGGCTTGGCCCTGGCCCGCTGGGCCCAGCCCAAGGTGGCCGCCGCCAGCCAAAGCAACCTTGTCACTTACTATCCCTTGCGCGATCGCCTGGATGCCCAGCGGCCAGCAACCCGCGCGGATGTGGCCGTGGCGCTCTATCAAGCCTTGGTTTGGCAAAAACGCCAAGCCCCGATCGCCTCGCCCTATCTGTCGCCCCAACCCTAGGGAAGCGATCGGGCAGTTTGTTCAGGGCAAAATCAACCCCCCAGCGGATTTCCGATGAATGCGGTACGGGTTCCCGGTGTGGATGCTGCCTAGGGCGATCGCGCTAGGTTGGGAACCGAACAGGCTGATCAACAGCCATTCTTCAGCATTCCGCACCGCAACCAGCCCAGAGGGAGGGGCGATCGCCGTGAATCGATCGGCTAGGCAATCTCGATTATCGCAAGTCCGTTTCCAGCCACGGCCCGGCGTTCCCACCCTCGGGGCGATCGCCCTGCTGTTGCCCTTGGTGGGCTGTGGATTCAGCTTTAAAGCCGACATCCAAAACGGCAACTTGGTGGTGAACAGCGGCTACGAAATTTCCGAAACCCTGCTGAACCAAAGCCCCATCAGCTTCAAAGGCGATCCCGCTTCCTTTGTGGAAACCATCGATCGCTTTGAAATTCAAGAGGGACAGGTGCGCGCCTTTGGCAAATTCGTTTGTCCCGACAAGCGCCTAGAACCGGGGAGCCTCGATTTTGTGTTGCAAGCCAGCTCCCGGCAACTGCTTGAGGCCAAAATTGCCCGTGTGGATTCCCCCTGTATCACCTTGGCTGACCCTCGAATCATCACCGTGAATCAGCTTTTGGCGGATAGTTTTCAGCGCCTGGCCGCCGGAACCCGAGAAATTGAAGTGACCCAAGTGAAGGTGGGTGACCAAAAAATCGCGATCGACTTCCAATGGGTCACACCGCTGGAGTCACCCAGCCCCGCCGCCAGCCCCGCCGCGCCCGATCGCCCCGCCAATTCACCATCCACCCCCAACAATCAAGCCCCTAGCGATTCATTGCCCAACAATCCGCTACCTAACAATCAACCTGGCACAGATATCTAGCTAGCATTGAGCCAACAGAGATTGGGTTAATCCAAATCTTGCTAAATCTCGCCCGATTTCGCCGTTAGCCAGCATTGATACCTAAGATGCAATTAGGATGCAATCTGAGGTTGATCCAAAAGATCGATTCAAGAGGTTGATCCAAAAGATCGATTCAAGAGGTTGATCCAAAAGATTGATCCAAAAAATTCAAGCAGCATTAATTCAATAGGGCAAATTGGGATCAATGAGGGTGAATTAGCGGTATCTAGGATATTGGAAAGTAATTGCCTGTGTGAAACCATGACTGACCTAACCCGAGACTATATTTTGGCCGTGGACGCTTCCAGCTCCATGGGCATTCAGATGCCGAACGGTCAAACCCGTTGGGCCGCCGTTGCCGAAGCAGCCTTTGGACTGGCCCAGGCGATCGAGCAATTTGATCCCGATGGCATCCAGGTTTATACCTTTGCCTCTGGGGTCAAGGAATACGGCAACGCCAACGCTCAAACCGTTGCCAATTTGTTTAGCCAAAATCGCCCATTTGGGTCAACCAACCTGGCTGGACTGTTGAACTTGGTGTTGCTGCAAAAGTGGGTTCCCGAAGTGCCCACCACCTTGATTATCGTCACGGACGGGCAACCAGACGACAAAGCCGCCGCCGCCCAATCCCTGGTGGCTGCCACCAAAAAAATGCAATCGGACGAGCAACTAGCGATTACCTTTGTCCAAATTGGTGATGATCCGGGTGCGACCAATTTCTTGAAATTCCTGGATGACGAGTTAATGGGATTGGGCGCTAAATTCGATGTGGTCGATACCTTTTCCGCTAGTGAATTTGGCAATCGATCAATTGAAGAAATTCTGCTTGCCGCCATCCAAGATTAAGAGAAATCAATGGGCGCAATGTTCAAGCATCAACGATCAGTGAAAACGATCAGCGAATGGGTCATGATTCAGCGACCAATTTCCTGAAAACCATGGGCATTAGTTGCATCAATTCTCTAGACGCTCTGATCGTTTAACCACCTTTTTTCTATCAAATTGAGACATGATTAGCCTCAAGCGTGATTACATTTTGGCGATTGACGCTTCCAGCTCCATGGGCATGACCCTTCCCAATGGGCAAACCCGCTGGGCCGCCGTTGCTGAAGCGGCTTTTGGGCTGGCCCAAGCGGTGGAAAAACTAGATCCAGATGGAATTGAGGTCTACACCTTTGCCAGCAAAATTCGTGAATTTGGGAATGCAACGGCGGCGACGGTGGCCGAAATTTTTAGCCAAAATGAACCCTTTGGCTCCACCAATTTGGCAGGGCTTTTGAATACAGTTTTGCTGAAGAAATGGCAAGGCGGAAGTCCCCTTAACCCTGCTGGTGATTACCGATGGTCAGCCCGATGACAAAGCCGCCGCGGCCCAAGCGATCGTCGCGGCCACCAAAAAGATGTCCGTTGATGAACAATTAGGCATTAGCTTTGTGCAAGTGGGGAACGATCCGAGCGCAACCAACTTCTTAAAGTTTTTGGATGATGAATTAATGGGGCTGGGAGCCAAATTCGATGTGGTTGATACGTTTCCTGCCAGTACCTTTGGCGATCGCCCGATCGAGGAATTGCTGCTGGCTGCGATTCAAGACTAAAATCGTTGGCTGAGAAATGTTTTCTAGCCAATATTTTTTAACCTCGGTTTTTGACCATTTCTCCACGTCACCTCTGAGAACTTGAGAGATTTTATATGACTCAATGGACAATGCGATCGACCTTGAAATCGGCCTTGGCGGCCACTATTGCAGTGCCGATGGTGGCCCTGTCGGCAGCCATGGCCAAAGCGGACACAGAGTCAGTAACTTTCACGTTGGTGAATGGCACTAGCTCAACCATGACGCATTTCTATGCTTCGCCCCCCAGCACCAGTTCTTGGGAAGAGGACATTTTGGGGGTTGATGTATTGAACCCTGGCGAGTCCGTTGACATCACTATTGATGATGGCCGTGAAGATTGTACCTATGACTTCATGGCTCGCTTTGCTGATGGCTCAGATTCGGTCAGTTCAGGCACAATTTGCGGTGGGGAAACCTATACGTACACCGATTAAGCCCAGGTGTCTCGATCGATTCAACACTGAAATGGGCAAAGCTCGATCGAATCAAAAGACATTTCAGAGCGAGCCGATCGGCTTGTTTTGATTAATTCCACCACTGCACAGATTTCATAGAACCCCAGGAGATGATCAATGACTCGTGAATCGCTCCTGGGATTTTGATTTTGATGAAGGTCGATTCTGGGAGGCTGATAATGGCTAATTTTGCCGAAGAACATAGCGAAAAAAGCAAAATGATCGCAGGGCAACTATACCTAGCCTCCGATTCCCAACTCATCCAAGAACGGGCCCGGGCCCGCCAACTTTGCCGTCGCTATAATGCCACCACCGAGGAAGAACCCAACCTAAGGTTCAGCATTTTGCGCGATCTTTTAGGCACAGCGCCACCGGAAATTTATATTGAACCGAATTTTAAATGTGACTACGGCTATAACATCCATTTGGGCAATCATTTCTACGCCAATTTTGATCTCATCATTCTGGATGTTTGTGAAGTACGAATTGGCGATTATTGCCTAATTGGCCCTCGGGTCAGCATTTTGACGGCAACTCACCCGATCGACCCAGATTTGCGGCGATCGGGTCAGGAATTTGGCAAGCCGATCTCGATCGGCAATAACGCTTGGATTGGTGGCGGTGCGATTATCAACCCCGGCGTAGCGATCGGTGACAACGTGGTGGTTGCTTCCGGTGCAGTGGTCACCAAAGATGTGCCCGATGGTTACATCGTGGGCGGTGTCCCCGCCAAAATCATTCGACATTGCACCGAAAATTCGCGTGAAAATCGGAATTCATGAATCAAAATTTTGGTTTTGTTGCTCAATCGCGATCGCCCATTCTATCGGTTTTTTCTCTGCTGTGATACCGGATCAACTTTTTCAGTTTGCTCTAACAGGTTTGTTCCACTGCTGGTACTTATCAACTAGTTTCCTCTTCTTGAAACGGATTTGCGTACCACTGTACGTACCACAGTTCTAAATCCTCATCATCTGGATAGTCCTCATACTTTGGAATATGAATCTGGTAAGAATCATGAAAAAACAAGTTGAGACTGCTATCTTCCAAAAATTCATATCCTGTGAATACGCTTTGATTTAACGGATGAAATAGATTGCACCATTTTTTGAATCTTGGATTGTAATCAATATCTTCATAATGTGGGCAGAAAGAGGCATCTGTAATCAGTTCTCTATGCTGCATGAACGACCAAGGTGGGTCAATCCAAATGTAACCTTGCCTCTTTAACTGGCCTCTTTCTTCAAACCTGATTTTGATTGAATTACAAGCGATCGAGTGGGAGCAAGTTTTCCCAACAAAATCTCTCAGAATTGGTTCATACTGCTGTCGGTCACTAACGGTGTAATCCAATTTTCTGCCTCATTCCCAGTGCTACAGATATGCTAACAACCTTCCATCTTCGAGCTATTAACCTTGACGACTGACAAGGGGTCTGCCAGACACGTCTATAACCTTACCGATCGCCCCAGCAACACCACAGCCCTAACCCAACAGCGCGATCGCCCGTTTCGCCAGGTTCTCAGCCATCAAACCATTGAGGCTCATCAGACGATCGGCTCCAGCATCGCACTTGTGCCACCGGTCACGCCCGACAACGCATCACTGAGGGGCGATCGAACGTCGCATCATCCATAGCAAGATAACGACCCAGGCTCAGCGACCCGGCGCATGGGGCGTAACGATTGCAAACTAGGTGTCATGGTTTGTAACTTCCTCACTTCAGCCTCCAACTCTCCGGCAAGAATCGCCCTAACTACGCGAAAACGTCTTCACCGTAGGCTTTCGCAATCGCGGTGTCGAAACGGCTGGCAAACTCGCAGAACTCCTGCCCCCAACCACTGCTCACACTGACCTCCTGGATTGGGCCGGTGGGAAGAAACAAAAGCTCAATGTCGGAACGCTTGGGTATGTCACCAGACTCAATGCGAGTAACAATGCTGTCAATCTCTCGAAGTGCTGCCGGTGCATCCTTCCATGAAGACCAATCAAAGTTATTGTCGGGCCGCGAAAGGAACTGGCGCACCTCTCGGAGAACCTCAACCAACTGTTGGTGCTTGGAATTCATAGAGACGTACGAATGACACCTAATTATTTATTAGACCGCAGTTGCGGGATGACTCTTTCAGCAGAGCGTTGTCAAGCAGTTGCAGTGTAATTTCAGTATGAAGGCTATTGTTCCGCAGTTACGAGATAATACCCCCACTTATAGAACTTCTACCGCAACGATCGCCCTGGGATCATCACAGCCCTAACCCAACAGCGCGATCGCCCGTTTCACCAGCTTCTCCGCCGTCAGACCGTTGAGGCTCATCAGATGAGCGGCTCCAGCATCGCACTCGTGCCGCCGGTCACGCCCAACAACGCATCACCACCGAAGGAGCGATCGAACCTTGTGCACATCATCCACAGCAAAATAACGGTGAAGCTGTGCGACGGCAGATCAACTTGAGCACTCATCGATAGCCTCTATTACGTCTGAACGAAAGCAGTGTTAGCCGTCGCCACTGCGCTCAAACTCACGCTCAATAATCTCTTTGACCAACTCAGGTAGTTCCTTTTCTACGCTGACAGCCCTTTGCTTGAGTCTTTCATAAATCTCAATGTCATCTCCTTCCCAAAGCAGATCTATTCTTCTAATCTGTCGCATTGCAATATGCTCATAGCTTTCTGGATAAGCCCAGTAGCAGGATAGACAAATAGATTTATCCTTAATGCTGTTCCAGTTTTCGCAATGTTCGCATGACCACGACTTAGCCCGGTTAGCTGAGCCACAAAGCAACATGAAATTTTCTGGGGCTAGATCCGGCTCACCAGCAACTTCAAAAGGAACACGGTGATCAATTTGTAATTCGCGTTCATTGACCTCTTCAAGATAAATAAAACACCTGCATCCATATCTGCTAATCAGTGCCTCTTTAATTTGCTTGGATAAACCTGTTCTGCCAGAAAGGCGAGTGAATCTTGCCTTGCTAATATCTCCAAATCGATATGCAGCTATTTTTCTGCCATCGCTTCCAGTAACACGAAAAGTTTCTAATGGGATACCGTTTTCTCTGACATCTCTAGCGGCTCTTGGAGGATGGTTATAACCGTAAGTTTCTTTTAATTCCTCAGTTGTAATAAATCCGTGTTGCAAGATGTGATCAATGACTGCTTTCGGTCTCTTTGCTGTTACAGAACGGCAAAGTTCCAGGAAGTCACCGGGTAGCGGCTGCGAATTCTCCATGCGTTTCCAAGAGGGTTAGCTGCTTTGGTTGCTGGTCAATATAGCTAAAATGATAAATTTTAGTATTCATTAAGTTTTTGGATAAACTTGGCGACAAGTACAACGATTCGATTGTATTTTCTGCTTTGCCTAGTAAGGTGGACTGCGAAGATCTGCCAACTTCGATTTCGATTTTTTCAAGGTTTAAGCACTTAGGAAGAACTTTGCCAAATGCCTTATCACCCAATTTACCGTCATAACTGATGATAAATGCAGATCCTTTGCGATTTAACTGTTCAAGCGCTAACACAAAATCATCGAAGTCTATCCCAGACAAATATCTTGAATCTCTATTTCCGCAGACACCTTGATATGGAGGATCCATGTAGATAAAATCATCTTCCTGGATTTGTTCTAATACTTCTCGGTAATCCAAATTGGTAAACTTACATTTGCTTCTGAGCAAACTAGAAACACCAACTATGTTTTTTCTCATTGTTTCTGGTCGCGTTCCTTTTCGTCTTTTGTCCGGACTTTGGTTAAACAGTCCTTCGGAGTTGTAGCGAACCGAACCTTTAACGCATCTTGCTAGTAGATAAAGAAGTAGTTTTGGATCGTTGGTCTCATTGAATTTTGATCTGACTTCAAAATAATGGTCTACAGAATTGGGATGTTGTTGATTCCATAGCTCTAAGTAAAAATCGGCTATTTCGTCTGGTTTTTCTACAGCTAGTTCTAGAAGCTTGATGAGCGGGTGGTTCAGATCATTTAACCAAAAACTCTGGGTGATCTGACTTGCGGACGTAGCAACACTAATTGCAGCAGTTCCAGCAAAAGGCTCTACTAGCCTATTGAGTTTTTTTGGAAAGAACTGGAGGATGTGTTTTGCTAGCTTCCTTTTGCTGCCTTGATATTGAATGAAGTGGGGTAGGTTTGCCATCGTCATACAAGGACAAATGATCTTACAGTGGCTTATCAGGATGGTTTGAGCTTATCGCTTAATTCAAGCATTTTTTTGAGGGCGACAGGGGGGCGAGGCTGAAGTTTAAGACGGCTAACGATTCATTCGGCTGCAATGATCGCCCGTTTCACCAGTTTCTCCGCCGTCAGACCGTTGAGGCTCATCAGTTGACCAGCGGTGGCTGTCGTTTCGCCGCGCTTCCAGGCGAACACATCGTGTGGGGCCGTGCTGCACAGGACGATCAGCTCCAGCATGGCGATCTCATCCGGTGCGGTCGTGACCAAGGATGTGGCCGATGGTTCCGTCGTGGGCGGTGTCCCCGCCAAAATCATCCGCCATTCTATCTTGAAGGAGCCTGATAAGGTGTGACAAGACTATTAGTCTGATGACCCTTCAGAGTGCTTGGTGTATCCTCAATCGCGCTTTATATCCATCCATTGAATTGACTTGTCAGCAATGGATTTTTTCTTGCAAAGCTAAGAAAATCTTAACTTTTTTGCATCAGAGTATACCTTTAATATAAAATTCACATAGACGTTGCATCGGATTTCGATCATGGAACTATCAAGAGTTGAGTACCTTTTGGAGCAACTTCTAGATAAGCAAGATACTTTAATTGATCGAATTGAATCATTAGAACAAACACTAGATTCACATCTGAGCAGTGTTGATGTTGCAGTTGATGGATTAAAAAGGCAATTATCTCAAGTCAATGAGGAATTAAACTGGTGGAGTGATAAGCACTCGCTTGCCAAGCAAATCCTAAGTGCAATTAGTAGCTTAGAGTCAAACAATAGTATGGAAGCCAGTAATATTGTCTCTAGTATAGAAAGCCTTGAGCAGTCTGTCGAAAAGATTAATGAGGAATTGAATTGGTATGGGAGTCAGCCTTCATTCGCTAAGGAAGTTTTAGAAGAGCTAAGGAAAGAGGCTTGACGCTTTTTATAGATAAAACCTATAACGTCTCGCGCCCAACAATGCATCACTGCTAAAGAGGCGATCAAGCGTTCTGCATCATTCATAGCAAGATAACGACAAAAACGGGCAGTGATAGACATCTATAGCAATCTCGCCAAGAGGATGTCTGAAAAGTGTTTTGAGGCACTGATAAAGTACCAAAATCATGGAAGCAAGGGGCTTAAGCTTATTTTTTTCAAGGATCGCTGGGGCAAGCAGAGTATCAATCCTGACTTTTTAAACATCCTCTTAGATATCAACTTTGCCTGAGGTTGGCGATGGTTCGCGATTAGTTGCCTTCCACAAGGCTGTGATAAACGTATATGTCTTGTCAATGGCTTGATACGCTTGTTCTATATCAGCTTTGTAACAAGCTACAAAGTCAATATCTTTTAGTTCTTGCTTTCTAAAATCAATATAGCCTTCTCTATGTTTGAACGAGTTTACCATCTCGCGCACTTGAAAGAAAGTATCTGCTTCCTCCAAGTCTTTTACTCTAATCTTATATTTGTTTTCAATAAGCTTGAGAATATCCTTGAAAGGGAGGTCATTCACTCTTTTTAATGACCGAATAGAGTTCAAGGTCATATTGTGCCAGTCCAATGCTTTGGGCCCGCTATGTTTTTCTGACTCCAGCCATGGGACATGAGCAGATCTTTGAAGCTCACTCTCGCTTAGAGCGTTGAGTTCGTAAAAAACAGTACGAGCCGCCATCTCTTGACGTTCCATTGGGTAAAATAAAGCATTATCGAAGTCATCTATGTCTTCATATTCGCCAGCATGATACTTTTCAAAAACACTCTGAATCTCCACTCCAGCTTCAGCGTCAGTGTGTTCAAGGAAATTCTTGATCGCACCGAGTCTGATATGGAGAATGATGTAACTCCCTCTCACGGCTTCCATAACCCAGGTTTTTTATTAAATCTTAAAAGTGGCGGTGGATTTTTGATGTAAAGATTGTCCAGTCTCACGGGCCATCAGCCACGTACATAGCTCAGATTCATCACTTTACTGGATAGAAGCATAGCTAAGCTGTCAAAAAAATTGGGGCAACTTTCTGGGGCAGACGATCGCCCGCCCCCTGAAATTAGAAACCTAGCCCAACAGCGCGATCGCCCGTTTCACCAGGTTCTCCGCCGTCAGACCATTGAGACCCATCAGTTGACCAGCGGTGGCCGTCGTTTCGCCGCGCTTCCAAGCAAACACATCGCGCGGAGCCGTGCTACGCAAGACGATCGGCTCCAGCATCGCACTCGTGCCGCCGGTCACGCCCAACAACGCATCACCGCCAAAGAGCCGATCGAACGTCGCATCATCCACAAAGTGAGCATCCGGCTCCGAGCACATCTCCACCGCCACATCGGTCGATCGGTACAGGCGACGGGGGCTGATCACCGCCACAATCCGCGAACCGATGCCCTGGGCCGCCAACTGTTCCGCCGCCGCGATCGCCGGGGTCAGCGTCATGTCACCAATCACCGCCAAGACCACGGTTTTCTCACCGGGCGTTTCTTGCAACACAAAACCGCCATCCTGCAAGGCTTGGCGCGTTTGCTCAAAGGTCGAGACGATCGGCAGCGGCGACTTGCTGACCGTAATCGTGATCCCCTTGTTCACCTGAGCCAGCGCCCACTCATAGCAAGCCTGGGTGCTGTTGGCATCGCAGGGGAACAGCGGGAAGATGTTGCCGTTGCGCATCATCGCCGCGAAGTAGTTTTCGATTTCCGGGCGTTGGTGCGTCCAACCGTTGCGCCCTTGCTCCAGCGCGCCCGCCGTGAACAGGCAGACCGTGGCGGGGGTGGGGCGGCGCAGTTCGGCCATGGCTTGGGTGACGGTTTGCCAAATCGGCAGCCCGTTGATCGCGAAGGACTCGTAGGAACACCAGAGCGATCGCGCCCCAAACAGCGCTTGACCCACCGCCAACCCGGCGCAGGCATCCTCGTTCAGGGGTTCGTAGACCTGACCATCGGGCTGTTGGAAATAGGTGGGGTCAGTGGTCGGGTGAACGATTTTCAGACCCACGTTGATGTTGTTGATCCCCGAGGCGGCGTTACCGTCGGCATTGGTGACGATGAAATCCGGGTCGGCCTTGCCCACTTGCACCACCAGATCGCCCATGGCCGTAGTCGAAACTTTCTTTTCGCCGGCCGGGAATTCCACCAGGTTCAGCTTGCCCAAATCTGCCAAGGGCCGAACGCTTTCGGTGACGGCCACTTGGGAGCCGGGGCCACCGCCCGATCGCTCAAAATTCGTCCGCACCAGTTGCCAGGCTTCCGGCGACAGGGCCCGTTCCTTCAGGGCCGCCACAATGTAGTCCCGTTCCAGGTTGTCGCCGGGATAGAGGTTGTGAGATTGGGCCCCGCGCTTGTGAACACCCGCCCCCTTCAGTTGCTTGATGATCAGCACCGTCAGTTTGCCGCCCAAGGCCAATTTTGCCGCCTTGTCCGTGGCTTCCAGCACCGCCTGGGCAAACACCAACCGCTGGGCAAAGGAGAACTGGGTGCTATCGACGTAATCGCCCGGCTGGTTGGCATCGTCGAAGTCTTTGGCATCCAGCAGCACCACTTCTTCAAAGCCATTGCCGCGCCAGTAGGCTTCCATGGCGGCGTTGGACTTGGTGGAGACCATGCTGTGGTGCTCTTGGCTGTAGCCGTTCCAAATCAGAATCGGCAGGAAGTTGGTGGCTTGCGGATAGGCGGTGTTGAAGTGGCCAAAGCTGCTCATGATGTAGGGTTCGCCCAGGCCGCCATCCCCGATCGTCACGGGGAACAGCGTGCCGGGGAACAGCTTCGCGCCGGCCATGGCGAAGTGCTGACCCTGGCCGAGGGGGCCGGCGGGGGCGAGCAAGCCGGGAATTTGTCCCGACAGGTGACCCAGCAGACCGTGGGTTTCCCGGAACCGATCGCGCAGTTGCTGTACCGTCGTAATGCCCATGGCTTCGAGCGATCGATCCAAGAACACCTGGGAATAAAAACCGGGCGCGTGGTGGCCCACTTCCGTGGTGAAGTTCTTGTAGCCCAGCATGATCAGCGCCGCCATCACATCGGCGGAACTGGCATAGCCGCCGGGGTGGCCCGATTCCTTGCTGGCGGTCATTTGCACGGTCAGGTAGCGCAGGGCATCGGCCGCCAGGAGAGTTTGGAAGGCCGCCGCTCGATCGCTCGGACTGGCGATCGCCCCTGTGGTCGCATCCACGGCTGGCGCAGCACCCAGGGTGTCAAATTCGGGCCAAGGCGCACCGAAGTATTGAATGCCGTCGCAAAATGCAGGCGTGGTCGTGGGTGCGGGGGTTGTGGCGGTCATGGGCAATTCACCTAGTGGTTCGACTCTCTCGACTGTAAGGCCAGTCTTGAGGCGATATTTTACAACCTTGATGTTGCTAAAGTCGCAAGCCGATCGAAACCGGCCCCTTGGCTGCCTGTGGTGCGGGTGGCCGGTTGGCGGGCCGCGGGCGGCGACCATCGGTCAAACTAGCTGATAAAAATCAAAATGGGTCACTGGTAATGTGGTCTTCCCAGTTGCGATCGCTGTTAATTGGTGAACTGAGTTGGCAGCGATTGATTCGATCGATTGTTTTTGTCTATGTGGCAATTACGCTGTATGTCTTCTTTCGGGCGGATAGCATGATCTTTTTGCCACCGCCGCCGAGCTATGTTGACAGTCCTGAAATTTTGAAAATTCCGGTCAATCCTCGGGAAAAAATTTCAGCCCTTTATTTGCCACAGAAAAACGCCCGATCGACCATTCTTTATATTCACGGTAATGCCAGTGACTTGGGGCAAATTCGGCCCTGGCTGTTTCAGTTACATAACTGGGGCTATCCGGTGTTTGCCTACGATTATCGTGGTTATGGAACCAGTGACGGCAGCCCCAGCGAGGCCAATGCCTATGAAGATGCGGAAGCGGCCTATCAATATCTCACCCAAACTTTGAAAATTGCGCCGCGCAATCTTCTGGTTTATGGGCAATCGCTCGGGGGCGGATCGGCCACGGAGTTGGCGCGACGGCATCCGGTGGGAGGCTTAATTTTGGAAAGCACTTTCACCTCTGCTTTTCGGGTGGTATTGCCGATTGCGATTTTCCCCTTTGATAAGTTCACCAATCACAGTAAGTTGCCCCAGGTGCGATCGCCCGTTTTAGTCATTCATGGTCAACAGGATCGAACGATTGATTGGTCCCACGGGCAGCAACTCTACGCCGCCGCCCCCGGAATGAAGCGATCGCTCTGGATCGCTGGTGCTGGCCACAATGATTTGAGTGAAGTGGCAGGCGATCGATTGCGGCAGTCTCTCGCGGAATTTGCCGCCCTAGTCGAGACCCAAAACACCGCGCCCTAGGCCATCAAGCCTGTTGATAGACTGGGGGAAATTCCCCGATCAAAACTGGTCGCCTATGTTGACCCTGGCCCAATGGACTGTGGCGGAATATCACCAAATGATCGCGGCGGGCCTATTGGTCGATCGCCGTGTGGAACTGTTGAACGGGCAAATTATTGAAATGTCACCGGAAGGGCCGGAGCATACCTATCGCGGCGAAACCCTGGCGGAGTGGCTGCGCGATCGCCTGCGGGGGCGAGCCTATGTGCGGGAAGCGCGACCGATTACCCTAGACCATTCGGAACCGGAGCCGGATATTGCAGTGGTGCGGGGCGATCGATCCCAATTTGTCCAACGACATCCCGGCGCGGCGGATCTGTTTTGGGTGATTGAAATTGCCCGATCGACCCTGAAAACCGACCTAACCCACAAGCGGGATCTCTACGCGCGGGTGGGAATTCCGGAATATTGGGTGGTGGATTTGGTGAATCGGCGGGTGGTGGTGTTTCGGCAACCGGAAGCGGGCCGCTACAGCCAAGAGGAAACGGTGAGCGATCGCCCGATCGCCCCGCTGGCCTTCCCGGACTGCGCGATCGACCTAGCCCAGCTCTTTCAACCGTAGAGTCTGCCGCGTGACGACGCGACAACGCAATTATGTTGACCCTGGCGCAATGGACTGTGGCGGAATATCACCAAATGATCGCGGCGGGCCTGTTGGTCGATCGCCGTGTGGAACTGTTGAACGGGCAAATTATTGAAATGTCACCGGAAGGGCCAGAACACCGCTACCAGTGCAGCAGTTTGGGCGATCGGTTGCGGTTGTTGTTGCGCGATCAGGCTTGGATTAGTGAGGCACACCCGATTACGCTGGATGACTCGGAGCCGGAGCCGGACTTGGCAATTGTTCGGTTGCCTCGATCGGCCTTTCGCGATCGCCACCCGGGGCCAGCGGATCTGTTTTGGGTGATTGAAATTGCCCGATCGACCCTGACCACAGACCTGACCCACAAGCGGGATCTCTACGCGCGGGTGGGAATTCCGGAATATTGGGTGGTGGATTTGGTGAATCGGCGGGTGGTGGTGTTTCGGCAACCGGAAGCGGGCCGCTATAGCCAAGAAGAAACGGTGAGCGATCGCCCGATCGCCCCGCTGGCTTTCCCGGACTGCGCGATCGACCTAGCCCAGCTCTTTCAACCGTAGGCAAATCGGGCGTAGGAAAATCGGGAATTTCCTGCACTAGGGGCCAGTGCGAAACGAGGGCAAGGCTTCAAATTGGGCAAACTCCGATTCAAGTTTCCACTGCACCCGGGCGCGATCGCTTTGGGCCAAAAAGCCCCGACAACCCGCCGAAATGGAAGCAGCGTTGGGCGAATCTTGGGCACAGGCGGCAGTCACTGCGTCAAAATTTGACGAATTCCAAAGACTGGCTCCCGAGAGGAAACTATATTCCAAACTATTGCGCGCCAACCGTTTGAGATCGGCATAGCTCAACTGATAGCGCAAAATCGCCAATCCATACTCGTTGCTCAAATCAATGCGAGCAATGCCCTCATCATCGGAAGCCAACGTCATGGGCACACCGGCCGCCAGATATTCGCGGAAGGGATGTTGGTTGCCAGCCACATTCAAAATCACCTCATTACTGGTGAGGCAAATTTCGACTAACACCCCCCGTTTGCGCATTTCTGCCATCAGTTGAAAGGGGTTGTTTTCATAGAGAATGCTCACCCCATGGCCAATGCGACTGGCCTGAGCCACTTCCACCGCTTGCCGAATATGAAAACGCAGATCATTCGGTGGCACTAAGCCCAGGGTTAATTCCCCCGCGTGAAGAGAAATTTTGACTTCCGGAAACTGCGTTTTTAGAAATTGCAACATCTGCATTTGTTGCTGGTAGTCGCGCAGGGCCACCGGATTATCTTCGGGCGCAACTAAGTTGATCCCCACAACGCGAGAGTTTGCTTTAGCCAACTCAAAGGCATAAACAAATTGGGCAAAAACTTCTTCGGGCGCTTTGGTGCGTGTGGTTTGTTGCAAATAGCGCACCGTCACTTCACAGCCCGGTTGAGCCATGGGCGTATCGCAGCGTAAAGTGCTGGCGACCTGGCGTTCAAGATTCGCCACCTCCTGGCTCCCTCGGGCCACCAGATCCATTAAGCCGCGATCGAGCAGCGCGCGCCGCATTTGGGCAAAGTCGCCACTCCAGCCCACCGCCCGCCCCAGTTGACGCACTTCAGCGCCTTGAACGGTCATCAACAGTTCTAAATAGAAAATATGCTGATCAGCGGCGCGATTGGCCACCTCCGCCACCATGTCATCCTGGCGCGACGGAGCAGAAGAAATCTCCGAAAAGCCGCCAAATGCCTGGAAAAATTGATCATGTCCCGATCGATTGGCAAAAGGCAGATTGCGCGTTGACCACAGATTAATCAGGGCATCGTAGGTGTCAGGACGATTGGGCAACTGCGAGGCGGGAAAATAGCGGCTGTTTTGGCCACAGGCACTCGGTGGAATCAGGGTTAGGGCCTGGGGATCAATGCAGTAGCCATCGGCGGCGGCCCACTCCAAATAACGCTCCGCATAAACGGCCCCGCTCAGGTGTGTATGAATGTCGCCCCCTTTCGGCATTCGCTGCACAAAGGCCCGGATCGCAGGGGGACTGGCGCGGTGTTGCTCCAGCCATTGGCTCACTTGGGCTTCGGCATCACGGCGCGATCGCGGGTTTACGGGAGCTTCTTGGGCGGCAACGCTGGAAACAACCAGGCCAGAACCAAGCAACAGTCCCCATAAAACAGCGAAGGAGGAAAGTTTGGGCATGGAAAACCGGGGGCGGTGGGAGAATTTTGGTGAACTGTACCGCCAATTTTTGCTCAATCATTCAACCATATTCAAATTCTAAATAAATTTACATTTTTGTTCTCAATATCTGTCTAAAAATCGGCTAAGGATTGCAATATTTTTCTGGAAATTATCCATTATTTACATCGTTTACCTCGCCAACAAGGGGATCAAGCCCCTTGTTCCACGTGATTTCATGGTGGCAATGTCAAGATTTTGGGTGATTTGATTAATAGCCTGAAGCCCTTTTTTTTGATTAATAGAGTGAGAATTAGATCGACATTTGGTTTGATTTGGCTTGATTTGACTTTTTAAGCATCCTCTAGGGGCTGTTTTTGGGTTTGGAATCAGCTTGAAATGGTTGCAAAATTGCTTGAGTTTCCGGGTTGTAGAGCCGGAGATAATTCCAATAATTGCCCAACACGTTTTCCACATAGCCGCGCGTTTCTGAAAAGGGAATTTGCTCCACAAATCGATCGAGATCCGCCGTGCCAAATTGCTTCACCCAGCGGTTCACATTGCCCGGCCCGGCGTTGTAAGCGGCCACAGCTAGCAGACTGTTGTTGTTATATTCCCGGTGGGTATAGTCCAAAAACCAAGTGCCGAGTTTGATGTTGTCCGGGGGATTTTCCAGGGTGTAATCCTTGAAGCCGATTTTGTTGGCTACCCATTCGCCCGTGGAAGGCAACACCTGCATTAAGCCCACGGCATTGGCGATCGAGCGGATGTCGCGCTCAAAGTGGGACTCTTGGCGAATTAGCCCCAACACGAGGGCCGAATTCAGGTTTTGGGCCCGGGCCCCGGCGGTGATCGCATCCCAATAGGGACGGGGATAGAGCCGCCGCCAATAGTTCAAGTCTCGACGGGCGGCCGCAAACTGTTCCCGATCGCCCGGTTCCTCTCGCCACCGCAAATTGGCCAGGGCAAAAAGACCGGCTAAATAATCGCCATTGCCCAGTCGCAACGTGCCGTCCGTATATTGCTCTGCAAAGGTGGGCTGGTTGCGGTTTTGGAATTCCGTTTGCCAATAGTCAAAGGCAGCGCGGTCTTGCTCCAGTTGATAGAGCGCTTGCAGGGTGGGCGATCCGGCGGGTAAGGGGGCGCGGGGGGGCGGCGGTTGCAGGGTGGGTTGCCCCGATCGAATGGTGGTGAAATCTCCGACCGGTAACCCCAACTTCACCGCCGATCGCCAGGCGTAGTAGGACTCGGGATACTGTTGCAGGGTGTGGCGGTAGGCCGCTTGGGCGGCAGCTTGGTCTCCCAACTGGGCGGCCCATTGCCCAGCCCAAAAGCTGGCCCGGGGGGCATCTTCATGCTCAGGGTTTTGTTGCACCAGGGCGATCGCCCATTGGCGGGCCGCTTGGGGGCTGGTGGTGGCGGCTTCCTCGGCCAGTTGCCAGCGCAAATCGCCGGCCGCGTCGCTGTTGCTGAAGGTTTTGAAGAGTCGATCGCGATCGGCCGTGGTGGGCTGTTGCTGATTTTTCAGGATCCGCACTCGCTCCAGCAGGGCCCGAGGGGCATGGGTGGGGTTGGCCAGGGCGCGATCGAGCAGGGCCAAACCTTCGGCCGGCGGCACTAACCGGGCCAAACGGGTCATGCCAAAGGCCGCTTCCGGAGCCTGGGGAAATTGCTGAATCAGGCGACGATAGCGGGCGATCGCCTCGGGCCGTTTGCCCCCTAGTTGGGCCCCCCGCCCGGCCCGATAGGCATGGAGCGGGCTGGGCGTGGCTTTGGCGTAGGCATCACCGGCCTTGGCGTATTGACGACGATCCCAATAAATCCGCCCGATCATGGCCCAATCGGCGGGGGTGATGGCGGTGGCGAACTGACTTTCTAAGGGCCCCAGATAGTTGCCCACGTCCCGCGCATCGGGGGCATGGCGCAATAGATATAGGAACCAGTCGGGGCGATCGGGCGTTTGGGCTAACCGTTGCTTGGCTACCGCGATCGCCCGGGGATGGGATTTCCAGGGAGAATCGGCCGCCACCAGGCGATCGAGCCACTTTGGATCCTGTTGACCCAACCCATAGAGCGCTTCCGCCGTGGCCGGATCCTGGGGAAATTGCTTCAGCAGGGTTTGCCAGGTTTGGCTGGCCCCAGCCCGATCGCCCCCTTGGAGTTGCGCCTTGGCCCGCAGGGCCAACACCGGAGCCAACAGCACCGGATCATCAGCATTTTCCAGCCACTTCAGGGCCGTTCCATGGTCTTTGACGCTCAGGGCTTCCGTGGCCAACACATAGCGTGCGCCCGATCGGGTCAAGGGGCTGGCCGACTCCGCCAACTCCGTCAGGGGAGGCACTTTAGCCGCTTTGGGATCCTTGGCCTCGGGACTGGGCGTTTCTTGGTAAATTCGGGCCGCGGCCACTTCGGCTAATCCCGTTGTGGGGGACTGGTTCGCCTGACGATTGGCCAACCAATCTCCCATGGGCGACAGGGCCGCACCAACCCCCAAGGCCACGGCTCCCGCAGCCCCCAAACCCACCACCCAAGGGCGATCGCGCCACAGATGACGTAACCCCACTGTCCAAGTTGCAAACTTCACGGCCGGCCTCGATCGCAAGACACCCTAGCCATTGTGCCGCAGTCCCTAGGCCGATGTGGGTTGGGCCACCACCTCCGCCACCGGCACCACCTCCGCCCCTTGGCAAGTTGGCAAGGGTTCAATCAAGGGTTGATTCAACAACACCATGGTGGTGCTTTGGTTTTCCTGGAAACCAATCCGTTCATAAAACGCCTGTTGATTGGTGGTCATTAAATAGACTCGCTCCACCCGGCAGAGTTGCGGGTGCGCCAAAACCGTTTGCACCAACTTGCGCCCAATGCCAGCCCCTTGATAGGTGGGATGAACCACCACATCCCAAATCGTGGCCCGATAGATGCCATCGGAGGTGGCTCGGGCAAACCCAATCAACCGATCGCCATCCCAAGCGCTAATCACCGGCAAACTGTTGGCCACGGCTAATTCCACGTCCTCTCGGCGGCGATCGCGCGCCCAAAATGCCGTGTCCTGAAACAGTTGATGGAGTTGGTCAAAATCAATCTCTTCGGCGCGATCGCGAAACTGAATATGGCTGCAATCGAGAGGCATGGCAGTCGCAGGCAAACAACGACAATTGCAGTTGATGGTAAACGACCCATCCCAACTTTGGCAGCGTCCTGGCACACGGAAATGCAGCCAGGTTCGATCGGCCCAAAATTCCTTCCAAAATCCCTTGCTCCAAAACCTAACCCTAATCAGTCTCTAACCTGTCCCTAATCGATCCCTAATTTGCCTCGGGTAGGGTGTTGGGGAATGGCTGCCGGGAATGTATCGCCCTCCGTCAGCGCCCGATCGCGCCCTTGGTTCCAACTCGCTCCGAAAGCCGGGATCAACAAGCCGGGATCAACAAGCCGGGATCAACAAGCCGGGATCAGCCCTTGCCGGAACATCTGAACTATGAAGGGCGATCGCGTCAATTTTCCCCAACCCGCTAGCAAGCACTATTGGGTTCATAACCATTTGTAAGTAAATCGCAACTAAAAAGCCCCATTTCTGACTTCTTTATTGCTATAGATCGCATTTTTTAACAGTTGCGAATTATTTCAACCTATGGGGATCAAACCCATTAGAATCAAATCAGTTAGCGCTAGACAACCTAGTTAGTTAACTCCCTTAACCATCGTTTCAAGTTATTGCCTCGTTTCGTAGAGGGCTACATAGATCTTGTGGCTCTGTTCGTTAACCAAAACCCCAGTGGTTTTGATGGGCTTGTAACATGCAGCATTGTCATTGATTCTGAATCAGAATCCTCTCGGAAGTCTTAGTTGGCTAAAATAATCATTAGCCAATCCGTTAGCCAATTAGTTAGCTCAGCTAAAGCGCAGTTGGTTATCCGTCTTTCGCAGTTGGCTTGTCACTATTTTGCGGTTCGCTGTTTCTCATTGATCGTTTGATCAGTCAGTTCTTGCTTGTTTTGTGGAACTGCTGGCAACTGAAGACAGGTTTTCTTGGCTTTTTGACCTTGATGATGTTGATGGCTGGCTTGAGTTCTGATTAACTCGCTGGCTCCGCTGAACATCACGGGTCACCCTTTCGATATCTCAAAGTCTCAAACATTTCGTCTCAAACATTTCTGATGACTTAGGAGGCTCCCTAATTCCTCTCTGATTGCTGTTTGTGTTTGATTTTGATTTGACTTGCATTTGACGACGATTGATGATGTTGGATTTTGGTTGGGCTTGGTTGGAAGAGAACTGGATTAAGTCGTTTTCAGTCTCCAAGATTCAGTTGGAAAGATTCAGTCGGTCTGAATTCTCCTAAGACCAAGCCCCCATTCCACCATCCAATTTTCAAGTATCGGCCATGAGCATGGTGATCTGAGGCTCAAAACAAGACCGGAAACGGCCATGTCGGCAACCGCTGGAGCACTGTCCTAGCAATCGCCAGCCCAAGCATTGGCCTTGATTTGGTCAAAGGGTTTGGGTCGCTTGTGTCGGTTGCAAGCCTGCCCATGGCAACGTTTGTTGCTGATGTTTCTGAGGTTTCTGAGGTTTTTGAACGTTTCTTGCCAGAGGCTTTTCTGCCGAAGGCTTGCTGTTGAATTCCGAACTGTTTCCATTGTCGAATTGAGTATTAGCTGATTGAACGCTGATCGAACATTGCTTGAATAATGGATCAAAGAGCCACCCTCATTGGGTGGTTTCTTTTTGGGATGACTTGCTGGGAATTGGCAACAGCTTGCTGAAGGAGAAATTAGGGGTTAGGAGAGGTGCGATCAGGCGGCTTTGGTTGTGGCGCAGTTTCTTGGGCGATCGGTTGCACCACTTTCGCGATCGCCTGTTGCACAAACCGTTTTACAAACTGATCGCGTTGTTCTAGCTGAAACTGTTTTTTGACCACTTCGCTAATGCCACCATCGCCCCAATCTTGATCGTGACGAAAATATTCAATGAAACTGCGGCCGGCAATGCGGGTTAAATAGGCCGCTGTCACCGCTTGGATGGCTCGGCTGATGATGGCGGTGGCGATGTTCACCTGGAGCGCGGTAGTCAAAATTCCCATGGCTCCCTTGACAATGCCCAAGCCGGTCATGGTTTTGGCGAGGGACAGGGCTAACTCCTGTGCCCGATCGCCACTTAAGTTGCAGCCATAGACCTTGCCCAATTCCAAAATCATCTGGGCATTGACCGCCGCCGTGGCCAGCAAATCCACCACCGGAATAGGCGTGACGGCGACGGCCCCCGCCCCCAGCCACTGATAGCGATCGACCACGGCTTCGGCCTGTCGTCGTCGCTGGGCATCAATGAGTTGGCGGGCCCGATCGCTCAAGCGCTGGGCTTGCAGCAACATATTGTCCGCAATCAGTTCTTCCCCTTCGGCCCGCAACACCGCCACGATCCGCCGAATCAGGGGCATAATTTCCGGGTCGGGGGTCAGGGTTTCCCCGTTGGGCAACCGCACCGCTGCCGGCCGCGCCGCGATCGGGACAATATCCGCCGTGGGGAGCTGTTCTGCCAACCGTTCCCGCAACTTGGCCAAAATCGCGGTGCGATCGGCCTCGGGGTAGCGATCGGTTTTGTTGAACACCAGCAGCGATCGCTTCCCGATCGCCAACAACTGTTGCAATGGCTCCAATTCCGACTGCTGCAAGTCGCCTTCCACCACAAAAATCAGCAAGTCCGCTTCAGCCGCCAGCCGCCGTGCCTGGCGATCGCGCTGGGTTCCCGCCACCCCCGCTTCCAAAATGCCCGGCGTATCCGTAATCAATAAGGCGCGATCAATTTCCGGCAGCGCCAGCCGATAGGTTTCGCCCTCTTCCGTTGTGCCCATGGTGGGGCCAATGGTTCCGGCCACCCGTCCCAGCAGGGCATTCACCAAGGAGGTTTTGCCCGCTGACCCTGTGCCAAACACCACCAACAGCAACTCGCCCCGGGCCAAGCTGCTTTCAATTTCGCGCGATCGATCCAACAGGGCCTGCCGCGCCACCCGATCGCGAATTAAGTCCACCTGGGCCCGCACAGCCTCCAGCGCCGCGCCGGCCGCTTCGGTTTTCACTTCGGAAACGGTGGGGCTGGGTTCCGGCGGAGTGGGGGGCGTTTGTCCAGTGATCGATCGCTGGGTCACCTGCCAGAGCGATCGCCAATCTTGGGGCCAATCCAGGGGCCGCACATACCGAAAAAACGCCACCAGCAAGGCCCCCAACAGGGCCAAGGTCAACACCACCACCACCGGCCCCAAAAACGGAGCTGTCCAACTCACCTGCCAGTAGAGCTGTTGCAGGGCGCTGACGAGCCAGAGCACCAGCGCCAAGATGACGCAAAGCCCAGTCAGGACAACAATAAAGCGAGTTAGGGTCATAAATACTGAATCATGAATACTTGACGATATCGATGGATGCTGAATAAAGTGTGAAAAACTTAAGTTTGAATCCAAGCTTCAAGAAAGAACACCTTATTCAAGTATCACATTCTGCGTCAAGCTAATAAGTCGCAAAGTTAGGCGGAATCAATTCAATGAATAAAATTACAGAGGCTGTGAATCTATTCAAGTCTAACATCAAATTATTTAGTGCTATTGTTCTCACGGTCTGGCTACCAGGCTCGCTCATTTGCAGCTATTTTGACTTCTATGTTTTTCCAGAATGGGCTAATGGTGATGAGATGAGTTTTCTAAAATACTCAATGCGTCTCTCAAGCACCATTGAGTTTATTGTCAAGCCAATCTACATTGGCGGATTATTCTATGGAGCATCTCAATTCCAAAAAGGATTGGCCGTCAGCTACCAACAAGCGATGACCTATGCCTTTCGTAGGAGCTTTAAGATGCTTGCGACGAGTATAACGACAAATTTAATTATTTTGGGAGGAACAGTTTTATTTATTATTCCCGGTGTGATTTTAGCATTGCGCTTTGCACTAGTAGATCCAGTTGTTGTTTTGGAAGGAACCACTGGCTCTCAGGCTAGACAGCGCAGCACCCAGTTAACTCAAGGAAGGCGATGGAGAATTGCTGGAACTACGGTATTGAGCGTTTTAGTTACAATCCTGCTTATGGGTATTGCTTCTGTGGCAATTTACATTCCTTCTGGATTCATGGGGCTGGAAGAAAGTTTTATCATCCATGTAATTGCTACGGTGCTGACTAATGTTATTGCTATTCTTCCTTATCTAGTGATTTTCTGTTTTTATTGGGAGAGTGCAGAACCCATCAACAAGGTCAGCAAAATTAAAATTTCTCGCTATCTCTAGTTTTCTAGCCTGAATTCCTATTCAATCCTGGCGGCGATCGACCATGGCATTCAGCAGGCGATCGCCCAAACAATTGAGCCGCTGCAAAGCCAGATTACCGGTTTACAAACCGAGATGCAGCGGGTGATTAAGATGATTGAGGGGATGCAAAACAGCTAGCTGTCTCCCTTCGCTTGCAACGATCGCCCAAATCAGGCTCCCGTTGCATCGCGGGGGAAACTCAGGGTCGCCCGTGGGATATCCAGCTTGCAGCGATCGCCCAAATCAGGCTCCTGTTGCAACATTGCGGTTTCTCCAATCGATTAGCGATTTTCGGCTCTGCTTGCAACGATCGCCCAAATCAGGCTTCCGTTGCAACGGAAAAGCCGCCGACCCGGCAGCGCGGGGGACTTGAGCTTGCAACGATCGCCCAAATCAGGCTTCCGTTGCAACCACACTTTAAAGCCGCTGGCAATCAGTCCAGCGATCTTGCAACGATCGCCCAAATCAGGCTTCCGTTGCAACCACCCGTGTTACGCGGCAATGCGTAAAATAGACAACTTGCAACGATCGCCCAAATCAGGCTTCCGTTGCAACAGCTGATCGGCCCAGAAGGTGACTATCGCTTTGGTCTTGCAACGATCGCCCAAATCAGGCTTCCGTTGCAACCCCGATCGCCCTGTCGGGGCGGACACTGATTGACGATCTTGCAACGATCGCCCAAATCAGGCTTCCGTTGCAACATGACAGCAGAGCGCCTTGACCAGCTTGCCGAGCTTTATCTTGCAACGATCGCCCAAATCAGGCTTCCGTTGCAACCTTTTGGCCCTCAAGGATCACGAGCAGTTTGTTGCTCTTGCAACGATCGCCCAAATCAGGCTTCCGTTGCAACCGCCCAATCCCACAAAGTAAGCTGGCCGGACGTTTCGGGTGCTTTGATCGCGAACCTGCTACGGGTATCCTGTTTTTGGGTGTTGGCCAGATCGTCGTGCAATCCTACCGATGCTGGGATTGCAGATGGGGCAAGGCTTTCACGACTCGCGCGAACCTTTTTATCGGCCCTCACCGCCGTCTTTCCCGCTGGGCGGGGCTTTCGGGTCGATTCAGCCACCAGACCTTCAGCCATAGCTTCCGGTACGCGCGTAATGCGTGGCGACCTATCAACGCACTCAGGCGGTCTACTCCCGGTTAAGGGCGGCCCTCCAAGGGGCTGGGGTCTGGCTGCGCCAACGTGCAACCGACCTGCTTTTGACATCGCTGGACTGATTGCCAGCGGCTTTAAAGTGTGGGGTACAATTCGCCCCGAATCCGGCCAAGCCGGATCAATTGATCGTGCCAATATGTTAGCACTCCCAACCGCATCTCGATCGCCCTGCCATCCACAAGCCCGACAGCGATAGAGCCGCCCCCGTGGTTTGTGCCGGGCCCCACAGTTTGGGCAGGTCTGACTCGTAAAATGCTCATGAGCCTTGTGGAGTGTAGCCCCATATTCCTCAAGCTTTTCGACCATCATCTTTTCTTGGTTCCCGTATTCCCACTGGGCGTTGCGTTTCACCTGCTTCAGCCGCTTCGATCCCTTTTTGCGGCCCTTGGGGATGGATCCAATGTCTCCCAGGTAAACCTTGCCCACCTTGTTACCCCGCAACCAATCCACCGCCCGCCGGGTAATCGAATGGTTGGCATATTTAAGGTTTCGGTTCACTTGGGTGGCCACCCGCTTTTGGGTTTGCCACAGGTGATGATCGCGACGGCTCCGTTTCTTCAGCCCCAATTCCTTGCGAGCCGCACCGACCATCCGCCTTGCATACTTAGTCCCTTGCCCCGGTGACTTAGCCTCCATCGCTGCCATGGTGGACTTTTGTTCATCGGTCAGATATTGGCGCACCTGGGCCCGAAACACCCGAGCGCGGGCCCGTTGGATGCCCCGGAACCGGCGATCGCGCTCTCGTTTCAGCCCGCAAATTTGCCGACCCGACAAGCTAACCGACTTGCCACTATCCAAGGTCAACACCATGGCCCGGATCTGGCCCATGTCGATACCAGCCGATCGGGTCAAGTCCGGGTCGGGTGCAAACCCATGTTCACCGGCCGCCACATAGGTCAGGTGCAACCAAAAATCACCGGCTCCATCGCGGGTGATCGATGCCTTATTGAACGAACGACCCACATAGCACTTGGGGACGGGTATCGACACCACGCCGCCAATCTGGGTTCGACTTCCCAGCAACAGGCGATCACCATCCCATTTCAGCCCATTACCTTTGACTCCCCAGATCCATCCCGATTCATTCTGAGCTGATCGAAACTGGTTTGGCATCTGGGCCGCAAAGTCACCGCCTTTGCGTTTTGTCCAGTAGCCCCTTATGGAGCCCTTGATTTCTTCGGTTAGCAGAGTGGCAGTGCTGGAATCAATACCGTATTTGCTGCCACGTTTATCGCGATCGTGGTAGGGGTACAAATCGCAATGGCCCTTCAGTGCATCCCATGGCTTAAATTGCTGCCAATCTCGCCATTCCCGCACGATGTACCCTTCTGCCAACTCACCATCGGCTAAATATTGCTTGCGGTGCTTGGGCGCTGACTTGAGGGAACAGGCTCGCACTGGGCCAACACCAGGGACGATCGGGTAAACCGGTGAATTGGCGGCCCGCAACGCTGCAATCACGACGTTGTAGCACCACCGCTGGGCACTCATCAGCCGCCGAAGCTGGTTTTGCTGGCGGCGCGAAACCTTCAGCGAGATCTTGGCCGTGCGATAGATCGGTTTGGGCTTGCCCATGGGTTCTTACCCAGTGCTATAGGTTAGGTTAAAGTGAAACCCCTGCCGAGGGGTGGGTTCGGCTTTGTGTTTTAACCCCGCTTGATTCTTTGTTAATTCTAATGTTTTTCCGTGTGAGAAAAATCAAGAAAGACGTGATCTAAGAACCGGATTCAACGCTCTGTTTACCAACCGGAATGAGATAAATTGCGCCGGAGATTATGGTTAGGGCCACAGAAGCCCAAAAGAGACCGATCGCCCAAAGGGAGTAAGCATCCATCACTGGGGCTAACAACAGGGCGATCGCGGCGATTTGGCTGACGGTTTTCAGTTTGCCCCAGAGGTTTGCCCCCGAAATGCTGGTTTGGTTTACGCGCCAACCGGCGATCGTCAGCTCCCGCGCCAAAATCACAAAAACGCCCCAAGCCGGAATCCGCCCCAGCTCCACCAACAGAAGCAAGGGAGCCAAAACCAGTAACTTATCGACCAACGGATCCAAAAATTTGCCCAAGTCTGTCACTTGGTTCAGCTTGCGGGCCAAGTATCCATCCAGCCAGTCTGTGCCCGCAGCCAACAGAAACACACCCAATGCCCACCAGCGATCGGCTGTGGTGGGTTCGCCGCTGAGCCACCACAACAATAGGGGCACTGCTGCCAACCGCGACACGGTGATCCAAGTGGGCAAATTCACGGCTGTTTCTCCAACGCTTGAACAATACTTGTAGCGCGATCGGGCTGGGAAGGCTAGCGATCGCGCCCAAAGTCAGCAGGAGGGCGATCGGGGTTGATTGCAGCCTATTCAAACGTTAAGGGCTGCAGGTCGATTGACTTTCGATAAATGAGGTTCGAGGCATATTCCAGATAGCGTGTGGCGGCGGTTTCTAGGCGATCAATGCTGGTTTTCATTTGGGCAATGTCGCCCGCTGTGGGTTGACAGGTCTTGCTCCGCACACAGTTGGTGACTCGGAGGGTGGATCGTTCCGCGATTGCGAAAAAGCCCGCTAAACTTTTGGGATTTTGCAAGTTAGGATCTTGGGTCTCATTGCCGGTGCGTAACAGCTCTTTCATACCCGGAGCCAAGAGTAAGTTGGCTTTGCTTTGGTGCAATGGTAAGTCCATGTACCACTTGTTACGGCCCTCTTTAAAGGCAGTCCAAACCTTCTCTAATTCTTCGGGGTTGGCCGGCGTGGCTCCTGACAGTAATAGCTCCAGTTCGCGCAAGTTCCAAAGATGAAGGCTCACGGAAGTTGAAAGCCTTTCCATGAATTTTTGGGCTTCGTCCAGTTGGCGTTTTTCGTATTCAAACTGGGATTGTCTTCGCCAATTTTGATCTTGATACCACTGGGTGAGCAATCCACCGACTAGGGTGGTCAGCACAAAACCAATGATGAGGCGCGATAGATCAGAGTTTAATGATTGCCAAACTTTTTCGCGATCCATAATGAAGGATTGATTGGGTCATGAATTCGATGATTTGATGATTCATTGATCAATCATGGGGCGATTAATCGTCATCAATGATCGTTATTAATCATTGATCGTGTGAATCGTGTGATTAGATTGCATGGTTCAATCGTGCGATTAGATCGTGTGATTCAAAATGGCCTGCTGACGGGCAACGGTGAGCAGACCATCGGCCAGGCTGGCTCCATTCACTCCCAAAATCGATCGATCCTGAACGGCTTGAATGCCCGCTTGGGCGTGCCACCAGGCGGCTGTGGCGGCCCAATAGCCCCAATCGGTGAGGGTGGTGGGGCGGGCTTGGGCCACCAATCCCCCCAGCAACCCAGCCAAAACATCACCACTCCCGCCCCGAGCCAGGCCGGGGGTGCTTTCGGGTACTATCCAGCTTTGGCCGCCGGGTTCGGCCACCACGGTGCGGGCCCCTTTCAACAGGACGATCGCCCCGGTTTGCTGGGCCGCCCGCTGGGCTAGTTCCAGTCGATCGCTGGTTTGGGCGACCAAGTTGGGAAACAGCCGCTGAAATTCTCCCCAGTGGGGGGTGAGGACAACGGGGCCTTGGCGATCGCGCCAACCCAGTTGGGCCAGGGCGTTTAACCCATCTGCATCCAGCACGAGGGGCCGATCGCTCTCCCAAACCGCTTGGACGATCGGGGTGGCTTCTCGGGTGAGGCCACAACCACAGGCGATCGCGTCGTAACGAGCAAGATCCAAATCAACGCGGGCAATTTTGCCCATATCCGTTTCGGGACAGGCCACCACGAGGGCTTCGGGAATTTGGGCCACCAACCAGGGCTTCAGACTGGCGGGCACGGCGACGGTTAACATGCCCACGCCGCTCGATCGGGCCCCCAAGGCGGCCAGGAACGCGGCCCCCATATAAACAGCGGAACCCGCCACCACTAGCAAGTGACCTTGCTCGTATTTGTGGGTGGCGGGCGATCGGTTGAGGGGTAATTGGGCGAGGTGGGCGGTGATTCGGTTCAGTTGGGGGTCTGGGCCCAGGATGGCTTGAATGTCGGCTAGGGGCAGGTCAAAGTCAATCAGTTCCGCTTGGCCGACCCAATCCAGGGCCCGATCGAGCAGAAGGCCCCGTTTCCAAAGGCCCAAACAGAGGGTGAGGGTCGAGCGAATCGCTTTGCCCAGGACTGCGCCGCTGTCGGTGTGGAGGCCGGAGGGGAGGTCAATGCTCACGATCGGTTTGCCGCTGTTGTTCACCTGATCGATCGCTTCGGCCAAGGATCCCTCGATCGGCCGTTCCAAACCAAAGCCAAATAATCCATCCACCAGCCAATCGGCCGCCAAAACGGGGGCTAGATCAGGGCTGACCTCAATACCCAGGCTGGCGGCGTATTGGGCATGGCGATCGGTCAGTTCCTTGCGCTGCTCAAAGGGGAGGTAAACGGCAACTTGATAGCCGCGTAGGTGTAGCTCCCGGGCCACCACCAGGGCATCACCACCGTTGTGGCCGGGGCCGGCCAAAATTCCCACCCGCGGCCCTTGGGCGATCGATCGCCAAGCCATGACTCGCTGGGTAATGAGTCCGGCCACTTTTTCCATCAAGGCTGCGACGGGCATTCCCGCCGCAAACACCCGAGACTCGATCGCCTGCATTTGGGCCGCCGTGACGACGTAGCGATCGCGCATCCCCCCCATTGGCCCGTTTGACGGTTGCACACCAAGTCTCCTCAAAACCATGCCTCCTCAAAACCACGGAGCAGGGACTGGCCAACCCAGCCAGACCCGATCGTACAGGATTGAGAGGCTAGGGATAGCTCAGTGGCTCAATCCTGTTGATGAATGGCTTTGCTGCAAAAAATTGGCCCCATCGGGTATTTTGCGCCACAAATCTCGGTTTTAGTGGCTAATTTTGGCGTTGAGTCCTTGTGGACGGCGCTAGCGGCTGATGGTCGGGGCCATTGCTAGATTAGCGATCGCTGGCCTGTTGCGCCTCTTTAATCATGTCTACCAAAACATGATGGGCGGCCTTTGCATCGGCCAAAGGTGCTTTGAATTCGATGCGCAGGGGCTGGAGATGGCCGTCCACTTCCACGGCTAAGTCCATGCCAGCCGCGTCGATCGACCGCATTCGGGCGCTGGTAGCCGTCGTGATCTGGCCGAAATATTGGGCATAGACCAACACCGCGTCGGCGTGGTCATCGTTCATGTGTTTACAGATTCGATCGCTCACTTGGGCCGTGAACGGATTTTCGGGGGCTGCGGTTGCCGAGTCGCTCATGGGTCTGGATGGTTTGAAATCGATTTTGCTGTTTTGGGGTTACGAAAGCCGGTTGAAATCGGGATGCAACCCAGGCGAAATGTTGGAATCTAATCTCCAGGCTTTTCCTATTCAACCATTTCTGCCACCACGTCCCGGAGGGTTTGGGCCAGCGATCGGGGTTGCCAGCCCAGCTCTTGACGGGCTTTGGTGGCATCCACTCGTACACAGCGATCGTAGATGTAGCGAACACGCTCGCGGCTGAGGGGTGGTTGCCAACGAAATAACCGCCCGATCGGGTCGAGAATTGCCCCCAAAATTCGCACCAACCAGGCGGGCACTTCCTTGGGGGGAGGGATTTCAGCCGTCTCGCCCACCATCCGAAACATTTCCCGCGTGGGGCATTCTCCAGCCGAGAGGATATACCAGCCGCCCGGTGTGCCCCGTTCGGCCGCCAAGATCATGCCCGCCACCAGGTCATCCACATGCACAATCCCGGTGGGGCGATCGCCCCCAACCCAAAAGGGCAATTTCCCGCGCAAAAACTGGCGCAGGACGGGGCCAAAGTGTGGATCGTCGCCACCAAAAATGCCGGAGGGCATGACGCTGATGGTGTCCAGACCGTTTTGGGCCGCGCGATCGACCAGCACTTGGGCTTCATATTTGGTGTGGTCGTAGGCGGAATCAAACTGAGCCTGCACCCGCTGGAACGTTTCGTCCACCACTTGACCAAAGGTGTGGCCAAACACCCCGATCGTGCTGCAATAAACCAACCGCTTCACCCCAGCGGCCTGGGCTGCCGCCAGCACTTGGCGGGTTCCTTCCACGTTGGTTTGCCACATTTTTTCGCTGTCCACCAGGCCCAATTCCACATAGGCCGCTGTGTGAAACACCCAATCCGCTTCGGCCATCCCTTGGGCCAGGGCAGCGGGCTGCTGAAGATCGCCTTCAATGATTTCAATGGGCAGGCCGGCCAGGCGCGATCGATCCGCCCGGGGCCGCACCAGGGCCACCACCCGATCACCCCGTTTCACCAGGGCCCGCACCAAATGAGACCCGGTAAATCCCGTTGCACCGGTCACGAATACCCGCACGATCGCCCCCTGCTGTCCTAGCCCAATGGTGTGGATTTGCGGTTTTCGAGCCACAGGGACACGGCCACCACCAGCCCGATCGCCAGCAGCGCCACCCAAGTGAACTGACTAGCCCAGCTCATCAGGGTTTCCAAGGACACCAGCCGCCCGCAGAAGTAGGCCGCTGTGACCGTGACTCCGGCCCAAACGGCGGCCCCGGCTGCGTTATAGGCCAAAAATTTGCCATAGGGCATTTCCACCAAGCCCGCCATGGGGCCCGCAAAAATCCGCAGCAGGGCCACGAACCGGCCCCAAAACACGGCCTTACCGGCGTTGTTGCTAAATTGCTCGCGAGCGCCTTCCAGCTTCTCTTCACCAATCCGGAAGAGTTTGCCCAGCCGCACCAACAGCGACCAACCGCCCCAGCGGCCCAGCCAGTAGCCCAGGTTGTCGCCCAAAATTGCGCCGCCGATGGCCGTTCCCAGAACGCCGCCATAGCTCAATTCGCCACTGCCCGCCAAAAAACCGCCCACAAGGGTGATGGTTTCGCCCGGCAGGGGGATACCGGCGTTTTCCAGGGCAATTCCCAGGAATACGGCCCAGTAGCCATATTCTTGCGCGAGCGCTTCGATAGTTTCGAGCGTAATCAGCTCGGGAATCAAAGCGAGCATGGAGGAGGATAGGGGTGGTGTAAAACTTTGTTAACTCATTCTAAACGGCGGGTTGGCGATCGCGGCCATGGCGTGACGAAGTTTTGGGTGGTTGGGGCGAATCCACACCCGATCGCCCGGATCCGGCAATTCAAAATAGCCAGTGATAGCCAAGTCAGAACAGCCAGTTCAAGACAGCCAATTCAGGACAGCAACCGACGAATGGAACCAGCGCATTACTCGGAACGGGATCCGGAACGGGATTCGGAGCCTCGGGGGACGCGATCGCCCCGGCCCTATTTGGATGCGATCGCCTATGGCCAGGCCCTGAGCGCTTTGGTGATTACCTGTGTGGATTTGTTGTTCTGCGAGGGCGATCGACGGCTTTTGGGCTTTCGACGACGGCCGCCCCGGGTGGGTTGGTGGTTGGTGGGTGGGCGAATGTTTCCCGGCGAAAGTCCCCAGCGCACCGCCATCCGCAAGGCGAAGGAGGAAGCTGGCCTAGAAATTTTGCCCAGCCAGTTGCAGTGGATTGGGGCCTATTCCACGGAGTTTGCGGAGCGATCGCAACCCCCGGCCGAGGAAGGGTTACACAGCGTGAATCTGACCTTTGCCGTGAGGCTGACGGCAACCCAGGCGGCCCAGGTGCAACTCAGCGAGGATGAATATTCCGAATGGGCTTGGGTGCGATCGAGTGAGTTGCCCCAGTGGGTGACGGGCCAGGGCCCGATGGATGAAGCCCTATTGGCGATCGGGCGGGCTTGCGATCAGTTGAGCAAGTGAAGCGTCTGATCGAGATTTCGATTCACTTCGATCAAGATATCGATCAATATTTTGATCGATATCTTGATCGATATTAATTATTGATTAACTTAATTGATTAACTTATTGAAGTCCATTCCAATTGCCGACCTTGATCGGAATCCCCAACGTGATCCAGAGAGCAATCCAGCGAGCAATCCGAACCATCATCCAACGTCGCTCGGGGCGATCGGCAGGACGACGCTGGCCATTGGGGGCGATCGTCCTGGGGCTGATCCTCTGGTTGGGGGCCAGCAGTCCCCTGAATGCTCAGGCTCCTGCGGCGGCTGGCTCGACCCTGGAAACCAACTGGGCCAATAGCCTCATTCAGCCTTGGGCTGCTCCTTGGGTGGGAGCCGAGGCCGATCGCCCCCAAGCCGCATGGATTGAATTTGATGGGCGGCCGGTGTTCCAGATTGCGGCTCCCCCCAAAGAGTTGGCTCGGCGGACTGCCACCATCACCACCCAGCTACAGGGAGCGGGCGATCGCTTCCTCAGCGACCCCAAGGGATCGTTGGCGGTTACGATCGAACTCAGCGCGTCTGCCCCCGCTGCGGCTCCCAATTCCAATGCGGCGGTTCCCGGCTCGGGGTCAGCTCCCGCCGTTGCTGCTCCTGCGGCCCCCGCTGCGCCCTTGCCTGCTACGGCCTTGCCTGCTGCGGCCCTGGTCGATGCGCCTCGAATTTTGGTCAATGGTCGCTACATCATGACGGTGACGGCCCTGGATGCGGGAACCCAGCTCACCCAGCCCCGAATCTATGCCACTTCCGTGAAAACGGCCATTGAGGAATCTTTGCAACAGGCCCGGGCCGATCGACAACCGGCGGCCTTGGGGCAACAGGTGCGATCGAGCTTGGCCATTTGGTTAGTAGCCTTGGGGGCCCATCTGATGTTGGGTTGGGGTCTGCAACGGCTCGATCGACTCAGCCACAGCACCCCGCCCGTTGACCCGAAACCCAACGACAGTTTTCCCCTGGCCGCTTGGTTGCAACGCCAGCGCCGAGACCATTGGTTGGCGATCGGGCGGATTCTGATTCAAATTGCCCAGCCTTCCGTATGGGCCACCGCCAGTTTGTGGGTGTTGGGCAACTTCCCCGTCACCCGCTGGCTTCAGGCCCGAATCTTTGATGCCCTTGAGGCCTATCTCAAGCTGGGTTTGGCCACCCTGGTCACCTACATTGCAATTTTGTTGAGTTACATCGCTGTCGATCGGGCAACGGCGATCCTCACGGCCGGAACCCAAATTGCTCCCCGCACTCGCCCCCGTTTGCAACAGCGTGTCCTCACCCTATCCAGCATCCTCAAAAGTTTCCTGACCGTGTTGCTGGTCATTTTGGGGGCGATCGTTGGCCTGGCTGGCATTGGCGTAGATGTGGGGCCACTGATTGCCGGGGCGGGGTTAATTGGGGTGGCCCTGTCGCTGGCTTCCCAAAACCTGATTAAGGATGCGATTAACGGGTTTTTGATTTTGGCGGAGGATCAATTTTCCGTGGGCGACGCGATCGCGGTGGGCAACCTGACCGGGCGGGTGGAGGCGCTCACCCTGCGGGTCACGAAGCTGCGGGATGCAGAACAGCGGCTGATTGTGATTCCCAACAGCGAAATCCGCACGGTGGCCAACCTGTCCAACCACTATTCCCAAGCGGATTTGCGAATCCCGATCGCCTATGGAGCCGATTTGGATCAAGCCCTGGCAATTTTGAATCAGCTCAGTGATGATTTGGCGGCGGATCCGCAGTGGTCAGAAATTTTGCTCGATCGACCCCAAGTGTTGGGGATTGATGAGTTTTCCGCCAGTGGTTCCATGGTGCGGGTTTGGATTCGCACCACTCCCTTGCAACAGTGGGGCGCGGCCCGAGAATTTCGGCGGCGCGTGGCAATTGCCTTTAATGCGGCCCAAATTGGCCTGATGGGTCAAACCGATCCACCTGCTCCAATTGTGCCTTTGGAAATGGAGGACAATGGGGCGCGCGATCGGGCAGAGGAGCGCGACAATGCGGAGCGTGACACCCTGGCCCAGCAGTCCCAGTCCCGAAACCCAGACCCCACAACCAAATCACCAAAGTCCGACAGTAACGGCCAGGGCGCTCACCATGCCCATGCTTCCCGCGATCGGGATGGCGGCGACCCGGCCCCGATTGCGGATGGAATGACCGCTTCCGCGCCCAATCCGGGAGCTGATCTAGATGCGGGCCCGATCGACCCGTCGGCCAAAACCAGTTAGGCCCCCTCCGTGTCTAGGGACTTGTGCCAGTCTGATTGAGACAGGTCTTGTCCGTATTGGTTGTGTTTGAATAGGTTGCAATAATTACCCTTGCCCCCGTGCGATCGTCTCCGATAGGCGATCGCTTCTTTTTTGCACCCATTTGCATCCCGCCAAGCCAGGTTCCCTCCGCCGCAATCCTGTTGTGGGCCAGAGTTTAGGCCTAGCTGCGAACGTCACCCTAAACGGCCATAGAACTGTTAGGCAACTGTGAAGCTTTCGTAATAGCCAATTTGGGCAGCTAGAACCCAAATTTGACGAAACAGGGTTTATTTAGGAAGCAGAAGTGTTGAATCTAAACACAAAACTTCATATTCTAGGCAACAAGAGTTTCTGGCAGTAAATCATAGCTCCAATGACTGATTGAGCCATAGCGACCGAGTACAACTTGCAAATATCGCAATTTATCTAGTAGCGTCTGACTATAGAATTGCGGCAATTCTATTAACTGCAAGATGGCATAAGCAATTAAGACCATGTAGATCTGTATTGCTACGCCATTTTGATTTTTCGTAATGAGCTGATCTAATTTTAAATGCATCTTTAAGAACTTCCATAGCAACTCAATCTGCCAGCGCTTTCGATACAGTTCTCCAATCTCT
>NZ_JACJQD010000015.1:0-80924 GCF_014696485.1 Limnothrix sp. FACHB-1083 | reverse complement strand
TGAGAATAGGTTTGACGATTTGAGAGAATGAGCGTAACATTGGTGTATTACTTTTTGATTGTTTGGGGTAAGAATTACATCTTCTTACCCCTTTTTTATAACCTGAATCTGTCATTCAACACTTCTGGCTAAATCCCCATCGCCACTGACCAAAATGGCCGTGTCATAGGAACCCACCAGCGCCATCATGTCCACGGCGATTTCCACATCGAGGTTGGCCTTTTTAGACCCATCGGGGAGTTGCACCAAGTCCTTGGCCACCACCCGATAACCATTGCGGCGCATCCACAACAAAAAGCCCTGTTGCTTTTCATTGGTGCGATCGACCCCGGTGTAAAAGAACGATCGCAACAGCCGCGATCCGGCGGTCAGGCGGCAAAGCAGTTTGGTGTAGTCGATTTCAATGCCCAATTGCAGCGCCGCATAGAACAAATTCGAGCCATCAATAAAGATGGCCACCCGCCCTCGATTTTCCAGAACTTGCTCTGGCGTAAAGATCGGATCTCGCTCCATGTTGCTATTCATGATTGTTATGCCTCGTCGTTTAAAGAAGGAGATGGAACCCGCTCGATCGCCAGCCCATCGAAAAAGGTTTCAAAGGTTCTTAAAGAGCAAAAAGAAAGAAAAAGATCATCAAAAGCTCGGGACTTTTCAGGAGAGTTCTAGCAACTCCCTTCACGATAACCCGATCGCTCCGGTGGTCAATTCCAGTGCAATCGGTGCTCGCAAGTTACTGCGGCATTTCCAGCTTTTGGAACACGGGTTGCGGTTCCGCCAGCCCTTGCCCTGTTGGTAGGCCACCCCAATGGCCATGCCCCCCTAATTGCTCCCGCAGGGACGGATCCGCATCCACGCGATCGAAATCCACCGCAAACCCCAATTGGCCATAAATCCGGCTGCTCAGTTGAGGCACGATCGGGGACAGCCAATAGGCCGCCAACCGCACCGACTCCAACACCGCATACAGGATTGCTTCCACAGCCGCCCGATCTCCCTGTTTGAACTTTGTCCAGGGAGCCTGCTCGTCTAAGTACTTGTTGCCCGTTTGAGCCAACATCAGCACCGACTGACAGGCCTCGTGCAGCGCCATGGCCCGATAGGCCCGCCCTGCGCGATCGCCCAACGTCGTGCCCAATTGGCGCAACGGATCCGTTTCCGCCACCGTCACCGACGGCACCCGACCCTCGCAATACTTGTGGGCCATCTTGAGGGTTCGGTTCAGCAAATTTCCCAAATCATTCGCCAAGTCCGCATTCACGATATTAATAAACCGCGTTTCATTGAAGTCCCCATCGCGGCCAAACTCAATTTCCTTGAGAAAGTAGTAACGAACCGCATCGCTACCATAACGATCGATCAACGCCACCGGATCGATCGTATTCCCCAGCGTTTTGCCCATCTTTTGGCCATCTTTCGTTAAGAAGCCATGACCAAACAACCGTTGGGGAATCGGTAACCCAGCCGACATTAACATTGCTGGCCAATAAATGGCATGAAACCTCAGGATATCCTTACCAATCACGTGGGTACTGATCGGCCACCAATGCTTCAGGGCATTCTCCAGCGTCGGGGCTTCACCGGGTTCTAACAGTGCCGTCACGTAGCCCAACAGCGCATCAAACCAGACATAAAGCGTGTGCTTGGGATCATTGGGCAGCGCGAATCCCCAGTCAATATTGACCCGTGAAATGGAGAAATCTTGCAGCCCCCGTTCCACAAATGCCAACACCTCATTGCGGCGACTTTCCGGTTGAATAAATTCCGGATGGTCTCCATAAAATTGCTGCAGCGCTGTCTGATATTTGGAGAGCCGGAAAAAATAATTTTCCTCATCGCGCCACTCAGCCTGCTTGTTGGGATGCACCAGGCAATGATGATCCTCCGTTAGCTCCCGCTCTTCCTTAAACTCTTCGCAGGAAACGCAGTACCACCCCTGTTGCTTTCCAGAATAAATGTCCCCCGCAGCCCAAACGCGCTCAAAAAATTCCACCACAATGGCACGATGCCGCTCGTCCGTTGTCCGAATGAAGCGATCGTAACGGATATTCAGCTTTTGCCAGAGATCGGCGAAACCCTGGACAATTTCATCACAGTGTTCCTGAGGGTTTTTGTTGCGTTCCTGGGCTGTCCGTTCGATTTTTTGGCCATGCTCATCGGTGCCGGTAATCATTAGCACCGGGTGCCCCTGTAACCGATAAAAACGGCCCACCGCATCCACCGCCATCGTGGTGTAGGCACTACCGATGTGGGGTAATGCGTTGACGTAATAGAGGGGGGTTGTGATCGTGAAGGGGGACGGTTGCGGGGGCGGCGGGGAACTGGTCAAATCTTCGGTGACAACCATGGATCGGCAGACGAGATTAGGGGGATTTGTTAAGCGGAAAAACTGAGTATTTTTTCACAGCTTCTTAGAATACGGCCGAACCGAGCTTGCCGTCTATGGAGTACGGGGTGGGAGTCTGGGAGGATTGCAGGAATTTGGGATCCAATTTTGGGCTTCAAGTTAACCAAACCGGGGGACTGGGGCCAGTTTTACCCTAGGCGATGAGGGGGAAAAGCGGAGAGAACGATCGGGGTTTCCATAGATTTGTGCAGATTTGCGCGGAAGATGCCCCAGAGATGCCCCAGAGATGCCCTAAAAATGCACTCACTCTGCCGTTAACCGGTAGGGGCTGCGCATCCCGGGTTTGAAGGTTCCAACCCAAACCTCGTAGGTGCCAGCCGGCCACTGGGGGGCGGTCACTTGGGCGGAAGCCGTGCCCACGGTGTCATCGCCACACAGGAGCAGCCCATTGGGGCCGCGCACGGCCAAGGTGGTGTCGTCTTGGCCGCTGTTGACGCTGAGGGTCAAGTTGGCGATCGGGGTTTGCAGGGTCAGGCGGTGATTGGGACTCAGGGAGCTGAAGCCGAGGCAATCGTGGCCCACCTGGTCGGTCGATCGCCCCAGAACAGTGGAGGGCAAGTCATGGGAGCCGATCGCCGTGCCGGTGAGGGAACCTTTGGGGTTGCCGTTGGAAAGGGTCAAGTCCCCATCAATGGAAGTCTGGGCGATCGCGCGGGTGGCCCAGCAGCTCACCATGGCACAACCTAAGGTCAAAATCAGGGCAGGTTTCACGGTTCAAGGTCTCCAATCGCAAGCTGAATGGGTACTATTCAACCTATTCTCAGCGGTGCGACCTTGGCCCGCCGTTTCGACCTATTTTTGATCCGACTGTGGCAGTTCCACGGAGACAAAGATGCCGTTAATTTTGGGGGCGATCGGGGCGGTGGCCCTGCTGCTGTTTTTGGACTGGACTGTGGTGGGGGCTTTTGTGGCCGTTGTGCGCGGCTGGGTGGGTTGGGTGTTGCCGTTGCCCGGTTGGTTGGCGGCCGTTGGGGGATTGGCCTTTTTGGTTTGGTGTCTGAGCGAGGATTAGTGTTGAAGATTGGGTGTCGAGAATTGGGTGCTCAAGATTTAGATACTTTGAACACTACAAAATCCTAACGGGGTTCGATCGCGGCGACGACCGCCGTGTTTTTCCTGCATAGTTTTTCCTGCATAATCTTGTAGCCAATAGACTTATAGCCAATAGATAAGCCCAAGCCGGTTTCCTGACTCACGCCTTGGATGATGTGTCCATCCCCTCGGTCTTGAAGCGGAAATATGCGCTGAAGCAACCCGTTAGGAATGCCCAAGGCATGAGTCGGCCCTGGGGCATGGTTTGGGTGAACGGGCATCCCCCACAGCCGATCGCGCGATCGAGGGTTTTGATTTTGAGCTTGTCGCCTTCCCAACTCCCAGTTTCCTGGTCTTCGGTTGATCTTGATCCGCAGCCAGCGGCCCTGGCCAGGGTGGCTGAGTTGCGATCGGTCCTGCGCCAGCAACCGATCGGGCCAGAAGCAGCGGTGTGCTATGGCCAACTGGGAGCCGCGCTGGCACTGTTGGGGCGACGAGTGCCGGCCCTGTGGGCGTTTTTGCATCAGGCTCTTTGTGCCGGCTGGGAAGACGCGGACTTGGCCTACCAGGAATATCACCTGCTGCCAACCTGCGCGATCGAGCAGCAAGCCCATGCCCATCACCAACTGGCCTTGTGGCTGCGCGATCGGGACTGTTGGTTGGGGGCCCGCCTGGCCTTGGAGGAGGCGATCGCCCTTGATCACAACTCCCTGACGGCTTGGACGGCCCTGGGCGATTGGTGGCGAGACTGTCCCGACCCAGCCTTGGAACCGGAGCGGGTCGATCGGGCCCTGGCCGCCTATCTTCAGGCCTTGTATCGCAACCCCACCTACCGCCGACCCTACGATCACCTGTTTCGGTTGCTCCAACGGGCTGGCCGCTTCGAGGATGCCCTGTCCTGTGGGCGCAAGTGGGTTCCGCGCTCCCTGGTGCTGGCCGATCGCCAGCAAGTGCCCCAGGAATTGCCCGCCGCCACCTTGGATTATTGCCCGATCGACCCGGCCGATCGGGTGCAGCTCAGGGCCTCCCGATCGCCCCTCGGAGAGCCGCCCCATCCCGACCTTTGCGCCACTGAATACGAAGTTGATCCCACCTTTGTGGTCACCTTGCCCCAGGGCCGAGCCTGGACGGATCATTACACCAGCGCCATTTTTACCGAAACGGGCGCATTGGTTCAGGAACTCTCCCTCGGGAGTGTGGAGTTGGTGGCCCTGTCGGAGCAATTGCCGCCGCCGCGCCGGGTGGCGGGAACCGTGGCCCTGTTGTCGGTGGCCGGGGGGTCAATGTTTTGTCACTGGTTGCTGAATCTCCTGTCGCGGTTGCGGCTGTTGGCCGATGCGGGCTGGACGTTGGATCAGTTTGACTATGTGGCGGTGAATGAGCAGGAATATCGCTACCAAACGGAAACCTTGGAACTGTTGGGCATTCCGCCCCAAAAGCTGATTATTAGCAATCCAGACGATCGCCATATTGTGGCCGATCGGTTGGTGGTACCTTCTCGGGTCGATCGGGCCACGCCTTGGATTTGCGACACCCTGCGGCAACTGTTTTTGCGACCCGCCATTATCCAGTCCATGGCCCCGCACGATCGGCTCTATATCAGTCGTGATTGGGCCAAATATCGCCGCGTCGTGGACGATCGCCAACTCAGTGATTGGCTGGTGCGTCAGCATGGATTCAAAATCGTGCTGCTGGAAAGTCTGTCCTTTGCCCAACAGGTTTCCCTCTTGGCCCAAGCCAAGGTGGTGATTGCGCCCCACGGAGCTGGCCTCACCAATCTGGTTTTTTGCCAACCGGGCACGATCGTCCTGGAACTGTTTTCACCGCGCTATGTGCCCAGCTACTTCTGGGAAATTGCCGACCTGATTGGCCTAGCGCACTATCACCTGGTGGGTGAACCCCTAGATCACTATCCCGATCCGGAGGCGATTTTGAACTATCGCTTCTCGGATCCCGGGGCTGATGGGATTTGGATTCCGTTCGATCGCTTCCAAACGGCCGTCAACCACCTGTTGACCGAGGGTTAACCCAGAGCGCCAATCCAGCGCCAACCTAGAACTGCTCGATCGCCCCAATCTCCCGCCGTTCTGCCGCCTTTCCCCTGTTTCCGCCGCAACCCCGCTCCCCTGATCGGGTGCATCCGGTTGTTGACTGCGACACTTTTTGAAAGTCATTTGCATTTAAAATAAATGCCAACTTTTGAAACTGCTAGCAATTCCTAATAATTCCATTCCTAAATTTCACCAAAAATCACTTATCTGACATGGCTCCTGGCATCTCTGACGGTGACTGGCGGGACTTGTGGCAAGCCAGCCGCCAGATGGCCCACCCCTTCAATTCCCAAGATTCCCCCGATTTCCAAGATTCTCCCGATTCCACCGATCCATGGACCCTAATCACGCCTGCGATGCAAGTGGTGCTGCAACAGATGCTCCATTGCCCCCACCACGGCGCGATGAGGCAGATGTATTTGGAAAGTAAGTTTGTGGAACTGTTGACCCTGTGGTTAGCTCAAGCGGAAGACCAAGGGGGAGCCGATCGACCCATCGCCGATCGCTCGCTGCCCCTGAAGGGATCTGACCTCGATCGGATTTACCAAGCGCGGGATATTTTGCTGCAACGGTTCCAAACTCCCCCATCCTTGACGGATTTGGCGCGACAAGTGGGGCTAAATGACTGCACCCTGAAGCGGCAGTTTAAGCAGGTGTTTGGCAAAACCGTCTTTGGCTATTTACACGATTACCGCATGGAGCAAGCCCGCCGTTGGTTGCTCGATCGCCAGTGGTCTGTGACGGAAGTGGCCCGGCGAGTGGGCTACACCAACCTTTGCGCTTTCAGTACGGCATTTCGCAAAAAATTTGGCCTCAGTCCCCGATCGTTCCAGCGACAAGGCTGAAACTGATGGCCGGCCAAGGGTCAAGGGGCGATCAAGGGAATGCCGCGCGATCGCCCCTTGACCCCAATTTCACTAAAAATTCCGTTTCGCCAAAGAAAAATTCCGTTTCAGCAAACTTTAGTCCCCCGTTCTGAGGTCGCAGCACCGTAAGATCATCTCGCCAATTAATTGAAAGTAGTTCTCAACTGAGAGGTTCGGCGGTGGCGCTCCACCGTCACGCTGGCTGGCGCGAGGGAATTGGCGCGGCTCGTGGACTGAAATTTGATGACTGGCAAACCCATGACCAAGGGCGCTTGAACAGTAGAAACGTCAGCTCAGAATAAAAAACGTCTGAAACATCAAGCTTGATCCATTTGCCTCCAGCCGCCGTGACCAACAAGAACCAGTAAGAAACTTGAACCTTTTGTTTTCATTGCTGTTTCGGTTTGACAAGCATCTCAGAATAAATTTTTGAAAAATCTCCTTGAAAATCAAAAATGAACCATTCATTGATGAGCATTAAATGAGCATTTATTGGCATTTTTTGCAAAATTTGCAAGCAATTCGTTAATCAGGTGGGTGAAGGAACGATGCAAAAATTGGGTGAAATTTTGGTGGCGGCGGGAGCAGTTGCGGTTCCCCTCACGTTGTTTTCGGTGTTGGCGATCGCTCTGATCATTGAGCGTGTGGTGTTCTGGTTTCGGGTGAATCGCCGGCAAACCAAAGCAATTCGGGAAGTGCTGGATCTCTATGAATTTGATCCGCTGCTGGCGGTGGAAAAACTCAAGCGCAATTTGGATTTACCCTTGGGGCGCATTTTCCTAGCAGCGGCTTCCTTGGATGAGGCTGAACCCGATGAAATTGCCCTGGCGATCGATGGGGCAACCCAAGCTGAGATTCCGGTTTTAAAGCGCTTTAACAACATTTTTGACACGATCATCACCCTGTCGCCGTTGTTGGGATTGTTGGGGACGGTGTTGGGCTTGATTCAATCCTTTAGCTCCCTGAATTTGGGCGATGTGGGCGGTGCAAAAACCACCGCAGTCACCTCAGGAATTAGCGAAGCCTTGGTTTCTACGGCATTTGGTTTGGTGGTGGCGTTGTTCACGCTGTTTTTTGCTAACACGTTCCGAGGCTTTTATCTCCGACAAATTGCCCTAATTCAAGAATATTCAGCGGAACTGGAATTGCGGCATCGGCGCTATTTGAAAAAAATGCAAGCTAAACAAGCGGGGGGAGCAACCTATGCGCAGGCGAACCATTGATGAACCGGATTTACCGCCTCGGATTGAAATTGTGCCGATGATCGATGTGATCTTTGCAATTTTGACCTTTTTTATTATGTCTACGCTCTTTTTGGGGCGATTTGAAGGGTTGGCGGTGAACTTGCCAAAAGCCCAGTCAGCCAAGCCCCAAAAGGTGATTCGAGCCACGGTGACACTCGATCCCCAAGGTGGTTTATTTCTGAACAAAACCCCCGTGGCGATCGAGTCTCTAAGCACAGCCATTCGAGGGCTTCAACAATCGGGACAGGATTTAACAATTGTCCTGAATGCTGATGGTTCTGTGACGCACGATCGGGTGGTGGCGGTGATGGATCGGGTGCGCCAAGTGGAGGGGGCCAAACTGGCGATCGCTACCCAAAAACCCACCCAGCCCTAAGGAATTGCTCACCTGTTTTTGCCCGATAGCTTGATGGTTTAAATCCGCCTATGGACAGCTCGCAACTGATTGGTCAGCAGCGCCAAAAAGAATCTCGGTGGCTGAAACGGTTTCTGTTTGGCAGCGTTTGCGGGTCGATCGCCCTGCATGGGTTGGCCTGGGGGTGGCAAGTCCGCAACTGGTGGAGTGATCGCCCGGTCACCACCGATAGCGAAATGGAAGTGACCATTTCCAACCTCACGCCCGATCGCCCGTCGGAACCCTTGGCCACGCCCCCTCCGACCGACCCCGTGACCAATCCACAGCGCGATCGGGTTCCGTTGGCTCCCCAGAGTCAGGCTCCCTTGAAAGCGGGCGAAGATGCGCCCACCCGCAACCCCAATCCCACGGGCGATCGCGACCCGATCGCTCCCGGCACTAGCCCCACGGGAGACGCGCCAGCCATGGCCACGGGCACTGGCCCAATTAGCGATCCCAACGGTACAGGGAACGGGTTCGGCAATGCCAGCCAAGCCACCGGATTCACCTCGGGCGCACCGGATGGTGATCCCGAGGGCACGGGATCGAGCGATGGGGAACCGGCCGGCACGCTGGAGGGGCCGCCCGTGACCAGCCCGCCGCCGAGTCCGTCGCCCGCCCCCGCGCGATCGCCCGGCCAGCCCCAATGCGTGAGTTGTCCCCTACCGCGCTATCGGGGCACGGAAGCCAGCCCCCGTGTGGATCTGCGGATTCGTCCCGATGGCAGCGTGGAGGTGCGGTTGCGCCAATCCAGCGGCAACCCAGCGGTCGATCGCGAAACCCTAGAAGCGATGCGGCAATGGCGCTTTGACCCGCAAACCGTGCCCGAAGGGGGCCTGCGCCGCCCCATGCGCGTCACCTACGAAGAGGAGGGATCGCGGTTCCAGCGGGCCAACGAGGCCCGTCGTCGCGAAGAGACCGAGCGTCGCCAGGCCGCAGAACAGGCGGAACGGCAACGGGCCGCCGATCGCCCCACGGAACAGCCTGCCCCCACAGCCGATCGCCCCACGGAACGGGCCCCAGAACGCACGGCGGAACAACCGGCCAGCCCCGCACCCGCGGCCTCTTCCCCAGCGGCCGCACCTGCCGCCCCGGCTCCCGCTGATCGGGAACCGCGCCCCAATCGCTCCACTGCGCCCAGCAACACCAGCGATCCGAGTCCCAGCCGGCCGGCAGCTCCGGAACCGGCCCGCCCCGCAGTGGTGGCCCCCGCCCCTGCCCGATCGCCCGTGGCCCCAGCGGAGCCACCGGCCCGCAGTCCCGCCGCCGAGGCCCCGGCCGCGCCGGCCCGCCGCAGTCCGCGCCCGACCCGATCGCCTCGGCCACGGCGATCGCCCCCGCCCGTCCAGGCGGCCCCCGCGCCCGCGCCCGTGGCCCCCAGCGCTCCGGAACCCGCCCCCGCCAGCAGTCCCGCCGACTAGCGCGATCGAACACCACTGATGCCCTATCCCGGATCCACCGTTACTTCGGCGTGATTCTCGATCGCGCTGGGCAGAATTCGGGTGCGATCGTGCTGGCTCAAGGGTTTGCCCGTTTTGAGTTTGTTTTTAGGAAACCCCCATGAAATCTGCATCTCCCCTCTCTTTGTCGGTTTTGTTGGTGGCGATCGGGGCGCTGGCTGCTCCCGCTGGGGCTGAGTCAGTGCCGCTGGAGCCGCTCGATCGATTCCGCAGCAACGCCCCCGCCACTTCGGTGGAGTCCTGGCTGGCCCAAGCCGATCGCCCCGCCACCGTCACTCGCGTGGTGGTCACGCCCCTGCCCGACGAGCTGGAAATTGCCCTGGAAACCCCAGCCGGTCAGTCGTTATTGATTGATGCGAACCAGTTCCGGGCTGAGGGCAACCAACTGATCGCCGAGATCAGCAACGCCAGCTTGGCGCTACCGGAGGGCGCGGAGTTCAACCAAGCTAACCCCACCGCTGAAGTGGCTGCGGTGCGGGTTTGGCAGATTGCGCCCGATCGAATCCAAGTGGTGGTCACAGGGCGCAAAGGTTTGCCCACCCAGGACGTGACCTTGGCCACGGGTGATTTGGCCTACAGCCTGAACGTGGATGCCAACGCACCCGAAGAAGAATTGGTGGTGACGGGGCAGCGATCGCCCAGTTACCGAGTTCCCAATGCCTCCAGCGCCACCGGCACAGACACCCCCATTCTGGAAACGCCTTTCTCGGTGCAGGTAATTCCCCAAGCCGTCCTCCGCGATCAGCAGGTGATCAATATTGAAGATGCGCTGAACAACGTGAGTGGCGTGGCTTTTGCCGGCAGTAATGGCAGCCGGGAAGCCAGTTTCAGCATTCGCGGATTCGGCAATCAATTTTCCACTGGGGCCCCGTTGTTGCGAGATGGATATCGCATTTATGGGGGCTTTCAAGCCATTCCGGAAGTGGCCAACCTGGAACAAATTGAAGTATTGAAGGGGCCGTCTTCGATTCTTTATGGACAAATTGAACCGGGCGGCATCATTAACCTGGTTTCCAAGCAACCGCTTGATCAACCTTTTTATGAAGCAGAATTCCAGGCTGGCAGCGATGCTTTAGTGCGCCCCCGCATTGATTTCAGCGGCCCCTTAACCAGTGATGGCAGTCTGCGCTATCGACTGAATGCTCTCTATCAGCATCAATCGCCTTTTCGGGACTTTGATACGGATATCAACCGCTTTGCGATCGCGCCGGTTTTAGCTTGGCGAATCAGCGATCAGACTGACTTGTCTTTCAATCTGGAATATATCCACCAAAAAGGGCCGGCAGACTTTGGCATTAGCCGCTTTGGGGATGGTGTTGCTCCCGTTTCTCGGGAATTTGTGATCAATAATCCCGATGATTCAATTACCACTGAATACTTGAATACCGGGTATCAATTTGAGCACCGCTTTAGTGACAACTGGAAAATTCGCAATGGCTTCCGCTACATCAACTACACCTATGACTACAGTGTTATCGCCTTGCCGATCATCGTGAATGATGCGGAGATCACTCGCTTTTATGCTGATCAAGATGGGGATGACCGCTCTTATACCGCGCAAACTAGTGTCATTGGAAACTTCAAGACTGGTTCCCTAGAACACCAAGCAACAATCGGTCTCGATCTCAACTACAGCGAGTTCGCGATCGAGACTTTGTTTGATACGGCTAATCCGAGCACGATCAACATTTTTAATCCGGAATATGAGCGAGTTCCCAAGCCCGATCGCTCGGATTTGCCGCCCTTTCAAGATGACATTACAACCACCACTCGCCTAGGAATTTACCTGCAAGATCAGATCAAGCTAACCGATAACTTGATGATTATTGCCGGGTTGCGCTACGACACGATCGATAGCAAAACCGATCAAAAATTGACCGATGAAAGCAGCAGTTTTAACGCGGATGCTTGGACACCACGCCTCGGGATTTTATATCAGCCCATTCCCGAATTAGCCCTCTTTGCTAGCTATTCCCAATCCTTTCGTCCCACGACGGCCACCAGTTCCAGTGGTGCAATTTTGCCCCCGGAAGAGGGCGAAGGATTTGAAGTGGGTGTGAAGGCCGAATTGTTCGATCGTCGCCTGCTTGCCACCCTCACTTACTTCGACATTGCCAAGCAAAACGTTGCGGTTTCAGATCCCGAAAATCCCCTCTTTTCTGTTGCTTCCGGTGAGCAACGTAACCGAGGAATCGAGCTGGATGTGATCGGGGAACCCTTACCCGGTTGGAAAATTTTGGGTTCCTATGCCTACATCGATGGCGAAGTTACTGAAGATACCAATGAGGCCTTAATTGGTAATCGACCGGCTGGGCTGGCAAAGCATAAAGCTACTCTCTGGACAAGCTATGAAATTCAGTCCGGTTCCTTCAAAGGATTGGGCTTTGGGGTGGGCTTTGAATATGCGAGCGATCGCTATGGAAACTTAGCCAATGACTATCGATTGGGTGACTATCTGATTGGCAATGCAGCAATTTTCTATCAGAGAGATAACTATCGCTTTGCTTTGAATTTCCGCAACTTCACTGATGAAAACTACATCAAAGGAGCCACTGGAAATGAGGGTGGTATTGAAGTGGGTTCACCCTTCACAGTCACAGGATCAGCTTCAATTCGGTTCTAAATTTCGTAGGAAATGATTCCAATCATTGTGTTGATATCATCCCCGATTTTAACCAGTTCAATGTCCGAGCAATTTTCCTCGATTACAACTTAAAGTCCCTTAGAACATCACCCCATGAACGCTGCATCTCCTCTGTCTCTGTCTGTTTTGTTGGTGGCGATCGGGGCGCTGGCTGCTCCCGCCGGGGCCGAATCAGGGCCGCCCGAGCCGCTCGATCGATTCCGCAGCAACGCTCCCGCCACTTCGGTGGAATCCTGGTTGGCCCAAGCCGATCGCCCGGCCACCGTCACCCGGGTGGTGATCACGCCCCTGGCTGATGAGCTGGAAATTGCTCTGGAAACCCCGGCCGGTCAGTCCTTGCTGATTGATGCGAACCAGTTTCGGACCGAAGGCAACCAACTGATCGCCGAAATCAGCAACGCCAGCTTGGCGCTACCGGAGGGCGCGGAGTTCAGCCAAGCTGACCCCACCGCTGAAGTGGCTGCGGTGCGGGTTTGGCAGATTGCGCCCGATCGAATTCAAGTGGTGGTGACGGGTCGCAACGGTTTGCCCACCCAGGACGTGACCTTGGCCACGGGTGATTTGGCCTACAGCCTGAACGTAGATGCCAATGCGCCCGAAGAAGAATTGGTCGTCACGGGGCAGCGATCGCCCAGTTACCGAGTTCCCAATGCTTCCAGCGCCACCGGCACAGACACCCCCATTCTGGAAACGCCTTTCTCAGTGCAGGTGATTCCCCAAGCCGTCTTGCGCAATCAGCAGGTGATCAACGTTGAAGACGCGCTCACCAATGTCAGTGGCGTGTCCTATGCCGGGAGCAACAGCAGCCGGGAAGCGACGGTGAGCATTCGCGGATTTGGTAACCAATATCCCGCCACCGTATCAGTTTTGCGCGACGGCTATCGGCTGTATGGTTCTTTTCAAGCCATTCCGGAAGTGGCCAACCTTGAACAAATTGAAGTGTTGAAGGGACCCGCTTCGATTTTGTATGGGCAAATTGAACCGGGCGGCATTATTAACCTGGTCTCCAAGCAGCCCCTAGCTGAGCCTTTTTACGAAGTTGAACTGCAAGGCGGTACTAATGAGTTGGTGCGTCCTCGGATTGACTTTGGGGGGCCTCTGACTGCTGATGGCAGCTTGCGCTATCGGCTCAACAGTTCCTATCTCCATCAAGCGCCTTTCCGCGACTTTGAAACCGACACCAATCGCTTTTCGATCGCGCCTGCTCTGGCTTGGAAAATCAGCGATCAAACGGATTTATCGCTCAACCTGGAATACATTCATCAAAAAGCACCGTCTGATTTTGGTCTGAGCCGATTTGAAGATGGGGTTGCGCCAGTCGATCGCGAGTTGATTATTACGGATCCTGAGGACTCCATTACAACAGACTATTTCAGCACCGGTTATCAATTCGAGCATCGTTTTAGCGATAACTGGAAAATTCGCAACGGCTTCCGCTACATCAGCTATGACTATGACTACAGCGTGGTGGCGCTACCGTTGACTGCCAACGGCCCTCGGGTCACTCGTTTTTATGCTGATCAAGATGGTGAGGATAAATCCTACACCTTGCAAACCAGTCTTGTGGGTAATTTCAAAACAGGATCGATCGCCCACCAAGCCACCATTGGTCTTGATCTAAATCGCAGTGAATCGCGAATTGCTACGCTGTTTGATCGCTCAAAACCGTCAATCATCAACATTTTTGATCGCAATTATGATGCGGTGGTTCGTCCCGATCGCTCCTCATTGCCACCGTTTAATGATGACCTGACCACGGCCAATCGTCTCGGATTTTATCTTCAAGACCAGATTAACCTCACCGATAATCTGATCGTGGTGGCTGGTCTGCGCTATGACACGATCGGCATTGAAACAGAAGATCAATTGGGTCGCCGAGAGGGCAACAATACCGAACTCAACTCTTGGACACCTCGCCTCGGAATTCTGTATCGTCCCATTCCCGAACTATCACTATTTGCCAACTATTCCCAGTCATTTCGCCCCACAACTTCGACTGGCGCGGATGGTTCAATCTTGAAGCCCGAAGAAGGTGAAGGATTTGAAGTGGGCGTGAAGACTGAATTGTTCGATCGCCGCCTCCTGGCCACCCTCACATACTTCGATATCACCAAGCAAAATGTGCCGGTGACCGATCCCGATAATCTCCTCTTTTCGGTTTCTTCAGGAGAGCAACGCAATCGCGGCATTGAGTTTGACTTGATTGGTGAACTATTGCCCGGTTGGAAGATTTTGGGATCCTACGCCTATATCGACAGCGAAGTTACTGAGGATACCAACGAGTCTCTGATTGGGAATCGACTGTATGGCATTCCTGAGCATAAAGCCACCCTTTGGACAACCTATGAAATTCAGTCGGGTTCTCTCAAGGGATTGGGCTTTGGGGTGGGTTTTGAATATGCGAGCGATCGCTACGGTAACCTCGCCAACGACTACAAAATTGGGGACTACTTCATCGGCAATGCTGCCATTTTCTATCAGCGAGATAACTATCGTTTTGCCTTGAATTTCCGGAATTTCACCGATGAAACCTACATCAAATCCACAGTAGGAAGCAACACCGGTCTAGAAGTGGGCACACCTTTCACGGTCACTGGATCGGCTTCCATCCGGTTCTAGTTTTGGGTATCAACGCTGGGGCTAATTGCGGTTTCGCCATCGCCCCTTTGCCAGCCATCACTCATGCTTGAACCCGCATTTCAACCACGACTCAAAACATTCTTCAAATCCAACCAGGATCATGCATAAAACCTACGCGATCGCCCTGCTGAGTCTGAGCTTGATCACCGCTTGCCAATCGGGATCAACCAACCAATCCACGGTCAGCAATAACGCACCAGTAACCACCCCCAGCAGCAGCCCGATCGCCTCGGTTGATCCGAGTGCCAAGCATTTTGATGAAGCCCTTTACGCCTTGGCCTATCCCGAAGTCAACGAACAAGTAAAGGCCGGAAAATTTGCTTCCCCACTCGCCCATTATCAAGCGGTTGGCCAGTCTGGGAAAGATGCCAACGGCGAGGCGATCGCGGGCTTTTTTATGGGCACAGGCGGCAACGATACCATTTCCGGATTTGGGCATCACCCTCATATCTCGGGCGTGGCCTTTGAGATTGTGACCGGCAAGGGCGGCGAGTTGCCGATTCGCCCCAAAACTTTGGGCCAAGGGGAGGTCGATCGCCTGGTCGGTCAACCTGGCTCCGAAGATGAATTTATTGTGGGCAGTTTGATCACCCCGGCTAATCCCAAGTCCGAGCCTTTTTATGTGGGCAAAGGCGATGCTGACTACGCCCAAATTGATAATTTCAAACCCGGCGAGGACACGATTTTGCTCGCAGGAAAACCGGAAGATTACAGCCTAAAACCTCAGGATAAAACCCTGCGCATTTCAACTAAAAGTGGCGATTTGGTGGCGATCGTGCAAGGGGTCGATCGCCTCACGGTGGGCGATGTCGTGGCCGATTACGGCATTTTCATCCTCAAGTAGATTTTCAAAATTGGTTTTTCAACTGGGTTGGAATCCGAGAGGACTATGCAAGCTCGCCAGATTCGATCGATCCTGTTTCCGCTGCATCGCTACTTGGGCTTAGTTGTTGGGTTGATTCTGATCGTTGTGGGGGTGACGGGGAGCCTGTTGGTGTTTTCCCATGAGTTGCAAGATCGGCTGGTCGTTGAAAAATTCGGCGCGATCGCCCCCCAATCAACCCTCGTCAGCATTGACCAAGTGTCCAACGCTGCCCAAGCCTTTGCCCAACAGTTACCGGGCTCCAGCATTAATGGCATTTTGTTTCCCCAACATCCCGGTCAACCTTACCAAGTTCGTCTCTGGAAAGGTGATCAACTGATCCAGCTTTTTATCCATCCTCATAGTGGAAAGGTGCTAGGAACCCTCTCAGAGCAAGATAGCTGGATGAACTGGATTTTGCGACTGCATTATCAGTTGTTGTCCGGCACAACGGGGCTGATTATTGTTGGTATTTCAGGGTTTTTCATGACCATTTTGGGGATCACTGGCATTGCACTTTGGCCCGGTTGGCGACGGTTGGCAGCGGGTTTCAAAATTAAGTGGGATGCTCACCCGAAGCGACTGAATTTTGATCTTCACAAGGTTGTGGGTATCATTGCTGCTGTTTTTTTAGTGCTGACCGGATTCACGGGGTTTTGCTGGAATTTCTATGCCCAATCAACAGCGGTGATCAAAGCGATTACCTTCACCCCTGCGGAGCCGGTTTGGCAATCCAAGGTGTTGCCCAATCAAAAATCCTTGCCTTTGTCGGAACTGTTGGCGCGATCGAACCAAGCATTACCCGGAGCTGCCACAACGTTTATCGCACTGCCCAGAACGCCGGATGGGGTGGTGCGGATTGGCAAGCGCCAAACCCACGAACCCAGTTCCTACGGCCAGAGCAATGTGATTCTGGATGCCTACAGCGGTCAGGTGCTGCGGGTGAATGACAGTCGGCAGGCGGCCTTGGGCGATCGAATCTTGAACAGCTTCGGGCCGCTGCACTTTGGTACGTTTGGTGGTTTGTGGACGCGCTGGCTCTATGTGCTGGTGGGCCTGTCCCCGATCGCCCTGTTTTGGACGGGCGTGAAGATGTGGCAACATCGCAAGCGATCGCCCGCTATGGCAATCCTCCCAAGCGATCGCCCTAGCCCTTGACCCCCTTCCACCGCCCCGATCGCCTCCTTTGCAAAAGTTTTGTCCCAAAGAAGGGTTGCTTCCCGCCCAAGTTGGCGATAATGGGAAAACCATTGCTAACTCAGCGCAGGAGCCGCGCCCGCATGAGCAACACTGAGCCACTTCCCGCAAGCAAGCTGGTTCAATGGTGGGAATCGCTCTCGCCGCTATCACGGTTTCTATTCTTTGCCCTGGCTGCTCCCCTGACCGTGCTCAATGCCTGGGCCTTGGCCACGATTTTTGGCTACTTCCAATCATTGCTGGGGGTGTTGTTGGTCACGGCTTTGCTGGCCTTTTTGCTGAACTATCCCGTCAACTGGCTAGCGGCCAAAGGGGTGAAGCGAGGGCTGGCCGCCGTAGTGGTGTTTTTGGTGGCCCTGTCGATCGTCATTGGTGTGGGCGTGACCCTGGTTCCGCTGGTGGTGGCCCAGGCGCAACAATTGGTGGCGCGGCTGCCGGAATGGATTGACTCGGGCCAGCGCCAACTCATGATGCTGAATGAGCGAGCCGACTTGTTTGGTTTGCCCATCAGCTTAGATGGGGTGATTTCCCAGCTCAACGATCGCCTCAAAACCGAACTCCAAAGCATTGCCGGCCGCACCCTCAACTTGGCCCTGAATGTCACGGTGGTGACGGTGGTTCGGTTGTTGGATGTGGTGCTAACCATCGTCCTCACCTTCTATTTGCTGCAACACAGCGAAGAAATTTGGGAGAGCTTGATTGCTTGGCTACCCGATCGGGTTCAGCAGCCCTTTTCCCGCACCCTGCGATCGAGCTTCCAAAACTACTTCATTGGGCAAATCCTCACGGCCACCTGCTTGGGCCTGGGGCTAACCACCATGTTTGTGTTGCTCAAAATTCCCTTTGGCCTGCTCTTTGGCCTAACCATCGGGTTGATGGCCCTGGTTCCCTTTGGCGGCTCCGTGGGCATTGGCACGGTCATCTCCCTGATTGCCCTCCAAGATATTGGCCTGGCCCTGCAAGCCTTGGCCGCGGCCCTGATTGTGCAGCAAGTGGTGGAAAACCTGGTGGCTCCTCGGGTGTTGGGCAGTGTGACGGGCCTGAACCCCTTTTGGGTGTTTGTGGCCATCCTAACTGGCGTGCGTGTGGGCGGCCTGTTGGGCGTGGTGGTGGCCGTGCCCATGGCTGTGTTGCTCAAGGAAGCCTTGGCGAATTTGCGGGCCCAAGATCCCACCCCCGGGGCTGTGAAATCTCTGCCTGAAGTGGAACCGGAATCCCCATCTGTGGGTATTACGGCGGCGGCTCCTTCCCCGATCGCGGAATGCGATTGATGCCTTGAATGACGGCCCTTACCTCACTTCCTAAGCACAGTAAGCCCGTAGGGTAGGCACTGCCCACCGAACCATTGCTTTATGGCATCTGCGACATGGCGTGCCAATTATTTTAGGTAAAGGCTGTAAGTCATCATTTCTCAGATCAAATTCATCAATCTAAGTCGCTTTAAAAGCAACGGTTCTGAGCACCATTCAATAACATCGATTGTGAAGAAGTCGGGTAGGCTAATTTGCTTGCTCTCTTAAGATTGAGATCGTAAAACTGAACAGAAGACCAATAGCCAAGCTTGTTATGTCCTGTTCAGTTGCCCTGATCTTGATTGGGTTCCAAAACGACTACTTTGCTGCCGATGGGATCCTGCGGTCTGTGATTGACCAGGCTGTTCCAGTCGATCGCATCCTGGACAGTACGGTGCAAGTGGTGCGCGGGGCGATCGCCCATGGAGTCCCCACCATTGCAACCCCAATTTTTTTCACCCCCACCTATGAGGAATTGCTGGATCCCGTTGGTATCCTTAAAACCGTCCGCGACGTGGGGGCCTTCCAAGCAGGGCAAAAAGGTGCGGAAATGGTTGAGGCCCTCCTGCCCTTTCACGATCAAATTTGGGTTGTGCCCGGAAAGCGGGGTTTAAATGCCTTCACGGGAACCTCGTTGCATGAGCTGCTCCAAAAACATCAAATCACCCATGTTGTGCTGGCCGGTGCGGTCACTTCCGTTTGCATTGACTCCACCGGTCGGGCGGCCCACGAAAAGGGCTATCGCGTGTCAGTTTTGGCCGATTGCACCTGTGCCAGAACCCAATTTGAGCAGGAATTTTACTTAGAAAATGTGTTTCCCCTTTATGCCAATGTAATTTCCGCTGAGTCTTTTCTTGAGTCTTTGGCGGATGTCTGAAAAGTGTTTTGAGATACCGAGCTAGGGGCTAGCAGTTGGCAAAGGAGCTTGCGCATTCTGTGTTTGCCGGTGACTGGAGCTTGCAGAGTATCCATTTGGGCTTTTCAGACATCCTCTTAGGTAAAACAGGATAATGACTGATTTTAGTAAAAGTGATGAGCTAAACACCCAAATTCAATACCGACTCATTGAAAGACTTGCGGAATCAGAGCGCCGCTATCGAACCCTAGTGGAAAACCTGAGTGAAATTGTTTTTAAGGTTGATCATTTGGGTCAAATTACCTTTTTAAATCCAGCTTGGACGAAGATTCTCGGCTTTCCGATTGATTTGTGCTTAGGCAAATCCCTGGCCCAGTTTATGGATGAAACTGAGCAAGCGGGCTGGCAAACGATGATGGCTAACTTAGATCATTCCGCCACTTTGCGACAGGAGCTTCACTTTCGAGATCATACTCAGAAGACAGTTTGGTTAGAAATTACGATTCAGCCCCGTGGCGCTGATGGTGAATTTTCAGGATCTTTAACGGACGTGACCGATCGCCACCAGGCTGAGCAATTGCTGCAACGGATGAACACAGAACTCGAAAAACGGGTTGCCCAACGAACGCAAGCTCTGAATGCAGCTAATCAAAAGTTACAAGCCACGATCGAGCGGCTTCAGCAAACCCAATGCGATCTAGTGCAGTCTGAAAAAATGTCGGGTTTGGTGCAGCTTGTGGCTGGGGTTGCCCATGAAATTAATAATCCCGTGAACTTTATTCATGGAAATTTGGAGTATTTAGAAGAATATTTACAAACGCTAATTCAAGCCTTAGAGATTCATCAACCCCAGGACTTGAAAACGGCTGCGGTGATTCCATCACTCACCGAAACCATTGATTTAGAATTTTTGAAAGAGGACTCTCAAAAAATCATCAATTCGATGCGAACGGGGACTCACCGCATTCGGCAAATCGTTTTAGATTTACGAAATTTCTCGCGAATTGATGAATCTGAGCTAAAAACCATCAGTGTACATGAGGATATTGATGGAATTCTCAAAATCTTAAATTACCAACTAAAAGCCAAGCTACAATCAATTTCTATTTCCAAAAATTATGGTCAATTGCCTTTAGTTGAATGTTATCCTCGATATCTAAATCAAGCGTTAATGAGTATTTTAGAAAATGCGATCGATGCGATCGGGGAAGCTGTTAAAAAAGCAGACTCGAAAATTATTATGCCTAGCAGTTCCACCTATTTTGGGACAATTGAAATTAGTACCTTTGTTCTGGATAGCCAATGGATTGCAATTGAAATTTCTGATAATGGAATCGGGATTCCGCTACTGATTCAGGGCAAAATTTTCAATCCTTTCTTTACTACTAAGGATGTAGGTAAAGGAACTGGAATGGGACTGGCCATTAGCTATCAAATCATTACGGAAAAACATCGAGGGAAACTCAGTTTCCGATCGCAATACGGCCAGGGCACAACTTTCACGATCCAAATTCCAATTCAGCAAATCAATTTGGCGGATTCACCCGCGCAGGAGTCGGCGAATTCCCAACGCTAGAACGTTCGGCCTAGGCTTTGGGGGTGGCAAGCTGGGCCTGGAGGGGGCGGGCGTTGGTTCCCAATCGGGTTTGCAACTCGGTGAGCAGGGCGGGGGCGATCGCCTGGGGTTCTGGAAACAGCAACCAAGTCACCCCTTCGGAACAGGGGGGCGTGGTGAGGGAGCCTTGGTAGTGGTAGAGCGATCGGGGGATGGGGGGCAACAGGTTGGCGGGGTTCCCTTGCCAAGCACGATCGAGGCTGGTTCCGAGGGCGATCGGCGCGCGGGCTAATAAGTCTTGCAACAGTTGGGGGGCGGCTCGATCGAGCTGGGAAGCGGCGGCCTGGGTTGGCGCGGCCGTTAACCAAAGGCCCAACACCAACAGGGATCCGGCCCGATCGCGGTGGACAAAATGTACCTCTGCGGGAAAGGTGCGACCGGCGCGGTGATGCTCGCTGGGGTGGTGAAAGTGGAATTGCAAGAGGTCATGGGGTCGATCGCCCAGATGCAAGGTGCAAGTGCCGGGCGGGCAGTCCACAAAGATCGATCGCCCCGTGTTGCGAGCCGTGAGGGGTACGGATTGGTAATCTAGCCGCAAATCCACGGGCCCAAGCTGTTTCTGGGCAGCCAGATCGATCGGGGATTGGCGCTGACCGAGGCCACAGGCCGCAAAGGCAGGATCCAGTTCGCTCCAGTGGTTGGGGCCGGTGGGGCCGTCATAGCTCCAACGGGTGGCAGCCCGAACGGGGCGATCGCCAAATCCAGCCCAACCCCCAAGGGCCCCGCCCAGCGCGAGGGATCCTTGCCATAACCACTGACGACGTTTCATGGCTTGCTCTTGACTTCTGAATGGCCCGATTTCTAGTTCCCGATTCCCAATGTTCAGGAACCAACGTTCAGGAACCAGTTCCCAAGCAAAAGGAGCGATCACCGGGGCGATCGCTCCTTCTAGGATAGGCAGCGGATCTAGTCGTCGTCGAACTCGTCGAGGGGCGCTTCCAAATCGTCCGGCTCGCGGAGATCCACAAGATCCGATTCTTCCGGCTCCTCAGCCCCGTAGCCAAAGGTCAGATCCGCATCATCGGCTTCGTCCTCATCGTCCACCAGCGCATCAAAGTTGGACTCGGCCCCGCCACTGACGGCCACCAAATCAATCTGTTGGCGGTAGTAGTCCACGCCGCGCACTTCCACTTCCACACGGCCCCCGAGGGCGTATTGGCGGCGGCTCTTGCGACCAATCAACATTTGCTGGCGCGATCGATACTCGTACCAGTCGTCCTTCAGGGAGGACACGTGCACCAGCCCTTCAATGCCCAAGGCCTCTAGCTCCACAAAGAAGCCGTAGGACTGTACGCCCACGATCGGGCCGCTGAAGGTTTCGCCAATTCGGGCCCGCATGGCGGCGGTTTTGCGGAGGCCGTGGCTGTCGGCGGCGGCTTCTTGGATCAATCGTTCCCGATCGCTCAGCAGCCAGGCCGCGCTGGTGATCGAGGCTTCCAACTCTTGTTGATCTTCCGTGGGCAACAGGTTCCAGCCGATCGCCCCATGGCAAGAACTGTGGTGCAAATTCACGCCTTCTTTGCTGCGGGCCGTGCGTCGATCGCGCCCCTTGGCAAAGAGGGTGTTCAGGCTCCGTTGCACCAACAGGTCTCCGTAATGGCGGGTGGGCGCATTGAGGGTGGTGTAAACCGGCAGGGCCAAACCAAAGTGGGAGCGGGGTTCGTGGCTGTAGGCGGCTGGCTTCAGGGCTTCCACCAACAGACGATTCAGGATTTTGCGGGTGTCGCCGTCGGTGGCCTGTTGCAGCCACTGTTGCACATCGCGGGGGGTCACCTGATCCGGCTGCTCCAGGGTCAGCTCCAAGCCCAGGTTGCCGGCCAACCGCAGGGTTTCTTGCACATCCCCGGGACTGGGGGCCGCTTGCACTCGGTAGAGCGTGGGCACTTGCAGGGCTTGCAGATGGCTGGCCACCACGGCATTGGCGGCGATCGTCACTTCCGCTAACAGGACACGGGCCGTGGGGGCAATCCCGATCGGGGCGATCGGCGCACCGGGCACATCCTCGCGATCGAACGAGGTTAGCCCTCGGTAACCGCTCAGATCAAACCCGCCTCGGCTGAGCCGCTGTCCCCGCAGGGCCGCCGCCAGGGTTTTCAGTTGGGTCAACAAATCCCCGATCGCGGGGGCTTGGGGCAACTCCGGATCCGCCTGGTTGCCGTCCAAGAACGCATCGAGCTGGGCTTCCGTCAGGGTGGCATCGGCCCGCACCACGCTGGGATGAATTTCAAACTCCAGTAATTCACCTTGATCATTAAAGGTCAGCAGCACGGAAGTGGCCAGGCGATCGCACCCTAGACCCAAGGAACCATGGCGTGCGTAAAGATCCGCCGGGAACAGCGGCAACCATTGGGCCCCCAAGTCGGCTGCCACACCCCGTCGCCGGGCTTCGCGATCGAGCGGTGAATCCGGTTCCACATAGTAAGCCACATCGGGCACATGCAGCCCCAACCGCATATGGCCCGCCGGGTTGGTTTCCAAGGTAATGGCGCGATCGATCACCGGGGGCAGCTCTCCGGCCGTGGCGGTCACCGTTGCCACCGTCAGCAGCGATCGCAAATCCAACCGTCCTTGAATGGCGCTCGCCTTCAAGCTGTCCGCCGGAGCTGGTAACGCCGCCGCCGCCGCCAAAACCTCCTCCGGGAAGCTTTCATGTAGCCCATACTTACAGACCACAATGTCGGCCGGAGCCGCCGCGTCCGCATCGGCCCCCAACACCTTGATCACGCGGCCCAAGGGCGGCAACTGCCCGATCGGGTAACGGACAATTTCCACGCTCACCAGGTAGTTGACGATCGCGTCCAAGTCCACCCCGCTGGTGTCCAGTTCCACCCGGAACAGCAATCGATCGTCCAAAGGAGCTGCCCGAAAAATCCCGTCCTCGCCCTTTTCCACCCGGGCCAACAGGGACGAATTGGCCCGATCGAGCACCAGCTCCACATGGCCCTCGGGACTGCGCCGCCGACTGCGACCGCCGCCCTCTTTGATCACCTTCACCAAAACCCGATCGCCATTCCAGGCATGATTCAGGTGACATTCCCGCACATAGACATCTTCCGCGTCGTCGTCATCCTGAATGGCAAAGCAAAACCCCTTACTGGAGCAACGCAGCTTGGCCTCAAACATGCCCTCCTGTTCCAACCGGCGATAGCGACCGCGCTCCTTATTCAAAATCCCCAACTTTTCCAGTGCGTCCAGGGCAATCTGAAGCTGGCGATTGCCGCGTCCTTCGCGAGTGCCCAACTTTTGTTCAAGAACCTTTGGCGTGAGCGACTTTTCTGAGGTAAAGCTCGCGAGTAGGGAAGCGATCGAAAATTCCATGAAGCGCGTCAACCTCCGGGCACAGAGAATGGGATGGGGCGAATGAGGCGCGAGCGACAGCCATCACAGTGCTGCGAACAGCATTGTTGAATGCCATGAACATTAACCGTACTGACGACGATCCCTATGCCTCTGGAGCGTTGCTGGTCGGGGCCCGTCGCATCGATCGGGCGGGAAATCCACAAGCGTCACTCGAGCTAGGGCCGGAAGGGTTCCGCATTGGGTGCTGCAAGATCTTGAACCGGCAAGATCGAAGTTGCAGCGTTGTGGCATTGGGAGGGGGTGGTCGATGGGAACCCTCGTCCAAAGACACTCCAAACACCAAATCAATGCAGGAACACACTGGAGGGAGCGGCTGCGCTCGGGCCCATCTACGCTAGAGCGTGGCGTGCACCTTGTCAATCATTGACACGCGGGTTACCCTAGCCGCACGATCGCCGCCATCCCCCCGTTTGCTCAGCCCGCCCACCTAACCGAGATCGGTTTGTGCCATGTTTGCCGAATTCCGTGCCCGTTATCCCAACGGCAGCCTCACATCCGAAATCATTGAAGTGAATCAGGGAAAGTTTATTGTGCGGGCGGCCGTCACCCTGGAAGGCACGGTGTTGGCCACGGGGTTTGGCGCTTCGGAGCAACTGGAGGAAGCCGAAGATCGGGCCCGGTTGCGGGCCTTGGAAGCGGTAGGTTTGTTTTTGGAACCGGCCGATCGGGGGCAGGCCCAACTGATCAGCAGCACCCCCACTTATCAGCTTCCGGCCGCTCTGTCGGTGGTAACCCCGATTGCAGCCCCCATCTCGACCCCGATTCCGGCTCCCCTGGCCGCGCCGATGGTTGATGTGGTTAGTGACCGATTTGATGATCGATCGCCCGATCGATTTGATGGTCGATCGGGCATGGATCCAACCCTGGATCCAACCCTGGAATCCACATCGCCCGGCTACGAGGATCTCTACGAGGTTGAGCATGGGGCGAGCGACCCCTTGCCGACCATGGAACCAGAATGGCCCCCAGAGCCGGAACCAGAGCCAGCCCCGGCTCCTGCCCCCAAGCGATCGCGCCGTGCCGCCAGCCCGCCTGCGCCCACCCCTATCCCTGTGCCCACGCCGGCCCCTGCGCCCGCGCCCGCACCCACGGACTTATCCGACGCGATCGCCCAAACAGACGTGTTGATGAAGCGTTTGGGCTGGAACAAGCAACAGGGCGTGGAATATTTACAAATGGCCTTTGGTAAGCGCACCCGGGCCCAACTGACCGATCGGGAACTGTTGCAGTTCTTGCAGCACCTGCAAACCCTAGCCGACGACCCGGACTTTTAGCGCCCGACTGGCAAGGCTTGGGGCCCAAAGGCCATGAGCTATAACCAGAAAACTGGCGAGACATCGACAACGCCACGACCCAGAAACCACGACCCAGAAACCATGACCGATCGAGCAATGCGAGCACCACGTTGGTTGGTTTGGGGATCGATTGGGCTAATCACCATTGGCTGCCTGCTGCGATTTTCCGGTTTAGGCCAGTTCCTGCCTTGGTATGACGAACTGGCGACATTGCAGCACATCGCCGTCCAATCGGAATTGGATCTCACCCAACTGTGGCAGGGGCGCGAACAGGTTTTGGCCGACCTATGGCACAGCCTATCGACAAAACCCCAAAAGACCACCTGGGATATGGTCACATCCCTCGCCAATCACGATGCCCATCACCCGCCCCTGTATTACCTGTTTGTGCGCGTCTGGGCCGACTGGTTTGGCAACACGATCGTCAGCCTCCGCACCGCCACGGCGATCATGGGGGTGATCCTGCTGGCCAGTGTTTTTTGGCTCCTGCGGCAACTGAGCCAGCGTCCCAGCCTGCCTTGGGTGGGCACGGTGTTGGTGGCCCTGTCTCCCTTGCAAATTCTCTATGCCCAGGAGGCGAGGGAATATGTGATCTGGCTGATTTTTTTTGTGCTGTCCAGCGGATTTTTAGCCCGATCGCTGCGTCATTCCACTTGGCCCCACTGGTTGCTGTATGGAATTACCCTCACCCTGAATTGGTATAGCCATTTGCTGGGGGGATTCGTGCTGCTGGGCCATGGCCTTTGGGTTGGGGTTTGGCTGTGGCGATCGGGCGATCGGAACTGGCGACGGGCAATCCCTTGGGCGATCGCCGCCGTTGGCACCCTGCTGGCCATTTCTCCTTGGATTTGGGTGCTTTATCGAGTCCAAACCCAATCAGCCGCCTCCCTGGCCTGGCTCAGTCAGGCGGGCCCCCCAGGAATTCACCGTTGGGCAGCCCTGCGGGCCTTTGCCGCCACCCTGTGGGATAACCAACCGAATCTTTGGGCTTCCTTCCCGACGACGACCGATGTTCCCTGCCTGCTGGTGACCCTGTGGATGATTGTGGCCTTGGTGGGATGTTGGCGATCGGGAGAACCCTTGCTCAAGGGGTTTGTTCTCAGTGCAGTGGCCCCGTTCCTCTTGCTGGTCTGGCTGCCTGCGATTGTGATGGATCGAACGATGGCTTCCATCATTCGCTACCAGTTTCCCTTGCTCTTGGGAATGCAAGTGGTGTTGGCCAACTGGATTGTCACGACCTGCGAGCAAATTACCCCAAAGCCTGTCCAAGAATGGCCCCAGCCCCTATCGTTCTATTTATTCCGCTGGCGCTGGATGCCCCACTGTTTTGCGGCGCTGTTGGCGATTTTGCTACTGGTTGCTAACCTGAACGCCGCCAGAGCACGCTCCTGGCAATTGTCCTGGTGGAGCAAGGGGGGAACCGTTTCTGTCGAAATTGCCAAAGCCCTGAAAGAAATTGATCGCCCCCTGTTGGTGATGACCGATATCCCTGGGTATTCCCTTTCTGCTTTGGCCTTGAGCCACGCCAGCGATCGCTTGAAATCTCGCGGTGTTACCGTTTGGCTGGCTCCCAGTTTCCAAGGCTTGAACTGGCCCGATCGCCCCAACACCTTTTTGTTTAGTCCATCCCCCGATCTCCGCCAGGCGATCGAGCAGCGGGGTCAGCGGTTGACTCCCTTCGGAACTAGTTGGTGGAATTTGTGGCGATTGCAATCCGCCCCGCCCGATCGCCCCGCGCCCGATCGCCCCTCAACTTAGCCACTAGCCACCGCCGATCGCTTTTCTAGAGCGAACAACGCAGATTTCTTGTGTAGATCTTTCGCACTGAACTGATACGAATTGGTTCCATGCGTCATGGGCTATAACCAGGAAAATGGCGAAAAATTGACAAAAACATGGCTGATCCAAACGCACGAGCACCACGTTGGCTAGTTTGGGGGTCGATCGGACTAATCACCATTGGTTGCTTGCTGCGATTTTCTCATCTAGGACAGTTCCTCCCTTGGTACGACGAATTTTCGACCCTGCGGCATATTGCGAACCAGACGGATCCTGAACTCCTTCAACAATGGGGAGGCCGCGAGCAGGTCATGGCCGATCTCTGGCGCAGTCTTGCTGCAAAACCGGGCAAAACGGCTTGGGATACGGTTCAGTCTTTGGCTGCTGCCAATGCCCATCACCCACCCCTCTATTACTTGCTAGCCCGAGGTTGGGCCCACTGGTTTGGGAACAACATTGTCAGCCTCCGCACGGTGACGGCTCTGATCGGAGTTGCGTTGTTGCCCAGTGTGTTTTGGTTCTTACGCCAATTGAGCGATCGCCCCAGTTTGCCTTGGATTGGCACGGTGTTGGTGGCCCTGTCACCGCTACAAATTCTCTATGCCCAAGAGGCGCGAGAATATGCCATTTGGCTGGTTTTTGTGGTGCTTTCCAGTGGATTTTTAGCCCGATCGCTGCGTAATTCTGCGCAAAAGTCCACTGGAGTTCACTGGTTGCTGTATGGCATCACCCTCACCCTCAATTGGTACAGCCACTTGCTTGGGGGGTTGGTGTTGCTGGGCCATGGCCTTTGGGTTGGGGTTTGGTGGTGGCGATCGGGCGATCGGCATTGGCGACGGGTTATCCCTTGGGCGATCGCGGCGAGTGGAACCCTTTTGGCCATGTCCCCTTGGCTATGGACACTGTTTCAAGTGCGAGAGGGGGCTGTGATATCTCTGGACTGGTTGAATCAAACCTACCAACCCGGGATGCAGCGTTGGTCTGCCATGCGTGTGTTTGCGGCCACCCTGTGGGATAACCAGCCGAATATTTGGATCCCAGTTTCCAGGGTTGTGGATTCAATTCGACTAGGGGTCTTGGTGTTGTCTGTGGGGGCGCTGGTGCATTGTGGGCGATCGAGCGAACCAATGGTGAAGCGATTTGTCTTTAGCACCATTGCCCCGTTTTTCCTGTTGCTTTGGTTGCCAGCCATCGTGATGGATCGCGCCATGGCCACCATCATTCGCTATCAATTGCCGCTGATCATTGGTGTGCAAGTGGCCTTAGCCGATTGGATTGCCACGCTTTGCGATCGGATTCCCCCCGAGCCTGATCAGGCATTGCCCCAACCTCTGTGGTTCTATCTCCGCCGTTGGCGTTGGATGCCTCAACTTGTTGCGAGTAGCTTGGCGATTTTGTTGGTCGTGGCTAATTTGAATGCGGCAAAAGCCCGCTCCTGGCAATTATCCTGGTGGAACAAGGGTGGGCCGGGTTGGGTGGAAGTTGCCAAGGCCTTGAAAGAGGTCGATCGCCCGTTAATCGTGATGACAGCGGTTCCTGGCTATTCTTCCTCGGCCCTGTCTTTGAGTTATGCCAGCGATCGCCTGAAGGCTCGTAACATCACCTTTTGGTTAGCTCCCAGCATTCAAAACTTGAACTGGCCCGATCGCCCCAATACCTTTGTGCTCGTTCCCGGCAAGAAACTGCCTAAAGCGATCGAGAAGCGGGGTCAGCGGTTGGTTCCCTTTGGGGCCAGTTGGTGGAATCTGTGGCGTTTGGAATCCTCCACCCCCGATCGCCCCGCGCCCGATCGTCCCTCAACTTAGCCACTAGCCACTGTCGATCGCGCTGAATTTGCTGGACTGGTCTCGCTCAACCCGTTCACACTCAACCCGTTCACACTCAACCCGTTCACACTCAACCCGTTCACACTCAACCCGTTCAAACCGGCCGAGCCGGCTTCGGAACCATGGATCAATCAGGGATGCCCGTTACTGCCTCGATCGAGTCGTCACCATCGGCCCCTATGCCCGATCAACGCGATTCGGTGGCTCAGCCCACGCAACCGGAACCGGTCGATCAAGCCATTGACGGTGAAATTGTGACCGTTCGCCCCGACGCGGAAACCCTCACGCGCCAGCGATTGCCCTACTTTGTGGGCATTTCAGAAGCCACCGCAGGATCTCGAGGCATTTCCCTGAACCTGGTGATTATTCCGCCCGGGGGGGCAGCCGAACCCCACTTCCATCGGGACTATGAAACAGCGATTTATCTGCTCCAAGGACGGGTTGAAACTCGCTATGGCAAAGGGCTGAAACAATCGATCATCCACGAGGCGGGCGACTTTATTTTCATTCCCGCTGGCGTTCCCCACCAGCCCCACAACCTCAGCACCAGCGAACCGGCCCAGGCGTTGGTGGCCCGCAATGATCCCAACGAACAGGAAAACGTGGTGCTCTATGACCCGGCGGCGGATCAGGATACGGATTAATGGGCGTTAGTTGGCGCGTTAATTGGCGTTAATGGGAGCCGCCGCCTGTGGAATTTGGAAACCGTTGTTTAACCCAAACAGGTACAGTAGAAGCCAGTGTTACAAAGCTGTTACAGGCTGGGCAATTCACAGGCAAGAAAACAATGGGCGCGGCGGTTTCCCTGCAAAACGTACAAAAAATCTATGGCGATCGCCCCGTGGTGAACGATCTCAGCTTTGAGATTCAAGCGGGAGAAATGTTTGGGCTGCTGGGCCCCAACGGCGCGGGCAAGTCCACCACCATTCGGATGATCACCACCCTCACTCGCCCCACGGCTGGACAAATTCAGGTGGCTGGGTTTGATGTGGCTCGCCAAATGCAACAGGTGCGGCAACAAATTGGCGTGGTGTTGCAACAAACCAGCGTGGATGGCGATTTAACCGTTTGGGAAAATTTGGAATTCCACGGCCGGCTGCACCACATTCCCGCTAAAGAGCGCCAAGGGCGGATCGATCGCTGGTTGGACTATGTGGAACTGGGCGATCGCCGCGATAGTCTCGTGAAAACCCTGTCGGGCGGGATGAAGCGTCGGTTGCAAATTGCCCGCGCCCTGTTGCATGAGCCGGAAATTTTATTTTTGGATGAGCCAACGGTGGGGTTAGATCCGCAAACGCGCCGCCGACTGTGGGAAATTATTCGCGACCTCAATCGCGGTGGCATGACGATGCTGCTGACGACGCACTACATGGACGAAGTGGAGTATCTGTGCGATCGCATCGGCATCATGGACGCGGGCCAACTGATTGAGCTAGGAACGCTGCAAGATTTGCGCACCAAACATGGGGAAGGATTGGTCATGAAACAAACGGCCGATCGCTGGGATTACAAATTCTTCCCCACCCTTTTGGAAGCGAATCAATATCTAGATTCCCAGGCGGTAAAAACCGGGTTGATGGTGCGTCCATCGAACCTAGAGGATATCTTTGTGGAGCTGACAGGCCGCCAACTGGATTAACTGGGGGCAACCGCGCATGGAAATTGATCAAACCACTCACCAGACTTTCGGTTCCAAAGCATCTCCCTGGAAAACCCTGGCTCAATATGTGCTTTTGGGGGCGATCGCCCTGGTGATGTTGTTGCCCTTGCTCTGGCTGATGGGCACATCTTTGAAGTCGCCCACGGAAGATATTTTTTCCTTTCCGCCTCGGCTGATTCCCGCCGCGCCGACCTTGGAAAATTTTGTCAAAGCCTGGACGAGCGCCCCCTTTGCGCAATATTTGCTCAACAGCACCCTGGTGGCAGGGTTAACCGTGGCGTTGAACTTATTGATCTGTTCCTTGGCGGCCTATCCCTTGGCGCGGTTGTCGTTTAAGGGACGGGAATGGATTTTTAGCGCGATCGTGGCCACCATTGCCATTCCCTTCCAAATTGTGATGATTCCGCTCTATATTTTGGCGGTGAATTTAGGGCTACGAAATAGTTTTATTGGCTTAATTTTCCCGGCGATCGCCTCGGCCTTTGGCATTTTCTTGATGCGCCAGGCCTTCATGGGCGTGCCGAAGGATTTGGAAGAAGCGGCCCGAATTGATGGCTGTTCTGAGTTGGGAATTTGGTGGCATGTGATGTTGCCATCGGTGCGGCCGGCGCTGATTACCCTGGCAATTTTTGTGTTTATTGGGGCTTGGAGCGATTTTCTCTGGCCGCTGCTGATTTTGGATGACCCGAATTACTACACATTGCCGCTGGGGGTGGCGCGGTTGTCGGGCACGTTTTCCCTAGATTGGCGCTTGATTGCGGCGGGTTCGGTCATTTCGATCGCCCCAATTTTGGCTTTCTTTTTGGTGATGCAAAACTACATTGTGCCCAGCGAAACGGGCAGTGGCGTGAAGGGTTAGTCAACGGTTAGGGCTGTTGTCCTGGGTTCAGCCCATGCCGCAAGGGATGATTTCACCGGTTTTTGAGCGATCGCCCGTTTCAACGGAACGGTACAGTTGAGACGGTTTGGAATTTTGGTGTCCTGGGGTTTGGCATGGGGCCGATCGCCCGATCGCCCAGCTTCTGCCCGGGTCGCTGACCAACCGCAAGCCTCAACTTAGCCGTCCGGCAAATTTTTTAGCAATGGCCGTTATCTGGGAACTGGATTTTTACTCGCGTCCGATTTTAGATGCAGACCAAAAAAAGGTTTGGGAAATCTTGATTTGTGAGAGTCCCACTGACTCGCGGGCCGATTGGCAATCCCTGTTTCGCTACAGCAAATATTGCTCCAACAGCGAGGTCAATTCCGTGACCCTGATGCAGGCGATCGAAGAGGCGATCGTCAAAGCAGGCCAGGCCCCCAGCCGGATTCGTTTTTTCCGGCAGGCCATGAAGAACATGATCGTCAAAGCCTGCCAGGATGCGGAGTTGCCCTGTGCCCTCAGCCACCGCACCCACGCCATCAAGGATTGGATTGCCGATCGGCTCGAAACGGTCTATCCCCAAGAACCGGGCTACCAAGCCACTGCCCAAACGGCAGGCGTGTTTATGCCGCCACCGGCCGCCCAGCCCTTGCCCGATGCGCTGTTGGGGCAAAAGTGGGCCTTTGTTTCCCTGGAAGCGTCGGCCTTTGGCGAGCTGCATGAATGGGCGATCGACTTTGGTGAGGCGTTTCCCTTGTCCATGGTCAACCTAGCGCCCGATACGCCAATTCCCGGGTTGCTGATTTTTTCGCCTCGGGCCATGGCCATCTCCGCTTGGATGTCGGGTTTGGAAATGGGTTTTGTGCGGATTGAACAACAGGTGAAGCCTTCCAGCCTGTCGAGCGATCGAGAGGAATTTCCCGATCGGGTGATTTTGGAAACCGGCATTGGTGATGCTTGGGTGCTCTCAACCTTGCCCAATGCGGCCCAAAAAGCCGAGGGACAAACCTTTGAAGCCCAAAAGCAAGGGGCCCAAGGAGTGCATTTTCTGGCGGTGCAAACGAACCCCGATGAGGAGCGCTTTGCGGGCTTTTGGCTCATGCGCGATCGCCGCGACAGCTAAACCTCAAATGCTCAACCCCAAACGCTAAACCCCAAACGCTCAACTTCAAACTAAATCTCAAGCTCAACCTCAACAACGCAAGAATCCAAGGCAACTGGGAATCCGCCCAGCGCGATCGCCCCGCAGCCTTCCATCAAAACACGCTCAAAAAACACGCTCAAACCCCCCAAAAACTATCCGCTCCTACCCGAAACAACGGATAGGAGCGGTCTAGCGGGTTATCAACTTGAAACTCAACTGCCGGGTATTGCGAAAGCTTTAACCGCCCCGTCGAGTGACGTGACCCTTTTTGAAGAGGGAGGGCTTACCTAGGCAACCAGCCCGGTACACAGCCAGTATCCTCCAACTTGAAAACCCTGAGACATACTACTGCTACTACCCATGGGCATCACCTCCTGCTTTATTCAAAGGGCCTCAATCACCTTGAGCCAACTGCTAAAACTTGGACATTGCCCGAAGGCTGAATGCCCGCTGTTTCACGTTAAATGGCGGACTAGGCCTGATTGCCATTCAAGCTAGCACGTTTTTCAGGAAGGCAGCAACCTGGCAGAGCCGATTAACCTAGCAAGCGTTGGCCACTGGCCTTCTTCAGGCAGTGATTTTCAACTGGCAAGTATTAATCGAGCATTAACTGGCAAGTATTAATCGGCAAGTATTAATCGGCAAGTATCAACTGGCAAGCATTAACTGGCAACAACCATGGAACGCATCACCCCCATGCCCCCAACCAGCGATCCGAAGGCGGAAATTGCCACAATTTTGCTGGTGGACGATGAGCAAGCGTTGGCCGATCCGCTCAGTCGGCTTTTGACCCGCGAGGGCTACAGCGTTGATGTGGCCAGTGATGGGCAAGCGGGCTATCAACTGGCCAGCCAAAACACCTACGATTTGCTGATTTTGGATTGGATGTTGCCAGAAATCAGCGGGGTGGAAATTTGCCAACGCCTGCGCCAAATGGGTCAGGGTGTGCCGGTGTTGTTTTTGACGGCGAAGGACACGATCGACGATCGGGTGGCGGGGTTGGATGCCGGAGCCGATGACTACCTGGTGAAACCCTTTGAGTTGCGGGAGTTGCTGGCGCGGGTGCGGGCCCTGTTGCGACGGCCCCGAAGCACCCCGGACGAGGCCCCAGAAACCCCCACGGGAACCGATCGCCCCGGCCGATTGCAGTGGCAGGATCTCGGCCTCGATTGCGATAACCAGTTGGCCTATCGGGGAGATCGGCTCATTGAACTCTCTGACAAGGAAACCTGTCTATTGGAATACCTGATGCGCCATCCGGGGCAAGTGCTGACCCATGACCAGATCTATGGCCATTTGTGGCCCACGGGCGATCGCCCCAGCAGCAATGCCCTGGCGGCCCAAATTCGCCTGCTGCGACGCAAGATCGAAGCCGTGGGCGAACCCCCAGTGATTCACAGTGTCTATGGCAAGGGCTATCGATTCGGCCTCACGACCGGCGACCCCTAAAACCCAACCAGCCCATTTTGCGGCCAGCTCGTTACCAGTCCATTTTGTGGGCAGGCTACCAAGCCCGGGACAAAAGCCCCCCTCGTCCCGGGGATTGGTGCTCTGATTCAACAATTGAGCGGCTCAACTCGGAGACGTTGGTCGTGAAGCGATTGACGCTCCGAGGCCATGGCTCGCACACTAACTCAATCGGTCAGTGGGTTGGAGGCTCATCAATTATGAAGACATGATGAAGACGTAGTTCGAAAAAAATCGACAATCGGTGCAAAAGCGTTTACTGAAAGGCTGATCTTCTTGATGGATCAACCTTACAGATAAAAACGCTCTTCATCGTCATCAACCGCTTCAAAGTTTCGCAGCAAGACTCGATCGAAGACAGCATCAAGGGCCGCATCGTCAAAGTCCGTTGATCGCTGCTCTTGCAACGGATTCGATAGGGGATAGAGCTGTAGTTGTCTACGGTCTTGAACTAAATAGAAATAGGGTTCCAAATCCGTTGTTTGGCCAATTTCTAAATAGTCAAAGCTACAAACATTCAGGTAGAGCGTTCGGTTCGCAACCAACGTTGCCTGATGCTCATCGGCAAAGACATCAAGGACGAGACCTTCTCCGGTGCTCGTGGTTGTGCCGTCCTGGATATGCGTGTAGCGCACCCGATTCAGCCCAGCGAGCAGTTTTTGCATATCCTGCTTGTTGGCAATGATGCCACGATCGACAATGCAGGGAGCCGGTAATTGCGTTGTAGATGGACGTTTGTTCATGACAACCCAAGCTGAGGCGCACGCCTAAAGATATCTTGCTCGATCTTATCGGAAGGTCTTCACTTGTGCGCTGAGAAAATTACTGAAGTTGTTGGCTTGAGATTAACTCAGATCGAGAGCGATCGCCAACTGGCAAAAAATCAGGATGATTGAACCGATCGATGGGCCGATCTCAGCATTGCTCTCCCGCGAGAAGCAGCAGCAAAATTGATGCCCAAGAATGATGCCCCCCCAAAGAAATATGTGACCCGCACTGATCGAAAGCCCATCGAAAGCGATTGGAACCGATCGAACCCAATCTCAAACCAAATCGGAATGATGATTCATCCATTTCGACAGTTTCAATCAAAATGGAACCGTAGTTCTACGGAGAGAGAAAGGGGCAAAAACACTCAGTAATTTCCAGGGTAACAACTACCAACGGGCCCTTACCACTTACCGAGCGCGTAACCTGATGGACGAACCGGGGAAATGGCCCCACTCCCCAGCCTGACTGTCGATGGCTCAAAGTTGGCTCCCAGAGCCGCAGCGGAGTTGAAATGAATGGAGATTGCTCCCTATGACGGAACCCCGACGATCGGCTAAATCGGCAGCTAATTCTTCGTCTAACCCTGCGTCTAACCCTGTGCCCAAGTCTTCTTCTAAGCCATCACCGCCCCGATCGCCCCGTGACCCCTGGTGGCAGCCCTGGCGATCGGCAGGCTTGCACCTGCTGGCGGGGTTGGCGTTTTATACGGTGTTGCCTGTTCCCTGGCAAGGATCCTTGGACTTTCGGGGCATTGCTCGCCTTGCGCCGTTGATTGGGGCGTTTTTGGGGCTGTTGGTGGGGTTGGGAGATGGTGTGTTGGGCTGGGTTGGAGTACCAATTCTGACGCGCAGTGCGATCGCGGTGTTGGGGTGGCTGGCTTTGACGGGAGGGTTGCACCTCGATGGGGCGATCGACACGGCCGATGGGCTGGCGGTGCAAGATCCCCAACGCCGTTTAACCGTGATGGCCGACAGCACCACCGGAGCCTTTGGGGCCATGGCTGCGGCCGCAATTCTGTTGTTAAAAACGGTGGCCCTGGCGGATTTGGCGCAAGCCCGCTGGCTGGTGATTGCGGCGGTGGCGGCCTGGGCCCGCTGGGGGCAGGTGGTGGCCATTTTGTCTTATCCCTACCTACGACCCAGGGGGAAGGGGCGAATGCACAAGGATGCGATTCGATCGCCCTGGAATTTGTTGCCCGGTTGGGTGCTGGCCCTCAGTTTCAGTGCGCTGTATGGGGTGTTGTTTCCGGGCAGTTGGTTGCCAGCGGTGGGGTTGGCCTTGGGAGGCGGGGCGATCGCCCTGCTGACGGGTGCTTGGTTTAACCGGCAATTGGGCGGCCAAACGGGCGACACCTACGGGGCGATCGTGGAATGGACTGAAGCGCTGCTGCTGTGTTTGATGGCCACACTGCAACAGCCCCCCAATGGTTGATACCCAATGGGTGATAGATATCCAGCGACTGATGCCCAATGGCTAATGGTTCAAAGGTTCAATGGGTTCAAAGTTTGAATGATCGATGCGATCAAGGTTTGCGGGTTTCGGTGCGATAGGGCAAAATGCGCGTCCCGATCGCCAAGCTTTCAGCCTCGTAGCTGGGGAGCTTGTCGCCAAAGGGGGCAGGAACTAACTCCTGAAGGCTCAGCTCGGTGCGGTACAGACTGAAGAGCCAAAAATTCTGGCGATCAGTATTTTGCAAAACCACCTGGCGAATGGCGGGCCGCAGTTGGCCCACGGTTCCTTGGCAAGCCGTCTGCAAAAAGCCGGGAGCCTCCTGGCAAGTGCCCTCCTGCACCTCTCGACTGATGTAGTCCGCAGCAAAATCCGCATAGCGATCGGGGTTGGGATTGGTGACGGCCAGACCCGCCCCGATCGCCACAATCACACCGCTAACCACCACAATCGCTTTCACATCCGCCACCTTGAAGAACAATTCGACGGCCACCGATCTTGAATTCCGCTTTTGAATTCGATCCGTCAATCTGGATGATCTTGGCCCTTGGCTTCCATCCTATCGAGCGGCCGTTGTCGGTGCGATCGCCCCCGCCAAAATCAGGCTCCCAAGAAATTTGTCTATAGCGGGTATGCTTTTCAGCACAAAGTTGTTATAATAACCCACTACAGTGGCGAGCGTAGCCAAGGGGTTAAGGCAGCGGATTGTGGTTCCGCCATTCGTGGGTTCAAGTCCCATCGTTCGCCCTCTTCAAAACTCAATATTCAATGTCCCAAATTCTCAAATTCTCGGGAAACCGGATTCTGAGGGTTTGGAAACATTGAAGACAAAGGGGTACATTCCACTCTGTACCCCTTTTTGATTGCCTTTGAATCAGTTGTTGTTGAGCGGTTTGTTTCCCTAAGCTCGTCTGCCCAAGGTTGAGGCTGGCTACTGGGTTGGGCTATTCGGCTCAAAGTCAGAATCCAGGAACAAGCGCGGCGTGAGATCCAGCAGGGGCGGCGGTTCCGGCGTGGGCTTGGGCGGTTCGCTGGCGGTTCCGGTTAGCTCGCGTGCCAGTCGGGTTGCTTCCGCGATCGCTGTTTGGGGCCCGATCGGGGAAATGGGCATGTTGGAATCCTGTTTCCAGGTAGTTTCCATTTCAAAGGTTAGGCGCTGCCCCGCGATCGTCCGCTGTTGAAGTTGGGTGGCCAGTTGCCTCACGCCGCCTGCTTGTTCGATCTCGCTGGCCAATCGGGGCGAAATTTCAGCCGCACTGTTCAGCAAAATCAAGAAATTGGGCGCAACCTGGGCATTCGGCATCAAAAACAGATAGGTTGGCTCGCTCAGGGCCCGGCTGCGCCCTCCTTCCGAAAAGTTTTGGATCCCATGGCCAACGATTCGCGCCACGTCCAAATCGGGATAGGCATTCAGCAAGGCCCCAATTAAGCGCCCACCGGCCACAATTTGCTCACGGCTGGGGCGTTCGCTGTCTGGGTCGTAGTGAAACTCAATCCCGATCGATCGCATATTGATCCAATTCACCGGGCGGTTGGTTTGCGGATCGGGATAAGCTGCTTGCTTCAGGATGTGAAAGGCCGTTTTGCTGGGTGGCACAGTCATTAAAATGTCGCCGCGCATCCCCACAATAAAATGGGCGCTGACTTCGGCCGGGTCGTTTTGCCATGATCGCGCCACTTGGGCGATCGAGAGCCGTCGCCCACTCAGGGCCGTGTGGTGAATCACGATCGTATCCACCGGGCGATCGGTCGGGCGATCTTCATAGTCCCGTCGCGACAGGGATCCCGTGGCTAAATAATTAGAAATTGCAAACCCGGGCAACCCAATTTGCTGAGTTGGATCAGCGGTCTTGGCGTATTTCAGGGCTGCTTCGGCCCGGCCATCGGGCGGCAAAACTCCATCGGAAGTAGATGCACCCACCGCAATCAAGAGTGCCGCCGCTAACACCAGCAAACAGTAACGCAGTACCTTGCGCGGATTCGACAGCATAATCACGGGATCTCTAGCGATCGCTGATGTGGAAACAGAATTGGGGTTGGTGGCGGAGCGATCGAGCAAGCTGCCCAAAATCAGCCAAAAGGGTCAAATTTCAAGCAGCAGCCTGGAAGTTTGGCGCAATCTTAGCATCTTGCTTTTGCGAGGGACTGTGGCCAGGCGATCGAAACTGATATCGAGAGCCACTACCGCAGTGAATACCAAAAACTCATACTGCAAAAATAAACCCAGGATACAAACCCAAGATATTGAAGGAAATTTAAGGCCGAAGGGGGCAAGTCGCCCGTAGGGTGGGCACTGCCCACCAAACTGTTGCTTCATGGCATCTGCAATATGGCGTGCCAATGATTCTAGGTAAAGGCTGTATTGAAGGAAATTTAAGGCCGGAGGGGTTCAAGATCGGCAACTCAGGGCTGAAATGGCAAAAACCGCAGCGGCTTGTGGAAACCGTGCGGTTTTTGATTACTGAATCAAACCCAATCAAGGGTTTACGGATGCTTGCCGTTGACTATCGATGATGATCGCCCGAGCGGCTAGATCATGACATCGATGATGCGTCGGCGGTTTTGAACCAAGAATCTTGCCGAGGGAACCAGGCTGAGACTCGATCGAGCCAACTACAGCAGGCCCAGTTGCGACAGGATGCCTTGGCCGGTGATGAATTCCGTAGCGATACCGATCACGAAGCCCAGCATTGCCAGACGACCGTTCCAGGTTTCGGCGAAGGCAGTGAAGCCGTATTTAGCCTTTTGCTCAGTCATGGTTGAAGACCTCCAAAAAGGGGTTTCGAGCGAATAGATAGAAGTCGAGTTGGGCGAGCGTCCTGGTGTCAAGTTGCTCTATAGAAAATTTAACGCAATTTTTTGTTTACTGCAACGTTTCGTTACGAATCCATGAGTAAAAACTCTTACTGCTGCCCCTGCTGCCCCGCTGGCCTGCCGTAATTTCCCCCCAAATCGCCCTGGACTCATGGAGCCTCAACGTTTGCTCAATCCTTTGTGGGACAATGGTTCGCGGGAATTCATTCTCAAAGATTTGCCCGGAAAGTAGTCCCTTGGGGGCTGGATTTCGCTGCTGTTGAGTTGGGTGGGGATTGTGGCTGTGGATGGGGAAATTTCGGCAAAGTCGTTGACCTTGGAAGAGGCGATCGCCAATTTGCGTAGTGAAGATGCCAGCTTGCGCTATTACGCGGCTTGGTGGGTGGGGCGGTTTCGGGTTTCGCAGCCGGATGTGATTGAGGCGCTGATTGAAGCCTTGGATTACGAGGGCGATCGCACGGAAGCGGGAGGCTTGCCGCTTCAGCGCAACGCGGCGCGGGCTTTGGGGAAATTGGCCGATCGCTCGGCGGTTCCGGCCCTGATTCGATCGCTCACTTCGCCCGATTATTACGTGCGGGAGGCGGCGGCCCAATCCCTTGGGCAGTTAGCGGACGATCGCGCTGTTCCCGGTTTGTTGGCCCTGTTGGATGGCGGCGTGGCGGCGGCGGTGGTTGCGCCGGGCCAGCCCCACTTGGTGCAGCCCTACGATGCGGTGCTGGAAGCCTTGGGGAATTTGCAGGCTCAGGGGGCGATCGACGTGATTCGCCCCTTCACGGAACATTCCGTGCCCAAAGTGCAATACGCGGCCGTGCGGGCCCTGTATCAGCTCACGGGGGATGACCAATGGGGCGAGCGACTGGTGACCGCCCTGCGGGGGCCCGATTTACAGTTGCGGCGGGCCCTAATGGGGGATGTGGGGGCGATCGGCTATTTGGCTGGGGCGGAGGCGATCGCCCAAACGGAGGCAGAAAATAGCTTGAAACTGATTGCGCTTAAAGGGTTGGCAGAACATCCCAACGCCACCCCCGACGGCCAAACCCTGACGGATGAAGGCCGCCGCATTTTGGTTTTGATGGATGGGTTGTTGTAGGGCCAGTCAATAGCACTGGACAGGGCGATCGCGCCCCCATGCCGATGAATGGGCGGTTTCATGACCGGAGGCGAGCCGATCGGGCGAACGTCTGTCGGCTGGCCGGTTGGGGGTGATGGGAACGATTCAGTTGCGACAGGGGGCGGGTTAGTGGTTGCTGGGTTTGGGGACTTGGCCCCAGTAAGGTTCGGTAATTTTGCAAGAACACCAGCGAGGCGATCGCCAGCAGAAAATAACCAAACCAGCGCTGTAAGCGATCGGCGGGCACCCATTTTGATAGATAGGCTCCGGGCAACGTTCCCAGGGCCGCCGCCCCCGTGAACGAAACGGTCAGGGGCCAATCGATCGCCACATGGCCCGCGTAGCCTGCCAAACCCGCGATCGAGTTAGCCGCAATAATCACCAGGGACGTGCCGATCGCCTGTTTCATCGGGACATTGCCCAACAGCACCAACGCTGGCACGATCGCAAAACCGCCCCCCACACCCACCAGCCCGGTTAGCATTCCCACGCCGATGCCCTCCGTTAGCAGCCACAGCCAGCAATAGCGACAAACGGGCTGGGGATAGGCTGCCAGGGCCGACTCTGGCGATCGATCCGTCGGGGCTGGTGTGCTGCTGCGACGAATCGTGGCGATCGCTGCCAACAGCATCATGCCCACAAACAACATCATTTGAATGGGTGGCGTAACCCAAGGTTGGGTAGCCAACTTAGCGCCCCCAAAGGCCCCGATCGCCGTGGACAGCCCAAAAATTGCCGCCACCCGCCAGCGCACCCGCCCCGCCCGCCAATGGGGAATGACTCCCAACAGGCTCACGGTTCCCACAATGGCCAACGTCATGGCGATCGCGGGTTTCACCGGCACGCCCATCACCGAGGTCAAAATTGGCAGGGCCAACACCGAGCCGCCCCCGCCCAACAGCCCTAGGGCAATGCCAATCACCACCGCTAAGCCATGGCCGATCGCCCAGATCAAACTATCCATAAACCGTTGATTAACCCTTAAGAAGTGACCCTTAATTGGTTGATTGCGATCCCAATCAATCGCGATTAATCGATCGACTGAGAATCTTGGAAAGCCACTACAAAGCCGGCCAATTGCATGGGCGATCGGAGTTGATCCATTTCGCTTGGCAATTGACAGATTCTGAAGCTTGTTTCTGAAGCTTGTTTCTGAAGCTTGTTTTTGAGGTCTGTTGTCGTGCAGTTTCGCTGCTTGTTGCCTAGGCAGAACGCTGGTTATAGGGCAACTTCGCCAGCAGCATGGCCAAAGCGCAGGTGTTGGTGATGCCCGCGAACATCAGCCCAGCGCCCACGAACCCGCTCAACAGCAAGAACCAGGGGGAAACCAACGCGCCCAGCACCGTGCCCGTGAACACCAAGGAACCGGCCACGATTTGCACCTGTCGCATCAAGCTGATCGGGGCCCGGCGATCGACCAAAACTTCCAAACCCGCCGCCTTCCAAGCCTGAAGACCACCGATCAGGTCGATCGCTGGCGTGCGGCCCGCTTGCACCAATTGATGGGCCACTTCGGTCGATCGATTTCCCGTTTGGCAATAGAGCACCACCCAGCGATCGGGCTGAGAAACCGGCACTGCCTGCAAATCCAACTTGCTCATGGGCATCGACAGCGCCCCGGGAATGCGTTCCCCGGCAAATTCTCCCGGCTCGCGCACATCCACCACGATCGCCCGATTGGTGGCCAACCAAGCCTGAAGCTCAGTGACGGAAACCCGCTGGCGCACCGGCCCCACAGGCATCGGCTCAGTTGTCCGGACAAAATCATCGACCGTCATCGGTTGAGGTTGGGTTGCGGGCGGTTGAGTAGACGGGGAATTGACTTCAGGTTGAACAGGGGCCATTGATCTAAATCCTGGGAAGATTTTGGAAACAGGGAGAAAAAGGAGGAAAACTCAGGGCCTCCAAGGTGAACAGCGCGTTCAGTCCGTCACCAGTTGCCCACATTGTTGATTGGCGGGCACGGCTTCCGCCATCTTTTGGGGATTCGGCAGCCCCAAATTTTGCATCAGGGTCACGAAGGTTGCGCGATCGTGCCCCACAAACCGAGGATTGCAGCGTTTTTCTTCCCCGATCGTGGAAACCGAACAGCCGCGATAGTCATGGCCCGGGTAAACCAAGGTTTCATCCGGTAGCGCGAACAGCACTTCGGTCACCACCTGATAGAGCTGTTCGGCATTGCCGCTTTGGAAGTCCGTGCGACCACAGCCGCGAATGAGCAGGGAATCGCCTGTGAGCAAATGGGTTTGATTCACCAAATAGGCTAGGTGGCTGTCCGTGTGGCCCAGGGTGGCGATCGCTTGAATGGGCACTGAGCCAACCCAAAACACTTCGCCATCGTCCAACTCGCGATCGGCGCAGGCGACCTTGGCCCCCATGGGGACAATTCCTTGGCAATTGGTCAAATCGCGTAACCGACCGGCCCCGGTCACATGATCCGCGTGGACATGGGTTTCTAGGCAAGCCACCAGGGTCAAGCCCAGTTCCTGAATCAGTTTGTAGTCTCGATCGACCTGTTCCAAAACCGAGTCCACCAAGACCGCTTGGCGACTGTCCCGATCGGCGATCAGGTAACTGTAGGTGCTCGTTTCCCGATCGAACAATTGCCGAAACAACATAGGGCAGTTCCTAAGTTAAGGGTGTTGGGCAAACTAGGAGGCAAATTGCAGGAGCAAGCGGCGGCAGATAATCCAAGATGACCCAAGATCAGTGCTTGGTTTCTCTATGCTTGCTGGATTAATATAACTATATACTCATATTTTGAATTTGCCACCCGATCGCCCCCATTTTTTCCCCAGCTCCGTTAGTCTGGGGGGCCAGTCGTCACCCAGCTTCACTGGAATCGGGTTACCACCAGAATGCTCGATCGCCTTGATTTTGCCCAATACTTTCCTTCAGGGACAATTGAGCCATCCAATGGGGTAGAGTTGCCTTCTCAAGGGGATCAGCATCATTACATCCTGCGGAGATCTCTCCTGCCCTGTCCGCTGCTGCCCTCGGCCAAGCCCTGATTCTGCATCCATGGCACCCCTCTGCAACTCTCCTTTTCCCTTCGCTTGGACATCGAGTTCTATGGCTAATACCCTTGACCATGAGTTAGACGCACTGGCATTCGTCGCGGACTATCTCAAGGTTTTGTCGGAACGCAATCGATTGCGAGTGCTGTGCTGCTTGCGGGAGGGGCCCCGAAATGTGGCGGAAATTGTGGAAGCAACGGGCCTGACCCAGGCTAATACTTCCAAGCATCTAAAAGTTTTGTCTCAGGCGGGCATGGTTGCTCGACAATCCCAAGGCACCAGCGCCTATTACCGAATTGTGGATCCGCTGATTTTTGATCTTTGTGAATTAATTTGGCGGCGACTGAGCGATCGCTTGGAACAGCAACAACAGGTGATCGCCAGTTTTCGGGTGCAGTAATCGGCCGATCGAATTGCTATGCCAACTCGCCATTAACTCGCCATTAGCTCACCATGGATTCTTCAAGAAAGTGGGTTGCAATCACCGGGGATTGTGCAATTTTTGCTACCGTTCAGACAGTCCCTCGAAATCGCGCCCCTCGAAATTTCGCCATGGTAGCTCGCCCTCGCATCACCCACGTTATCTACGATCTCGACGGTTTGTTGCTGGATACGGAATCAATTAATGAAGCGGTGAACCGGGCGATCGCCGATCGCTACGGTTGTGCTTACGATCCAGCGGTGCGAGGACGCATCGCCGGGCGCGATGCCCACACGTCATCGGCGATTTTGGTGGAATGGTTGGGGTTGCCCATCAGTCCCGAGGAAATGTTGCAACAGCGGCGATCGCTGGTGGCCCAGTGGCAACCGGTGGCTAAACCGATGCCGGGCGCGGTGGAGTTGACCCATCACCTGCACCGATCGGGCGTTCCCCAGGCGATCGCCACCAGCTCCAGCCGTGGCCCCTTTGGTTGGAAGGCCGCACCTCATCGGGATTGGTTTCGCCTGTTTCACTGCACGGTGCTGAGTGATGATCCGGGGGTGCGCCAGGCCAAGCCCGCGCCGGATCTGTTTCGGGAAGCGGCTCGACAATTGGGGGCCGACCCGCGCCACTGTTTGGTGTTTGAGGATGCGCCAGCGGGCATTGAGGCGGCCCGGGCGGCGGGGATGTCGGTGATTGCGATTCCGGATCCGGCCTTGGAGCGATCGAGTGTGGCCCAGGCCGATGCCATTTTGCCCTCCTTGCAGGCCTTTGAGCCGGCCGATTGGGGATTGCCCGCTCGGGTTCCGGCGGCGGTTTGCTAGCGGTTTGCTCAAGGGGCGGGGCGAGCGATCGGGCGCGTTGCGGTTCAACTGTTTGCTTCGTTTGCTGGATCACTGGTTACTTGATCACTGAGCAGGTAGGTGGGGAGCCGATCGATGCTGGTTTGGTTCTTTGCTTGCCAATAGGCTTGCAGACCGTCGGGGCCTTTGCGCTCCGCCCATTCCACCAACTGAGTGCGATCGCCCTGATAGTCAAACAACGGAACCCCAAACCCACAGGAGGTTTGCACCGACTCCACCGACAGCAACATGATTTGGCGTGTGCCGGGCAGGGCCTCGAATCGATCGAGCCAGGATTGCCAATCGGGATCCCGTGGCCGAATCACGCGCCCCTGGCCATACAGCCGCAAAATCAACGGTGCGCCTACAAAGCTGCAAAACATGAGGGTTAACCGGCCGTTTTCCGTCACGTGGGCTGCGGTTTCGTTGCCGCTGCCCGTCACGTCCAAATAACCCACCAAATTGGGTTCAAAACAGCGAAAAGTATCCATCCCCTTGGGCGACACATTCACTCGACCCTCTTGGGGAGCGGATGCCGTGAAAAACAGCTTCTGTTGTTCAATAAAAGCGGCCAGTTCCGGTGTGATTTGCTCGTAAAATTTTGCCATTTTGTTATCTCTAAACTCCTCTAGGGTTTTCTGAATTTTTCTGAAGTTCTCTGAAATTCTCTAGAATTTAAGCATTTGAAATTTACAGGCTGGCGTGAATTCTCCAGCACCTTCCCCCATCCCTCGATTTTAGGTTATCCCTAGGTGATTCAATGGCTGCTGCTCCTCCATCTGCTAGCTGCGCGATCGTTTGGTTTCGTACTGATTTGCGTCTCCATGATCATGAACCGCTCTTGGCTGCTGCCGAAAATCACAAGACATTGATTCCGGTTTATTGTTTTGATCCGCGACAGTTTGCGGAAACTGCCTTTGGTTTTCCCAAAACCGGCCCCTTCCGCGCTCAATTTTTGCTGGAATCCGTTGCGGATCTACGAGCTGCCTTGAGAGCCAAGGGCAGTGATTTAATTGTGCGATCGGGGCTGCCAGAAGTGGTGTTACCGGCCTTGGCAGCGGAATATGGAGCACAGGCTATTTATTATCACGAAGAGGTGGGAACTGAAGAACAAGCGGTTGAATTGGCCCTCGAAGCAGCCTTGAAAGCTCCAGAAGCGCCCAGGCCGGTTCAGGAAAACATTCAAAGCAAGGTTTATTGGGGCCACACGCTCTATCACCCGGATAATTTGCCCTTTGAAATTGGTCAAATTCCAGAGCTGTTTACGGAATTTCGGAAAACCGTTGAAGCGCGATCGACCATTGATCCTCCCTTGCCCCCGCCCGATCGCCTGCCACCAGTGCCGCCGGGCCTGAACCCCGGTGAGCTGCCCCGTTTGGCCGATTGGGGGTTGGTGGAACCGGAACCCAGCCCCTTGGCGCTGATTTCGTTTACGGGTGGTGAACAGGCCGGTTTCCAGCGACTTCAGGAATACATTTGGGATGGCGATCATTTGCGGGTTTATAAGCAAACGCGCAACGGCATGTTGCGGCCCAATGATGCATCGAAATTTTCGCCCTGGTTGGCGCTGGGCTGTCTTTCACCTCGAAAAATTTGGGACGAAGTGCAAGCCTATGAACAGAAAGTGATTCGTAATGAATCCACCTATTGGCTCATTTTTGAATTGCTTTGGCGTGACTATTTCCGCTGGATTGTGGCCAAACATCGCCATCGAGTTTTTCGGGTAACGGGTTTGCAAGGAATTACCATTCCTTGGCGACGGGATGCGGCGGCCTTTGCCGCTTGGTGTGATGGGCAAACGGGCTATCCCTTGGTGGATGCCAACATGCGAGAACTCCGCGCCACAGGGTTTATGTCGAATCGGGGTCGTCAAAATGTGGCGAGCTTTTTAACCAAGAATTTGGGAATTGATTGGCGAATGGGGGCCGAGTGGTTTGAATCTTGGTTGATTGATTATGATGTGTGCAGCAATTGGGGGAATTGGAACTACACGGCCGGGGTGGGAAATGATGCAAGAGGGTTTCGCTTTTTCAATATTTTGAAGCAAGCCAAGGATTACGATCCGCAAGGAGAATACGTGAAACATTGGCTCCCGGAATTGCGTCAATTGCCCGCCGGTAAAGTGCATCATCCCTGGACTTTATTGCCCGTGGAACAGGAGCGATTTGGTGTACAAATTGGCCGTGATTATCCAGGGGCGATCGTGGATTTGTTTGAGTCGGCGGCGGAGAATGAAGCCCTTTATAACCGAGCGATCGGGAAGGGTGTTGCGGGTCGATCGAAGCCGGCCCATCGGGGTTCCCGGCGCGATCGCCCCCGACGACCTTAGGAGGCTGTTTCAAAGACCCAAATTGCGAGCTTGCAGGTCTCATCGATCGAGGCAAACAAGATGCTCAAGCCCCTTGCCCCATGATGGTTAATGCTTGGATTTGTTGATGCTTGGCCCTGCTCAAAAGACACGTTTCAGACATGCGCTGAGACAGCAAGGGGGTCATGGATGTTCTGGAGCAGTAACGTGGGGCCAGGGACTTGGGAGAGATATGGCGGCGCAAGTAATTCTGGGCAAGTAATTCTGGGCGAGTAATTCTGGGCGAGTAATTCTGGGCAAGATTTGGAGGTGAGAGGGTGATGGCGCGATCGATGACAACGGTAGTAACCCAAGTAACCCAGCCAGGTCGGGTCAGTCCTGCCGGTTACGGACTGCGACGGCGGTTGGGGCGATCGCTGGTGGCCTTGGGAGCTAGTTTGCTGGCCGGTGGCTTCACGCCCGCCTTGGCCCAGGCCGCCGAGCGGATTGAGCTGACCTTTGGGGCCTTGGGCCTGTCGATCGAAATGAAGTCCCTGGAAGACTTTGTGGCGACCGGCGAAATTTCCGATGAGCTGGAGTTCTACACCCGGTTTCTGACTCCCGATCAATTGGCTCAGGTGCGATCGGCCCTGACCGATCGCCTGGATATCAATCTGTTGGCCGTGTCGCAATTTTTCAATGCGCCCCAAGGGGAAACCATTCTGCGGCGCTTGGCCCAAGTAATCCGCACCGGGCGCAATTTACAAAGCGTGCCGGCCCTGCGTGCTGCGATCGTCCGTTCCGCTGCCGACCCGGAAGGGCTAACCCCCCTAAATTTGCTGCGCTACTATCCCACTCCCAGTATGCGAGTGGACTTGGCCCAAGCCCTGAGCCTGTGGCGACAAATTGAGGAAAACACCATTCACCAAGACCAAGCCACCACCGCCGTGGAAACGGCCTTTGCGGCCCAAGCTGGCTCTCCCATTACGCCGCCCCCCTTTGAGTTGCGACAACCGGGCCCCTATGCGACCGCCAAAACCAACCGCGTGATTCAGCCGCGCGATCGTCGTCCCTTTGCGGCCGATCTTTACTGGCCCTTGGCCGCGACGGGCGATCGCCCCGTGGTGGTCATTTCCCATGGTCTCGGATCCGATCGGCGCACCTATGGTTACCTGGGCGAACACTTGGCCTCCCATGGTTTTATTGCCATCCTGCTGGAGCACCCCGGCAGCGACAGCCGCTACATCCAAGCCCTCATTAACGGTGAGGCCAGCGAAGCCGCCGACCCCAGGGAGTTCATTTCGCGGCCAGCCGATGTACGCGACATTCTCAATGAACTGGAAACCAATCCCCAAGCCCCTGGGGGATTCACCGGGGCCATTGACCTCGATCGCACGGCCGTGGTGGGGCAGTCCTTTGGCGGATACACCGCCCTGGCCAGTGCCGGGGCCCCGCTGAATTTCAAACGGCTGAAAACCGACTGCGCCTCCGACGACTTGTTTTGGAATACGTCGCTGCTGTTGCAATGTCGGGCTTTGGTGGTGCGCCCCACGCCCGACACGGACTATCTATCCCTGCAAGATGCCAGGGTGAAGGCCGTGGTGGCCATTAGCCCAATTACTTCCAGCCTGTTTGGGCGCGAAGGGATTGCCCAACTGCAAGTGCCCACGGCGATTTTGTCGGCTAGTAACGACCCGATCGCCCTGCCCTTGTCGGAACAGTTGCGCCCCTTTGCCCAAATGTCGATCGCGGATAAGTATCTTTTGGTGCTGCGAGGCGGCACGCATTTTTCAACGCTGGGGGCCACGGGCGATGAAACCGTGCAGCTCCCGGCTAGCTTGGTGGGGCCCCGGCCGGACTTGGCTCGCGATTACACGAAAGCCTTCATCACGGCTTTTTTGAAGCGATATTTGGGGAACGATCACACCATGGCGAACCATCTCACCCCCCAATGGGCCAATTCCGTTTCTCAGCCAGAGTTGCCGCTGTATTTGCTGAGTCAACTGTCGATCGAGCAGTTGCCGCGCCCTGTGGCCCACAAGCTAACCAAAAATTCTCGATGGATTGCCAATCGCCACCGGCCCGATCAACCCATCCAGTCCCGCTGAAGAAATGGGGGCCATGGCGAGTGATTTGGGGCGATCGTCAGGGAAATGGGACGAGCAAGCTCAATCCTCTAGCTCAATCCTCTGGCCTCTGGGCCTAATCTTCGTGATCTTCAAAGGGATCCGACAAATTCTCAGACGGCGGGCCAAAAGCCACATAAATCGAGTACCCCGTGATGGCAACCAAAATTGTGCCGAGGGCAATTCCCAATGTTAAAGCAGAGTTGTCTTCCAGCATGGTTTAAGGGTCTCGATGGCCGGGCCGCTAGCCCATTTCTCGCAAATTGTAACAATTAGTTAAGTAAAATCGCAAACTTCTCAGGGAGTCCACCCGATCGCCCACTGCCCGCTAGCCCTAGTTCCCGGGCCACCGCTAGCCCATCCCCACGGAACTCCCCAAACAGCAGGCACAGCCGTTTGATAGAATACCCAATCAAATAGCATTGGCGGCGTGCTGCATTCGTGCGGCAATTGCTGCACTATTTAATAAAAAGCAACATCAACGGCAACGCCCAGTTGCTTCAACGGCTGCAAGACTCCATTGTTGCGAAACACTACGGTAGGGATAAGATGGCTCAACGGACTCGCCTGGGCGACATTTTGCGCCCGTTAAATGCGGAATACGGTAAGGTGGCTCCCGGCTGGGGGACGACCCCGCTGATGGCTGTTTTCATGGGGTTGTTTTTTGTGTTCCTGCTGATCATCTTGCAGGTGTACAACACCTCGATCCTGATTGAAGGCGTTAATGTCGATTGGAAGTCGCTGGGTCAATAGATTTGGGTGAATTGATTGGGGTGATGAGTCTGCATCAACAGATTTCAGATTTCCACCCCAAGAATGGCCCGCCCGATCGACTGGTTTGAGGGACTAACGGCTAGAGAATTGCTGAGTTCTGAGCGTTGGATTCTACAAATCTTTGAGAGTTAAGTCATCAACTGGTCGATCGCCCAGTCCCACAGCCCCGGTGTATCCGGGCTTTTTTATGGGCAACATTTCCCAGTCCATGGGCCCTGATCTGGGCTTGCTCTTGGAAGGATGTCTGAGCAGTAACTCGGGATACTGGCAAAGCGCGGATCGTCGTGGGGGCAAGGGGCTTAAGCCCCTTGTCTCTGTTGCTCGACGGGACGACTGACAGGGTAGTCGTTTTGGCTTTTCAGACATCCCCTGAGTCAGACTGACCTTGAGCCTGCGCGACGGGGCCTTGGGATGGAATAATCTGAACGTGCAAATTACGGTTCGATTATTTTCGATTATTGGTGTTGACTAGTTGCTAGCCAGTTACGGGTTAGCGTTTGTTGGCTCACTGCCGTTCGAGCATTTCTGTTTCAGTGTTGTTGCTTGATCGTTTGCTTGCGATCGCCCCGGTCATTTCCATTGCAAGGATCGCCCCATGAACATTTTTGGCATTGGCCCAGCAGAGTTGTTTTTGATTGGCGTTGTCGCTTTGTTGGTCTTTGGCCCGAAAAAGTTGCCGGAAATTGGCCGCAGCCTGGGCAAGACTCTGAAATCCTTCCAGGAAGCTTCGCGGGAATTTGAATCGGAACTGAAGCGAGAAATGGATCGGGCCGAATCCCCCGCTTCCACCAGCATGACCGCCACGATCGAGCCGCCTGTGCAACCCGCCCTGACCAGTTCGGAGCCGGCCACCCCTGTCACCCCCGCCGAAGCGGAACCGGCCCCAGCCGCCAAAACCAATGCGGTGGATTCGGTCGATCCGGTTTAAGTGCTTCCGGTTCGCTTGCTTCTGGCCGGAGTGTTTCCGCCTGGATTGTTTCCGGTTGGGGTGTTTCTGGTTGCACTGCTTCCGGTTGGACTATTTCCGGTTGGCGTTCTGTTGATTAACCCTTGAAGTCGTCTGCGCTTAAGTCGATTCCAAAGCCATGCCCAAAGGCCAATCCGCATCGTCATCAGAACCCCTAATTCCGAAGCTGATTGTGGGGCTGGGCAACCCAGAACCCAAGTACGATCGCACCCGCCACAACATTGGCTTTGAAGTTCTTGATGAGCTGGCGAAGGTGTGGGGCATTCCCCTGAGCGAAAATCGCCGGTTCAATGCCCTTGCGGGAGAGGGGCGATCGCCCTTTGGCAAGATTTATTTGCTGAAACCCCTGACCTATATGAACCGATCGGGCCAGGCCATCCGCGCCGCGATCGATTGGTATAAGCTGCCACCGGAATCAGTCCTCACGATCTACGACGATATGGATCTGCCCTTGGGACGGTTGCGGCTGCGGGAAACCGGCTCGGCCGGCGGTCACAATGGCATGAAATCCACGATCGCCCATTTGGGAACTCAGGATTTTCCGCGTTTGCGGTTGGGCATTGGGCGGCCCCGGGTGGTCAGCGGCGAAACGGTGTCCCATGTGTTGGGCAAGTTTGCGCCCGATGAACAACCCACGGTGCAAGCCCTGTTGCGGTTGAGCGTGGAGACGATCGAGCGATCGCTCCGAGATGGCGTGGCCAAAGCCGCCAGCTTGTATAACAATCGCGATGTGGCTCCACCCAAGCCCAAACCGGCCCCCGCGCCCGCAACACCGGAAACGCCCGATCGAACTCCGCAGGATCCGCAACCGGTTTCCTAGCCGAGTGTCCAGCGGTCTAGCCTCATCCTGTGGGTTCTGTTGACCCTGTTGATCCTGCCCGCCTGTCCACGGTTCATCTACTAATTCCGCACTGTCGGCCTGTGCCGTGAGTCGTCGAGAAAATCCGTTGCCCCAAACGATCGCCCTTGTGCGCATTACCCGCCAGTCCTGGAATGAGGGCAAACTAGAAGGCGAAGTCAGCGCCGGGGAATTCACCTGGGAATTTGTTTGGCACTTTCGCCAAGGCGGGTTGCGGGTTCAGCCGTCCATGGGGCGGGCCCTGATTCGGGAACCACTGGCCCGATTTCTGGAAACCCACGACTACCAACTAGAAGCGGGCGGTGATTATTCCTTCCCCATCCGGGCCCGGCTCTAGTAGTTCGGCAAGCTTATTTTGATAGGTCAAGTTAAATGACTGTTGCCGTCACCAACTCGTTAGGCAGCAAGGGGCTTAAGCCCCTTGTTACTACGACTGGCTTCGTGACTGTGACCCAATGAATGAAGCCTGTCACGCCACTAGGCACTGCCTCAGGATTTTCAGGATTTTCGGAAGTTTGCCCGCAGAATTCCTTTCCGCGATTGTTCAACAACGGAGCAACGAACCATGGTCAAAATTCTGCACCTGTCGGACATTCACATGGGCAGCGGGTTCAGCCATGGGCGCATTGATCCGCAAACGGGTTTAAACACTCGGCTGCTGGACTTTACGGCGGCCCTGGAGCGTTGCATCGATCGGGCAATTTCGGAACCGGTGGATCTGGTGTTGTTTGGGGGCGATGCCTTTCCCGATGCTACGCCGCTGCCCATGGTGCAAGAAGCCTTTGCACAACAGTTTCGGCGGCTGGCTGATGCGCAAATTCCGACGGTGCTGTTGGTGGGAAACCATGACCAACATGCCCAAGGCCGCGGAGGAGCCAGCCTTTGCATTTACCGCACGCTGGGGGTTCCGGGCTTTGTGGTGGGAGACACGCTGGCGCTGCATCGACTGGAAACCAGCCAGGGGCCAGTGCAGGTGCTGACCTTGCCTTGGTTAACCCGATCGACCCTGCTCACCAAGCGGCAAACGGAGGGCCTGTCGTTGGCGGAAGTGGGGGCGCTGCTGCTCGATCGGCTCCAAGCGGCCCTGGAAGGGGAAATTCGGAAGCTCGATCCTGACCAACCCACCATTTTGTTGGCCCACCTGATGAGCGATCGGGCGCAATTGGGAGCCGAGCGGATGTTGGGCGTGGGCAAAGGCTTCTCGATTCCCCTCAGCACCATCACGCGCCCCGAGTTTGACTATGTGGCCTTGGGCCATGTCCACAAACACCAAAACCTCAACCCCAACAATCAGCCTCCGGTGGTCTATCCCGGCAGCATTGAGCGGGTGGACTTCAGCGAGGAAAACGAAGAAAAGGGCTATGTATTGGTAACGATCGAGCCAGGAGAGCGGGGACAACGCCAAACACAATGGGAATTTTGTCCCCTACCGGCCCGACCGTTTCGGACATTGCGGGTGGATTTGGCTGACTGCGCCAATCCGTTGGCGGAACTGCTCGGGGCGATCGACCCGGCGGCCATTGAAGGGGCCGTCGTTCGGTTGGTCTATCGTGTGCGGGCAGAACAGCTTCACCAAATCGAGCTGGCGGCCGTGCGCGATCGACTAGCCGCCGCCCACACCTACAGCCTGCAAGCGGAGTTGATTAGCCAACTGGCACGCCCTCGCCTGCCCAACTTGGATGCCACCACCCTGGATCCGCTGTTAGCCCTAGAGGCCTATTTGGGAGAGCGATCGGACTTAAAAAACCTGGCCGACGACATGATCGAGGCCGCCCGAGATCTCTTGGGCTATGCCAGTCCGGCCATTGTGGTGAATCTGCCGGAGCCAGCCACGGCCCAGACTGCCAATCCAGATTGCCCAGATCCAGAATCCAGCCCAGGCCAAAACCCAGCAGCGACATCCACCGCCGAGCTGGCCACCGATGCTGACGATGGCGAGCCGACCTCACCCAGCACCAATGGCCCCGATCGAGCCGTTCAGTCTCCAGCCATTGACCGATCGGGTCAACTCAGACTGCTTTAGAGGCCAATCACGTACTTGCGCCATTCCTGGTGTACGCCGCTCTTCACATGCTTCGTCACTTCAAAGTAGAGACTGCTGTGGGGACGGCGGGGCGGCTGGCGCAAAGGCATGTTGGCTTCCTTGGGGGTGCGATTGCCCTTGCGGATGTTGCAGCGCACGCAGGCCGTGACCATATTTTCCCAATGCTCACCGCCCCCGCGCGATCGGGGAACAACGTGATCCAGCGTCAAATCATCGCCCGTGTAGCCACAGTATTGACAGGAGTGGCTATCTCGGTGCAATATGTTTTTCCGCGTTAAGGGAATCTCTTTGTAGGGAACCTTGATGTAGTGGCGCAAACGGATCACGGTGGGCAACGGAATGTTGCGGTAAACCACTCGGCCATTATGCTCGACTTGCTCCGCCTTGCCTTTTAGCAATAAAACGACTGCCCGCCGCCAACTGGTAATATTGAGCGGCTCATAAGAAGCGTTGAGCACAAGTACTTTGCCCATCGGACAAAACCGCAATTAATTGCAAATTATTAAGAATTGCAAACAAAGCTTGCGAAGCGTCGGAGCCAATTGGGACTGATAGTAGCACAACTGACTTGGGGTGTGGTTTGCTGATCCCATGGATTACCCATCGTTCTGTGGCGGCGGATTCCGGACAAAAACCGCTGATCGCGTAACGGCGGCCCGCAAACCAAGATGGCCGATCGCCACCACTGAGCGATTGCCTTGGGGACGAGGTTTGCTCTCGGGATTTCTGAGTTTGAGCTTCAGTTTGGTCTTAAGTTTGGTCTTGAGTTTGCTTTTGGGCGGTTGCGGAATGCTGCCCTGGGACAGGCCACCAACGGCCGTGGTGCAACGGGCGGTGGCGTTGCAGTTGCTGCAAACCCAGACCGATCTATTGCAAGAGTTGGGCGATTCCCCGCTGGCCGCCGGTCGCCACCTTGATCCACAAATGTTGGCCGATCGCCCGGTGATCACCCTAGATGACTTGGCGGCGGAACCAGGATTACGAGTCGATCGACTGCGCATCCAAACCCAACAGGCCGTGACCATCAACGACAAACCCGGTTGGCAACTGAGCGGCACTTACGATTGGAGCCAAACGGGGAGTCAAGATTTGAGCCATGCTTGGGAAAACCAGGGCGATCGATCCCCCGCCTCCCGACAACCGCAACCCAAGGAGCAAAAGCACCGATCGCAGCCCTTTTCGGTTTACTTGCAACGCCAAGCCCGCGGCCAAACCTGGCGACTGGCGCGGCCTGACCTGACCCAATCCACACCCGATCGGGTGGCTTGGCTCACCTACCGTCTTTAAGGGCCGTCTCTAGGGGCCATCTCTAGGGATGTTGGGCGAATTCAAGATCAGTTCAGGATCAATCCAAGATCAATCCAAAAGCAATTCAGCGTTACGACAACAGGCCATCGGGGATCGCGAAAGGGTTGCCCGTTGGCAAAGGCCCGGCCCGGCCTGAAAATAGACAAGCCGATCGCCATAGAACGCGCCTCCCGTGAACGAAATCCGCACCGTTTCAGAAACCAAACGCACCTTCTATTCGCTCCACCAACGGCCGATCAACGCGATCTACCGACGAGTGGTTGAGGAATTGATGGTGGAAATGCACCTGCTCTCCGTCAGCGTCGATTTCCGCTTCGAGTCCATCTATGCCCTCGGGGTGGTGACGGCGTTCGATCGCTTCATGGCAGGCTACCAGCCCGATCGGGACTTGGGTTCCATCTTCAACGCGCTCTGTCAGTCCGTGAGCGGCAACGTGGACGACTATCGCCACCGGGCCGATCGCCTGTTGGAAGCGGCAAAAGTTGCCAGTGCCGACGACCTGGCCGCCGCGCTCAACCGGGCCGAGGGCAGTGGCGGGGCCTTGCGCGAAGCCGCCGACGTGCTCGCCAATGGTCAACCCTTCAAATACAGCCGCCTGTTTGGGATTGGGCTATATACCCTGCTGGAGTCCACCACCTCTGACCTGGCTGGCAATGCCGAGCAGATCAAAGCGTGGATCGATCGCCTAGGGACAACCCTCAACCTCCCGATCGAGAAGCTGCAAAAGGATCTGGAACTCTATCGCGGCAACCTGGAGAAAATCGCCCAGGCTCGGATCACCTACGAAGACATGCTGGAGGCCGAACGCCGCAAGCGCGAACAACGGGCCCTGGAAAAAGCCGCCGCCGCCGAAGCCAAAGCGGCCAGCGAAGCCGCCAGTGAGTCGAATGCTGCTTCTTCGCCTGCCGACCCCAGCTAAGTTCCTCAGCATTGCCAAACTTCCCGCTCATCCAATGGAGGGGTCTAGACCACGCATGGTTTCTGGGCCCCTTCCGGGTTTTCAAGGGCCAGCCTGATGGCATCGGTTGCGAGTGACGGTTGGCAATCCAGGCGATCGGTTCAGATCGGTAAGATAAGCGATAGGTATTTTCGGCCCTGACTCCCCAATGACCCCGGACGATCGCGCCGCCGAAGAATGCAACGGTCACATTCAAATCGCCGCCCAATTCAAAGGCAAAATCACCGACAAACGCAGACAAACGATTCGCGAAAACCTCGATCGCCTCGAATGGTTCGGCCTCGCCATCCAACAGGAAAATACCTGGCACTACGCCGCCCCCAGCCCGATCGCCTAGAACGACCGTGATCGATCAATATATTGAGATATAGCTTCTTGGTAACATCAGACATGGCTAGTCATTGAGCTTTTCATCATCCAAGCTCTTTGAAGTGAGTCAATCTTCAAGCGTTTTTTTCATGACTATCGATTCGGAAACACACCACTACTTTGTTGATGAAGCAGGCGATTTAACGTTCTTTAATAAAAAAGGGCGAGTGATCATTGGTCAGCCAGGGGCTTCTCGGTTTTTCATGGTAGGCATTGCCCAGATTGCTGACCCTGAAGTTGTTGCTAGGGAGTTGGAGAGCTTGCGGTTGGCATTAATGAATAATCCGCGCTACAAAGACATTCCCTCCATGCAACCACAAGCCCAAAAAACAGTAGTCACCTTTCACGCAAAAGATGACTATGCAGAAATTCGAGAGCAAGTTTTTGAATTAATGCAGTCCTTCGATGTCAAAATCTATGTTGCAATTCGTAGCAAGATTGAAATTGCCCAACGAGCGCAAGATAATTTCAAGAATCTGAATAAAAAATTGCAACAAAATTCGATTTACGATGACTTGATTAAGCGCCTATTTAAAGATCGACTGCACAAAGCGAACTTCATTAACATCACCATTGCGCGACGCGGCAAAGAAGCCCGCGAAGAAGCGCTAGGGCAAGCAATTAACCAAGCTCGCAAAAACTTTGAATCCAGGTGGAATATTAGCGCTAACGGGTTAATTTCAATCGAGTCAACATACCCGTCTCAGAGTCCAGGCTTGCAAATTATTGATTACTATTTGTGGGCGCTGCAACGCTTCTATGAGCGCGAAGAAGATCGATTTTTTAAACCGCTTGCCCCTAAATATCGGCTGATTATGGATCTAGACGATAAACGCCATAAACCTTACGGAGAGTGGTACAGCGATGGAAATCCGTTAACGGCTGAAAAAATGAGAGAGGCTAGGTCTAGGTAAAACCTAAACACACGGCATGGAGCCGACGTTCGCCTCTCGCTCTCTATTTTACCGCGCTGATCTGGGATGTGACGACGGAAAACCGTTGCAACTGCGCAAGTTGGCACATGCGCACCAAACCCCTAGCCGCGATGCCGATATTCTGAGGGCGATGTTGCTATGTCTTGTCCATGACCGTGAGTAGCCCCGACGCGATCGCCGCCCTCGAAGCCGCCAGAGCCAAAGTCATTGCGGAATTTGGTGACTGGACGAACCACAACATGCGCCTAGCCGACGGTTGCTATACGATCGCCCCGACCCCGACCCCCTCGGAACCAAAGCTGCGCCGCATGACCCAAATTGTCATGGACTGGTGCGGCGGTTCTGTGGAAGGGTTGCGGATTCTGGATTTGGCTTGTTTGGAGGGGATGTATGGCCTGGAGTTGGCCATGCAGGGCGCACAGGTGGTGGGCATTGAAGGGCGCGAGGCTAACTTGGCCAAGGCGCGCTTTGTGAAAGAAAGCCTGGGCCTGAGCAACATCGACTTTTACTGCGACGACGTGCGCAACCTGTCTGTGGAGCGCTACGGCCAGTTTGATGTGGTGCTGTGCTTGGGGATTTATTACCACCTGGACGCGCCGGACGTGTTTCGGTTCATGGAGCAAATCGGCTCCGTTTGCACCAAGCTGGCGATCGTGGATACGCACGTCAGCCGCACCGCCGAAACCCAACATACCTATGCGGGGCTGGAACTGTCGGGTTGCCGCTATGTGGAGCATGCGCCGGAAGCTTCCACGGACGATCGCCTGAAAATTCTTTGGGCTTCTTTGGACAACGACTACAGCTTTTGGTTAACGCGCCCGTCCCTGTTTAACCTGATGCAGCACTGTGGCTTCACGTCGATTTATGAGTGTCACTCGCCGCTGGTCGAAAAATTCGAGCAATTGCGGCGATCGGGGACGGGCGATCGAGCCACCTTCGTCGCCTTTAAGGGTCGCCCCGTGGCCCTCAAGTCCTCTGACCTCAGCAACGACAGCCGCCCCCTGCCCTGGCCGGAAATCCCCCGCTAAAGGCCAAAGAGCAGTGGATCGTGGCCCGCTCAGTCGGCGGGTTAAGGGGCTAGGCATTTAGCGCCGGTAGTGCTGTTGGGCCCAGAGGGCCGCTTGGGTGCGATCGGCTACTTGTAGCTCACTCAAAATGCGACTGATGTGGTTTTTGACAGTGCCGTGGGCTAGATACAAAATCTGGGCGATTTCCTGATTGGTTTTGCCCTCGCCCAGCAGCCTGAGCACCGCCAATTCGCGATCGCTAAAACGCTGGGTTAGATCAGTCGGGGCGATCGGTGGATGGGTGGCTAAATGCGCGAAAACTTTAGGGGCGATTGTGGGGCCCAGTTGACTATAGCCACGGTGGACGCTGCGAATTGCATCGGCCACTTGTTTGGAGGGGGCGTTTTTGAGGATGTAGCCCAAGGCCCCTGCCTGGAGTGATTGCCAAATATAATCCTCGCGATCGAACGTGGTCAGCACCAAAATTCGGATCCAAGGAAAGCGCTGATGAATTTCCTGCGTTGCCCGAATTCCATTACAAATGGGCATTTCAATATCCATCAAAATAATGTCGGGTTGCTGTTGCTCGGCTAGGGCGATCGCCGTCTGGCCATTGTCCGCTTGACCCACAATTTCTAAATCCGTTTCTAGGGCTAGCAATGTGGCTAATCCCTGCCGAAAGAGATCTTGATCATCAACCAATAGCAGCCGAATCATAGCGGCTCAATCCTCAGGGGTTAATCCCCATGATCGGGGAATCGTGATGCGGAGGGTGGTGCCTGTTCCCGGTGTGCTGGCGATCGCAAACTGCCCACCCAGAAGCTGCACTCGTTCCCGCATACCGCGCAATCCATAGCCAGTTGTGGCCGCACCCGGATCAAAGCCTTGGCCATTGTCCATAATTTCCAAATTAAGCGTGGATGCTGTGTAGTGACTCAGCAGATCCACCCTCGAAGCCCGCGCATGTTTTTGCACGTTGGTTAAGGCTTCTTGAATGATGCAATAAACCTGATGGCTAGTTTGGATATCGATCGCCGGTAGGTTCAGTCTTGAGGTAATCACCAGGGATTGGGTGTTGTGAATTTGATTGATTAACCGCTGCAAAGCCACATCGAGCTGAAAAGAGGGATCACGGGTGGTTTGAACCGCTTGGTGTACCGCCTCTAGGCATTGACTGGCAAGGGTTTGTGCATGGTTGAGGGCGGTAGCTGCCTGATCGCGATCGCGTCCTTGCATCACTTGAACCAATTCGAGTTGCAGGCGCAGGGTGGTCAGCGAATGGCCCAAGGAGTCGTGAATTTCGCGGGCAATGCGCGATCGCTCCAAATCCGCCGCTAAGGTTTCCATTGCTTGGGCTAGGGCTTCCGATCGTTGGCGGCTGCGACGCTCAGCCATGATCAAAAAGCCAATCACCATCACCAACGCACTGATGCTGATATATTCCACCGAACTCGACAAAATAATTGCCTGTGGCTTATAAATCTCCTCCCACTGTTGCGATCGGGTGGTTTCAATGAATAACTTTTCAATGATAGGAATCGTCCACCAGATACAGAGCAAGTAACTAATTCCTGATCCTGCCACGAGATAGACAATGGTTTTTCGATTAAACAAAAAACAACTTTTGATTAAGATCAAATATAAAAGCAAATGCAAATCGACTAGTAACAATTGCGCCACTAGAACCAGCGAGATTTCTAATCCAATATAGACGTATCGCACCCAGTGAGATTGCTTGATTGGAAAAAACCAACTCAGCAACCAAAAGATGGTAGCAAACACCAAAACCTTGCTGAATAAATCGGGCAAGGTCGGCAATTTATAAAAATACCAATCAATGCCATAGGCCAAGCTATACATTAAGAGCAAGACCCATTCCGCATAGCGCATCATGGGCCGTAACTTAAAGAAAGAGGAACCAAAGTAGCTGCGTAGAGCTTTCATCCTGAAATACAGTGAGTAATTCCCACTGGAGAATAATTCAAAGGGCTTCAAAGGGATTGAAAGCCATTGAAAAATGGTGCGATCGCATCATTTACCGGCATTTCCCTAGGACGTTTTCAAGGCTGTAATCGGGTCGAGCTGGGCTGCTTGACGAGCTGGAACCACGCCAAAAACCAGACCAATGCTTCCAGAAATGACCGTGACCACCACCATGGCCTGTACAGGGACGGTGGGCTTGAAAGGAGTCAAAGTGCCGATCAGGGCCATGCCGCCTGCGCCCAGGGAAATGCCCACGACACCACCGGCCACGGCCAAGATCGTGGCTTCAATTAAAAACTGCTGCAAGATCGCCTGGGGGGGAGCGCCGATCGCCTTGCGGAGACCAATTTCCTGGGTGCGCTCGGCGACGGAAACCAACATGATGTTCATGATGCCAATGCCGCCCACCAGCAAGGAAATCCCCGCAATTAAGGTGAGCATTGTCCCCAACGCGCTGGTAATTTGCCCTAACAAATCCTGAATGGATTTATTCGCCACCACTGAGAAATCCTGTTTGCCATGCAAGCGTGTCAACAGATTCGTGACTTGAAAAGCAGCCGATCGAATTTGGGCTTGGTCGCGGGCGGTGATCTCAATTTCATCGATCAGCAGTCCTTGGGGAACTCGTCGCCCCACGACTTGATGGGCCATAGTTGTGATTGGAATGAAGGCATTGGCATCGGGATTCACACCGAGAAATGCGCCTTTTCTTTGGATGATGCCAATGATCTGAAAGCTCTGATAGTTAATTCGGATTTCTTGGCCGATCGGGTTGGTGCGATCGAACAGTTTCCGGGCCAGCTCCCCACCCAACACCGCCACCTTGCGATCCTGACGTTGGGCAGCCTCATCCCAAAAAATCCCCTGGGCCATGCGAATATTCCGCACCTTCAGAAAGTCGGGCGTGACTCCCTGTACCGTTGCCGTCACGGTGCGACTGCGATGGCCGATCGCCAAGGAACTCGAAATCGTCGGTGACACCCATTGGACAGCCGGTGCTTGGGCGGCAATCAAGTCAGCTTCGGACAGCAGCAAGCGCGGCACTTCGCCGGTCAGTTCCTTGCTTTGTTGCTCACTCAAAAAAACGTACAGGGAGTTCGCACCCAAGGATTCCACCTGGGTTGCGGTGAAATGTTGGGCCCCCTGACCTAGCCCCACGGTGGCCACCACCGAAGCATTGCCAATCACGATGCCCAGCATGGTCAGCAGGCTCCGCATCCGATGGCTGACCAAGGTGCCGATCGCCATGTTGAGCGTATCTAGAGGGTTCATTAGAAGCCGCTTCCTTCGGGATTATCAACACCCGGAATCACTTGGTTGATCGGGGGACTCAGCAAAATTCGATCGCCCGCTTGCAGGCCCGATCTCACCTGGGCTTGGCTGCCACTTTCTGCACCGATTTCCACGGTTTGAAAGCGTGCTTCCTGGTTCGGCACAAGTCGCCATACGCCCTTGCGGCCGTCCTTTTGGGTGACAAGGGCCGCGAGCGGCACCACCAGCGCATTCCGAATTGGCTGGCCCAAAAACCCTAACTTGACGTTCATGCCGGCTTTTAAGATGTCCAGGCCCGTTTGCAGGGAAACTTTGATGCGAAAGGTGGTGACGTTGTTTTCTGGCACAGCTCGGGGGGCAATGCGCTTGACCCGCCCCTGAAACGTGCGATCGGGATAGCTGTCGCTGCGAATTTCGACGGCTTGGCCCTGGCGAATTTGACCGATGGTGGTTTCGGGAATTTTGGCTTCGACTTCTAAACCACTGAAGAGTTCGGCAATGGCGGCGGAGGTGGCCCCGTCACTGCTGGATGCGGTGGTGGTGGGTGCCACAAAATCCCCCACATCGGCAAATCGGCGAGTGATGACTCCTTCAAAGGGCGATCGAATCAGCGTGTTTTGTAGCTGGATTCGCACGACTTGCAGTTGCGATCGCGCTTCTGCGACTTGGGCCCGGGCTTGGGCAACTTCCTCGGCGCGAAACCCCTGGCGCTGTTTATGGAATTCCTGTTCGGCGGTGGCCAAGCTGGCTTTAGCTTGCTCGACGGTGGCGCTGGCGTTGCGGGCTTCGGTCAAGGTCTCATCCAAAGCGTCTTGACTCAGTACGCCTTCGCTGGCCAAAAGCTGGCGGCGCTGGAGTTTTTGGGTGGCTAATTGCCACTTTCCTTCGGCCTCTTGCAACTGGGCTTGCTGCCGTTGCACCTCGGCTTGGGCCTTGGTGATGTCTTCAGGGCGGTTCCCCGCGAGTTTCAGTTGCAATTCCGCCTGCGATCGCGCCAGGCCCGCTTGAGATTGTTTGACCTGCGCTTGCAGTTGTTCGCCGTCCATTTGGGCCACCACTTGCCCAGGCTGCACTCGATCGCCCTCGCGCACAAACAAGGCCGCCACCTTGCCGGCCTCCTTGGGGGCCAAGTTGACCTTACGCAGGGGCTGCACCACCCCATTGGCCTGCACTTGCACCACCAAATCTTGCCGCCGAACCAGGGTTGTGTCCTGGGCAAGATCCACCTTGGGGGCAGGCGCTGGGTGAGGGATCACCAGGGCGATCGTGCCCAACAGGCCCAGGGCCCCGAGGCCCCCGGCCCACAGCCGCCATTGCTGAAACTTGAACCGAATCGCAGGTTGCATCGACGTTGCCCAAACCGGGATCAAATGCCACCTCATCACTCTAAAAAGATCGCCCCCATCGCGACGACTGCCGCCGGTCATCAGTGCCCATGACTAGAGTCACGATTTCCCAGCGGCCGCCATCAGGGGCGGATTGCCGGAAATTCCCCGCTAGCGCAACGGGCCGGCCGCTTGGTATAAGCACCTTGTCTATACCGATGCGAAGCACAACAAACACAATGGCAAAAACCCTCTGGATGTTCCCGGGCCAAGGCTCCCAAGCCGTTGGCATGACTGCCGACTTGCTCGACTCGCCGGCCGCCCAAGCGAAGTTGGCGATCGCGGATGAAATTTTGGGTTGGTCGGTGGCGGAGGTTTGCAACGGTGACGAGGCGCAACTCTCCCAAACCCAATACACCCAGCCTTGCCTCTACGCGATCGAGGCGATCTTGGTTGATGCGCTGAAAGCCGCCGATCAATCGCCTGATTTGGTGGCGGGTCACAGCCTGGGGGAATACGTGGCCCTCTACGCGGCCGGGGCTTTCAGCTTTGAAGCGGGTCTGAAGTTGGTGAAGCGGCGGGCGGAGTTGATGCAAGCGGCTTCCGGCGGCAAGATGGCGGCCATGATTGGCTTCAACCGCCCGGCCCTAACCGAGGCGATCGCCGCTACCGGGGGTGTGGTGCTGGCCAACGACAACAGCGATGCCCAAGTGGTAATTTCCGGAACGCCCGAGGCGGTGGATGCGATCCTGGGCAGCGTCAAAGCCAAGCGGGCTGTGCCCTTGGCCGTGTCCGGTGCGTTCCACTCGCCCTACATGGCGGAAGCATCGGCGGAATTTAACGAAATTTTGGCGGCCACGGATTTTGCGGACACGGCGATCGGGGTGCTCTCCAACACTGACCCCACCCCGGAAACCAGCGGCGCAGCTTTGAAAGAACGGCTCTCGAAGCAGATGACCGGTTCGGTGCGCTGGCGGGAAACGATGGTGATGTTGAACCAGGTGGCCTGCACGGAGGCGATCGAAGTGGGGCCAGGCAAGGTGCTGACCGGTTTGCTGAAGCGTGCCTGCCCCAACACCGCCCTGGTCAACATTGCCGCCCTCGCCGACATCGCTTAAATCTGCTTGCTGGTGACGTGATGGAGTGATCGCTGGTTGTCTAGTGATGCTTGGCAATTGGCTCTCACTCCGATCGCTAGGGGCAGCCATCTACACGGTAAAACCCTTAAAATCGCTCAACTACTCAACCCAGAATTTCTCGATGAATAGGGATGGGTGATTTTCAGATTGCACTTTTAAATTCCTATGTACACTATAGAAATATCCCGAAGCGCTCTAGATGACTTACGTGTTTTTAAAAAACATGAACAGAAAGAGGTTCTTGATGAAATATTTCAGCAGTTGACTTATGAGCCGACCGTTGAAACACGTAATCGAAAGCCTTTAAGAACTAATGATTTATCTGATTGGGAACTCAGAATCGGTAATTTTCGGGTCTTTTATTCAGTTGAAGAAATTGTTCGAGTTGTAGCTATCGAAGCTGTGGGCAGGAAATTCAATAATCAACTCTTTATCCGTAATCAGCCTTACGACCTATGAAAGTAATTCATTTAACCCATGTTATTCAGTTTCTTCTGAATCTCTTTGCCCAAGCTCAAGATGATGTTCTGCTTTTGAAGCTGCCCGATGGTCGCGAATTTGTGTTGACCTCCGTTGAGCGATTGCAAAATTCGGCCGAGGATTTGACCACGGAGGTTCAGCAAATTACGCAAAATCCAGAACTGATGGCCCTGTTGCAAGAGCGCAAGACGGATCGATCGCGCTTGAGTTTGGCGGATGCTTACGATCGCCTGGGTCTAGAACAGCCCGAGTCATAAGCTGAGATTCATGAATGATTTTCTAAGGCGGCGCGATCGGTATATGCGTGATAGTTTGGCGGTGCGTTTAGGTGGCATTGCGGCAAATTTGGCGCGGGTCAAATCCTTTGGCAAAAATCCTGATAACGGGCAGCTCATTTCCAGTTTGCTGCGGGAAAGTGGTTGGTTCATTGAATGGGCAGCCCCCGAGACCGATTTACCGGTGGCGATCGAGCTGGTGGCAATTCAGCGGCAGATTGTTCAGTGGTTGGCGGAGTGGTCGGTGCTGTGGCCAAATGCCGATCGCCGTCAGGTGGTGTTGGAGCGATCGAGCCTGTGGAGTGAATGGATTTTGGAGCGATCGGGCCTGTTGGACTAGGGGAATGGTCACCGAGCTAAACGATGGTTTTGAGCGATCGGCGGCCGAGCGTTCTGTGAGACTTCGTAAAGGTTCGTTGCAATTCGGGTGAGCAAAACCTAAAAACTTGTCAACAAATCTAACCAAAACAAGGGGATCAACCTAGCGTAAAAACAGAACGCCATTCCTGCGAGGTGCGTTATGACCGTTACCAACGATCGCGAACTCGAAGCCCTAATTGCGCGGGTCAAAGCCGCACAGCGCACCTATGCCACCTTCAGCCAAGAGCAGGTGGATTTGATCTTCAAAAAAGCAGCCTTGGCGGCCAACGCGGCCCGCATCCCCCTGGCCAAGCTGGCGGTAACCGAAACGAGAATGGGGACGATCGAGGACAAAGTGATCAAAAATCACTTCGCCTCGGAATTCATCTACAACAAATACAAAGCCGAGAAAACCTGCGGGGTGATCGAAGAGGACAAGGCCTTTGGGATTCAGCGCATTGCCGAACCCGTGGGGATTTTGGCGGGAATTGTGCCCACCACGAACCCCACTTCGACGGCAATTTTTAAGGCCTTGATTGCCCTGAAAACCCGCAACGCGATTATCTTTTCGCCTCACCCCCGGGCCAAGGACTGCACGATCGAGGCAGCGCGGGTGATTTTGCAAGCGGCCGTGGAAGCCGGGGCCCCGCCGGACATCATTGGCTGGATTGATCAGCCCACCGTGCCCCTGTCGCAGCAGTTGATGCAGCACCCGGATGTGAACCTGATTTTGGCCACGGGCGGGCCGGGCATGGTGCGGGCGGCCTACTCGTCCGGCCACCCGTCCTTGGGTGTGGGCGCGGGGAACACGCCGGCCCTGATTGACGAAACGGCGCACCTGAAAATGGCCGTGTCGTCGATTATTCTCAGCAAAACCTTTGACAACGGCATGATCTGCGCCAGCGAGCAATCGGTGGTGGTGGTGGATGCGGTCTACGAGCAGGTGAAGCAGGAGTTTCGCGATCGGGGAGCCTATTTCCTGGATCCCGAAGAGAAAGTCCGGATGGGCGCGCAAATCCTGATTGATGGGCGGCTGAACCCGAACATCGTCGGCCAATCGGTGGAACAGATCGCGGCGATGGCGGAGATTCAACTGCCACCGGGCACGCGCCTGATTGTGGGCGAGGCGAGCGTGGTGGGGCCAGAGGAGCCGTTCTCCTATGAGAAGCTGTCGCCGGTGCTGGCCATGTATCGGGCGGCGGACTTTGCCCAGGCGGTGGAGCTGAGTGAGTCCTTGGTGATGTTTGCCGGGCGGGGCCACACGGCGGTGCTCTACACGTCGCCGGACAACCGCGATCGGATCAAACGGTTTGAGGATCAGGTGCAAACGGCGCGGGTGCTGATTAACACGCCCTCGTCTCAAGGGGCGATCGGGGATATCTATAACTTCCGGCTGGATCCGTCCCTCACCCTCGGTTGCGGCACTTGGGGCGGCAACTCGATCAGTGAGAACGTGGAACCGCGCCACCTGCTGAATATCAAAACCGTGGCGGAACGGCGGGAAAATATGCTCTGGTTCCGGATTCCGCCGAAAATCTACTTCAAATATGGCTCGCTGCCGGTGGCGCTGCGGGAGCTGGCCGGGCGCGATCGGGCGTTCATCATCACCGACAAACCCCTTTACAACCTGGGGATCACGGCGGGTCTGGAAAGCGTCCTGGATGATGTTGGACTGAAGTACGACACCTTTTACGATGTGGAGCCGGATCCTTGTCTGGGAACGGTGAACCGGATTTTGGAACAGATGCGATCGTTCAATCCGGACACGATCATCGCGATCGGGGGTGGCTCACCGATGGACGCGGCCAAGATTGCCTGGTTGCTGTACGAGCATCCCGAAATTGAGTTTGAGGGGCTGTCGATGCGGTTCATGGACATCCGCAAGCGGGTGTATGAGCTGCCGCCTTTGGGCCAGAAGGCAATCCTAGTGGCGATTCCCACCACCTCGGGTACGGGGTCGGAGGTTACGCCCTTCGCGGTGGTGACGGACGAGCGCACGGGGATCAAGTACCCCCTGGCGGACTACGCCCTCACGCCGACTATGGCCATTTGCGATCCGCAATTGGTGCTGGATATGCCCAAGTCCCTGACGGCTTTTGGGGGCGTTGATGCCTTGACCCACGCCCTGGAGTCCTACGTGTCCGTGTTGGCTTCGGAGTTCACGAACGGCGAGGCCCTGGAGGCGATTCGGCTGATTTTCAAATATCTGCCCTCGGCCTATGAGCATGGGGCGGCGGATCCGAAGGCGCGGGAAAAGATGCACTACGCGGCGACGATGGCGGGGATGGCCTTTGCCAATGGCTTTTTGGGCATTTGCCACTCGATCGCCCACCAAATTGGCGGCGCGTTCCACATTCCCCACGGTCTAGCCAATGCGCTGTTGATTTCCCACGTGATTCGCTACAACGCGACGGATGCGCCCTTTAAGCAGGCGGCGTTCCCGCAATACAAGTATCCGAATGCGAAGTGGCGCTATGCCCGGATTGCGGACTATTTGAATTTGGGGGGGACGACGGAGGACGAGAAGATCGATCGGCTGATTGGGGCGATCGAGGCACTGAAGCAGCAGGTGGGAATTCCCGGATCGATTCGGGAAGCCACGTCAATTAGCGAGGCGGAGTTTTTGGCGAAGTTGGACGATGTGGCCGATCGCGCCTTTGACGATCAATGCACGGTGTCGAATCCCCGTTACCCGATGATCAGCGAGCTGAAAACGCTGTTGTTGCGGGCCTATCACGGAGATTCGCCGCTGTTGTCGGCTCCGGAAGCGCCGGAACCGGTGACGACTCCCTAGGGCCTGGTTAAGCCGTCGCTCGCGAGTGGTTCGATCGGGGCTTGATCGTCCCGATCGGCTGCTCTAGAGTGCGCTAAAGAATTACTAGAAGATGAGTCCTAAGACTTCCGTGAAAATTATGCACTCAAGGATAAGAAGCTCTATGACTCTGTATCAGAAGGTTTCCCAGAAAGCATATGTATCTCTATCTAGCCGATGGCTCCAGGGCGTAGCACACTGGCGCATCTCCACCCTCTCGGTAATATGCTGAACTCTCACCACAGGTCTCTCCACTGGCTTTGATGTCATATGGGCAGAGACATTCACCTACACGGCTTGATCTGGTCTTAGTCAGATAAAGCTCCTTTGAATCCTTAAAAGTAGAGAACTGAAAGGTTGGTGGCAAAGTGCATTTCTCAGGAGCAACCGAGCAAGTTTTCTGTTTTTCTTGTTCTTGAAGGATTAATTGTCTGAGTTCAGACTCGTCTTTTACATATGAAGTAAGCCTGGTTTGTGCCATCTCAGTGAATATTGAATTTGAACCAATAATCTGATTTAAGTCAAATATCATCTTGGAAATTTGTGCTAATGCAGATTCCAACTCAGAAATTTTCAGAAATCTTGATTTTGTTGAAGCAACTAATAAATCAGACGACCTAGTAACGTTGTCATAGTAAGTTTTGTTAATTTTTTCACGCTCCAAAAAAGTACCAAGTTCGATCAGATTTTTATTGCCTTGATTTAATAAGCCTTGGGCTTTTGAATAGATTTTACTTTGAGTGGTAATCTTTTGTAATTTATCAATAGCATCTTGTGTCTTCTTGATAGATTTTTCAATTTCTTCTACAGATTCAAATGTTTTTTCTTGAGAAACTTGCAAGATCATTGACCGTGCGTTATTGAAATAATCAGAATTTAATTTTTCACTTTCAAGAAGTTCTAACTTCTTTCTGACTGTCTCATCAATATTGCTCTGACCTAGCGAAAGCTCGACAAGAAATATATTGAGTTCATTTAATCTTGTTTGGGCAGCTTCCATCATTGTAAGCAAGGCAGGAAATTTCTCGTACTCCTGCTTTTTAAACATTTGATCGATTTGCTGTGCAACTTCGGTAGCTCTTTGACCAGCCTCTCGGTGCTCCCCGAGAATTATTGCACCTCGTACACACAAGAAAATGATTAATGGAGCAAGCCAGTAAAATAAAATGATATCAATATCTTTTTTTTGCTTCTTCCAAAAGAGAAACACATTTTTATGTTGGAACCCATACATTGCCCCCATTAGCATCCATACTATAAAAATAATGATGGCGATAACTAAAGGAGCGCTCATTGTTATAGTGATCTCCTACTTTGAATAAAAATTAGGAAGTGACAATGCCAATATTATACTCTCTTCTAACTGATGACAATTGATCTTTTCAATCAGAATCAACAGATGGAATAGAAGGGTTGTTGGTTCAAGTGAAGCTCCAAGTGTATTTACTGTGAATAAACTCCGCTAGGTTATGTTGGATGTCGCATCATCTACGAAACTAGAGTCATCCTCGGCTGAGGAAGTAATTGCATTGGGAACTGGTTGGGCTGGATCGGCGATCGCGAGTCGAACCGGTAACTTCAGCGTAAACGTCGTTCCCCAATTGCCCGATTCACAATCGATCGTGCCGCCGTGCTTTTCCACAATCACCTGCTGGGCGATCGCCAGACCCATGCCCGAGCCTTTGCCCACGGGTTTGGTTGTGTAAAACAACTCAAAAATCCGCGATTGTTCACTGACGGGAATGCCCAAGCCGCTGTCGGTGACCGCCAAGCTGACCGAATCCGGGTCAAGGGTGCGGGTGGTGAGCTTCAGGGTCAAGAGCCGATCGGGCTGTTGGCGGAAGGCCTCATCCAGCGCATCGATCGCGTTCGTCAAAATGTGCATTAACACCTGATTGAGCTGACCCGCATAGCACTCGATCGGGGGCAAAGATCCGTAGTCCAACTGCACCACAATGGCCGGGCGGTGAGCTTGGGCACAGAGGCGCGACCCCAAAATGGTGAGCACGCTGTCCAGGCTTTGGGGCAAGTCGATCGCCTTCACCTCCGCCTCATCCAAACGGGCAAACAACCGCAACGACAGAACGATCGCCCGGATGCGTTCCGCGCCCGATCGCATGGAAGCCATCAGTTGCGGCAAATCTTCCCGCACAAACTCCAAATCCAACTGTTCCACGAGCGATCGAATCTCTGGACTGTGGGGGCCATGGCCCGCCTCATACAGCGTCAGCAACTCCAGCAGATGGCTCACCCCCTCCGTGACATGGATCAGGTTGCCGTAGATAAAACTGGTGGGGTTATTGATTTCGTGGGCTACCCCGGCCACCACCTGCCCCAGGAGCGACATTTTTTCCGTTTGGATCAGTTGCGCTTGGGTGCGGCGCAAATCCATCAGGGTTCTGTAGAGGGTGCGGGCTTGGGAGCTGGCAAAATCCGCCGCGTCCGCCAACTCTTGATTGCGTTCGGCCACCCGCTCAATCAATGTATCAAGAGCCTGGGCTAAGGATCCCACTTCGTCTTGGCTGGTGATGCCCACCCGTTGGCTGAAGTCGCCGGTTTCCGCCACCCCTTGGGCCACCGTGGCCGCCCGCACCAGGGGATTGACGATCGCCCGCGTGACTCGCATCGCAATCACCCCTGCCACCGCCGCCGACAGCAACAGGCTCAGGATCACAACGCCTTTTTCCAGACCTTGGGCCTCTTCGAGCAAAACTTCCGCCTGTTCCGCTTGCCCATGGGCCATAATCACCAGCCGGGACAGGGCGCGATCGGCCCCGGCCAGCGCTTTCCACTCCAAGTCCTCCGCTGCTTCTTTGGCTGCCTTCTGGGCGGCCGATTGATTGGCCTCGTCCGCCTGCTGCATCAGCATTTGCTGATTGGCATATTCCTGAAGATCCGCCACGCTTTGATTGGCCAAGTGCAACAGGCGATCGGGGCGATCGGCCAGCCATTGGGGATTTTGCTTGAGATAGGCGGTTAGCTCGTTGGCTAAGTCGCGGGCTGTTTGGATGGCCGCGATCGCGTCCTGCTGGAACAGTTGCCGTTGTGCGACGGGAATTTCATCATCCCCCGCTTCATCAATGGCGAGGCGAGCCGCCTGCAAGTTGCTGCGTAAATCGCTGAGTAATTGAACTTGTGTGGTTGCGTCGTGCAATTGGGCCACCCCGCGCCCTTGGAAATGATCCGCCAGGGCGATGCCGGCCAAGGAGCCAACGGCCCCCGTGGCGATCGCCAAGATATAGCCCAACGCAATCTTTTGGCTGAAGTGCCAATTGCTGATGCGTTGTTGCCAATGGCCGAGCCAGCGCGATCGCCCCTTGATCTGGATCTTCATCGTGGAGTGGGACATCGCTGCCGTCGAGTGAGGAGAGGGCAGTGGAAAATTCATTGATTACGAATTTTAGGGCAGCTCCAACCGCAACAGCCCTACGCCGTGGGCTGATTATGCTTGGTTGTAACCTCAATGGATTGATGCAAACCCTGAAAGATGGATAAATTTAACGATTCATGGGGGATGAAACGTGAATTCACTATCTTTTTTGTGTAGTTTTGGAAGGCTAAGACCGTCGTCAAAGTCGATCCCAATCTATCAGGTGCTTCCTTGAAATGGCGTTAAGAAATGCAATCAAGAATCAACAATATAATCCATCAGTTGATTGCCTAATTGGGTGCGATCGGCAACGTGATCAGTATCCAAATGTCCGTATTTGAAGGCCTTAAAAGTCGCAAAGTTTACCAAACCCTGACCCTAAAAACCGCAATTCTGGTGACGCTGAATGGGTCATGGCTGCCGCAACTGAAATGTTTCGTCCCGATCGCCCAGTTCGCCAACCGATTCCCGGGGAGTGTGGCGCTGGGTGGAGTCTGGGGCCTGAGCCAAAACCTGAGCCAAAACCTGAGCCAAAATATATTCCCCAATGCTTCGGTTGGGGTTCGGTGGCCCCACCCCCCCGCGTCTCGGTCGGTAGGCAGTAGGATTAAAAGTGATTTTGTAATCGATGCAACACAACCTTGAAGCTTTCAGGCCGCCCAACCGTGCTAAACGCTCTCATTGCTGACTTTCGCATCATCTTCGATCGTGACCCCGCCGCCCGCAATTGGCTAGAGGTGCTTTTTTGCTATCCGGGGTTGCAAGCGTTGATCCTCCATCGGCTGGCCCATGGGCTGCAACAGCGCCAATTACCCTTTGTGCCTCGGCTGATTTCCCACATTGGACGATTGTTGACCGGGATTGAAATTCACCCGGGCGCAACGATCGGGCAAGGTGTGTTTATCGATCACGGCATGGGCGTTGTGATTGGTGAAACGGCGATTGTGGGCGACTATTGCTTGATTTACCAGGGCGTGACCCTGGGGGGCACGGGCAAGGAAAGCGGCAAGCGCCACCCCACCTTGGGTGACAACGTGGTGGTGGGAGCTGGGGCTAAGGTGCTCGGCAATCTGAATATTGGCGAAAATGTGCGCATTGGGGCTGGTTCCGTGGTTTTGCGGGATGTGCCTGCCGATTGCACGGTGGTGGGTGTGCCTGGTCGTGTGGTCTATCGATCGGGTGTGCGGGTAGATCCACTGGAGCATGGCAAGCTGCCGGACTCGGAAGCCCAGGCGATTCGGGCCCTGCTCGATCGCATCGAAGCCCTGGAGCGGCGGATTGAGGAAATGGAAGCGGAACGGGCCCAAGTGCCGGTGGCCGTGGGTGCGCCGGAGCGCCCTTGCGAAGACTTGACCCTTTGCGATTGGGAACGGATTGCCAAGGTGGCCGCGGAGGTGACGGCGGCCCAACGCCAACTGGGCCAGCTCAATCTTGTGAGTGGTGATGACCCGGCGGGAAAGCGTTGCCGGTTGAGCGATCGGGCCCTGGAAGAGTTCTTTGATGGGGCTGGGATTTAGGGCGAATGATCGGTCTGATCACTTGGGCTGGTTATTGGACTGGTCATCGGGCTGATCATTCGTCTGAATCGTCAGCCTAAATCATTGGGCTAGATCACCAGAAATCTTGCTGTTGTTGGGTTTCGTACCTCAACCCAACCTACAAGACTGGGCTGGTTACTGGGCTGATGTCGAGCGCGTCGGGGCCGGATGCCGTCCGGCTGGCGGTCTTGCGCCTTGCCTAGGGGATCTGGTGGGGCGGCGGGGCCAGCAGGGGAAGTTCGATCGTGAAGCAACTGCCCACTCCCACTTCGCTGACCACATCCACACAGCCCTGGTGCAGTTCCACAATTTGCTTCACCAGCGCCAAACCCAATCCTGTGCCGTCATATTGGCGATTCAAGGCCCCGTCCACTTGGATGAAGGGCTGAAAGAGCTTGGGTAAATTTTCGGCGGCAATGCCAATTCCGGTGTCGGCTACGGCAATGCGCACGAAGGTTGTGGGTTGGTTGGCGGGCGCGGTGGGGGCTGGGGGCTGCTGCACCAGGCCCTGGAGATGCATTTTGGACAAAGCGCGCGATCGCACGAATTCCGAGGCGGCGGTTAGCGATTCGCTGGTCACGGCGATCGAAAGGGTAATTTTGCCCCCTTCCGGCGTGAACTTCACCGCATTGCTCAGCAAATTAATCAACACCTGGCGCAGTCGTCGTTCATCGACCCACAGATTGGGCAAGTTTTCCGGGCTGTTGAGGTTCAGTTCAATCCGTTTTTTTGTGGCCTGCTGTTGAATAAAAACCAGGCTCGATCGACACATGGGCACCAAGTCCGCGATTGACCAATCCAACTCCATTTGGCCGGACTCAATCTTGGCCATATCCAAAATGTCGTTAATGAGTTCCAGCAGGTGTGTGCCGCTTTGGTCGATCGTCCTGAGCGCATAGTCCTGTTGGGGCGTAATTGGCCCAAAAATTTCCTCTTGCAGGCTTTCGGTCATCCCCAAAATGGCATTCAGCGGCGTGCGCAATTCGTGGCTCATATTGGCCATGAACTCATCTTTCAAGCGCGTTGCTCGCAACAGTTGTTGATTCGTTCGCTGCAACTGTAATTCCGCCGCTTGGCGATCGGTAATGTCTTGATAGATGCCCAAAACCCCAATCACCGTTCCTGACGAATCCCGGAGCGGAACCTTGTTGGTTTCAGTCTGGATCATCGAGCCATCCAGTTGTTTTTGGGACTCAATGAGATGTAGCTTGGCCATGCCAGACTCAATCACTTCCCGATCGTCCGCTCGGTATAGCTCGGCTTCGCTGACTCCCCAGGGCAAATCGTAATCCGTCTTGCCCACGATCGCCTCCGGTGAAGGCAGCCCCGCCGCCGCCGCAAAGTTTTGGTTGCACCCCAGGTAAACCGAATTGCGATCTTTCCAAAACACAAAGAGCGGAAATGTGTTCAAAACCGTTTGCAAAAATTGCTGCGATTCCTGAAGTGCTTTGCGGGTTTGTTTGCCCTCAGTCACATTCCGAAACATGCTGCGAATGGCGATCGGTTTCCCCTCTTGAAAATCGCAGTTAGCATTTCCTTCCAACAAAATTTCCTGGCCATCTTTGCTGAGAAAGCGAGTTTCAATGTCTAAAGAAGCTTCCCCGGCGCAAAGGCGATCTAAATATTGGCGGTAGTCCTCTAAGTCCGCAGGATGGACAACCTGAAAGATTGACAAATCATTTAAATCTTCATCGCCATAGCCCAAGGTTTCTTTCCAAACCCGGTTGACCAATAAAATTTGCCCTTGGGGATCAATTCGTTGAATTAAATCCGTTGCATTGTCAAACAAATCCCTCAGTTGCGCTTCTTGAGCTTGCAGTTCCAAGGTGCGCTGCAATACCCTCGCTTCCAAGTCTTGGTTCAGTTGCTCCAAGGCATCGTTGGCCTGTTTGCGCTGAAGTTCGGCCCCTGCCCGGGAGGCCAACACCCGCAAAAGGGCCATGGCTTGTTGGTGTTTTTCTTCAGAAAAGGGTTGTTGATCTAGGATGCAAAGACTGCCGATCGCCTGTCCTTGATCATCCTGTAAAGCAACGCCCAACAGCCCATTTACTGCCCCAGGAAAGAGGGAACGGGAAATGGAAAAACAGGACTGTCCGCCGGTTTCACAATAGAGTTCACCATGCTCCAAAATGTAGGAACAGGGTGTGTTTTCTAAGTTCAAATTGGAATTGTCGCCCAGTTGACCATCAACCCAAACACCAAGGGTTTGTAATCGATCGCCCCGTAATTCCGTGGCTACCACATAATCCACATTCAGGGCTTCCGCAATATGCCGCACCAAGTTGGGGAAAAACTGTGCTCCGGTTACCGTGGCCGTGCCTTCAATCACTTGATGCAAAGCTTTTTCGGCCTGTTCTCGGGCCATTTCTGCCAAATATTGATCGGTAACATCCTGCACCGTGCCTTGGGAATAAAGGGGCGTGCCATCCTCGTCATAGGTTGTTTCGCATTGCTCATGGACATATTTAATCCGCCCATCTGCCAACAGCAACCGATGGGTGACGGAATAGGGTTCATGATTGACTAAGTGGCGCTCATAGGCTCGATCGACCATTTCCCGATCGTCGGGATGAATGGCGGCCATCAAGGCTTCATAGGATGCATCAAATTGCTGTGCATCCACTTCAAAAATCTCAAAAACTTGCTCAGACCAATAGAGCTTGTTGCTTCGTAAATCTATTTGCCAGTTGCCGAGCTTGGCAATCCGCTGGGACTCTTGCAGGCGATCGCTCAGTTGGCGCAGGTTCTGTTCCGCAGCCTTGCGATCGCTGATATCCGTGACGAATCCCTCTAAAAACAGAAATTTTCCTTCATCGGAATAAACACCGCTACCCCGCTCCCAAACCCACTTTTCTTGAGCAAACTTGGTGAGAATGCGATATTCGCACTCATAGGGTTCTTGCTTTTGAATGGCGGCTTGGACAATTTCCCAAACGCGATCGGCATCTTCGGGGTGAATTTCTTGACCGCAACTGGTGGTGCGATCGACTAAATATTCATGAGTTTCATAGCCCGTGATGGCCGTTACCCCATCGCTAACAAAAAGCGCGGAGTATTCAGGATTATTAGCCACTCGATAAACATAGCCGGGCAAATTGGCCACCAGGGTCGAAAGACTTTTTTCCTGTTCCGCCAGGGCCAGTTCCACCTGTTTGCGAGCCGTAATATCAACCCCTACGCCCAAGACTCCATATTCACCCTTGGCGGGCAGAAAAATCGGTGACTTGTGCCATTGCAGCCATTGAATGTCTGGATTTGTTCCAAATGGATCATCAACTTGGCCGTTGCAGGAATCTGCCCCAGAGGAACCACCAGCCCCCGATAAATTGATTTCCAAGGCAGTTCCTAGGGTGTTGGTTCCTAAGTCAGATTCTGGGGAAGCATCGAGGAGGGCATCATCCTGCTCCACTGAGGCGATCGAGTCTGGCTGAACATCTGACTGAGCAATTTTGCGGCGAATCACCATTTCCTCAGGCAAGAAGAGTTCCTGGCGATTTTCAATGACGAAGCGATTTTCGCTCAAAAACCGAGCATTGGCTTCCGAGGGCCCTAGTAGTTCTTCGTCAGTTTTATTCAGCAGTTCATCAACGGTGGTTCCGTAATAGTCCGCCATGGCTTGATTGGCGAGCACATACCGACCCTCCCAATCTTTGACGAAAATTAAATTGGGATTGTTGTCAATAACAGATCGTAAAAAGACCTGTTGACGATTAATAAAATCGCGACTGAGGCGCAGCGAAATTTTTGATTTAATACGTTCTTGGTTTTCGCGATGTAACTCCCCGATCGCCTCCTGAAGCTGATTGGTTCGAGATTGAATAATGCTGTTTAAGCTGCTTTGAACATTGTGAATTGAAGACTGTACTTCCTTCAGAAAATGCACATTTTTCAGCACGCCCACCCGAATGGCTTGGCAACCATCATCAATAAAGGTTTCCGAGAGCAACATGCTGAGGGCTGGCCGATCGGGCTGCTGGATGGCTAATTCCACATCCCGGCGGTGATAGGGTTGCTGTAGATCGGAGGCGATCGGGGCCTGTTGTTGCACCCAACGGGTCAAAGCGGGCTGGCCCAGGGTAGTGATGGGTTGCCCTTGCAGGTTTTGCTGCTCGATCGCGCAAATTGCTTTTAGCGCGTCATTGGTAAACAGTAATTGCCCACCGGCATCGGCCACATACACACCATCGGGTAAACTTTGAACCGTATGACTCAGCCACTGTAATTGGCGCTGTTGCTGATAGGTTTGCCAGCTTTTTTGTAAGGTAATTGGCAATAGCTTGAGATAGGCTCCAGCGGCATCTTTCACCACATAATCGGCCGCGCCCTGTTGCACCAGTGCCAAGGCCACATCTGCGGCATCCGCTGGAACCATCACCAGCCAGAGAACCGCCTGGGCTTCCATGAGCTGCAAGAGTTCCCGAAAGCTGGGTGCGGCTTGGTCGAGGAGGTCGGGTTGATCCTGCGCGATCGGGGTTACGGGGCGATCGCTGGGCTGGTGGCTGCGATCGGAAAAGTCTTCAGGCTTTTTGGCGGGACAGCTTTCAGTCCCTGCCGACGGTTCCAAGACCGCCTCGATCGGGGGAATCGCACAGCCATTGAGCAACACCATCTCGACCGGTTGCCGACGCAAATGGGCGATCGCCGCCTGCATGGAAGCCACCACATGCCCTTCACCCAGCCAGGGCCAGTGCTGAAAACAGCGAGCAAATTTTAACTGATCCGTTTCATCAGGTTCCAAGACCAATAATTGGCCCAAAAAGGGTGATGCATTAGCCGCAGCAACGTTGGTCATTGGATGTAAAGAACGCGGGGATCCATTCCCTTAAACACTGAATCACCATCGGCCGAGCGTTGACCCAGAACCCGGAACGCCAATTTGCAAGATACCTAAAAGGGTTTGAACATCAGGTTTGGATAATGACTGAGAACCATGGCTTGACCATCACAAAATGATCAAAATTTGCTCCATGAGCGTTTGGCTGATCTCTCAGCATTGACTGATCTGGCTAGCGGGGCGGTCTGTTGATCGAGGATGCTGAATTTTTCAGTCAACAGAATTTTCTCACGTCTTGAACAAATCGGATCTATGTTTTAGATCTGATTTGAGCTTGGTTAAAATCCGTTTAGGTTCAACCCAAACTCCTGTTCAAATCTTGATCTCAGCCCTAGCCTTAATGCTTGAAGCCTTTTAGAAACCTTCCTTTGTGAACCGCAATTGTTCCGAGAATCCTGCTCTGTTTTTAAAAATTAACCGTGATGATTGAGCAATCGTTGAAAATTCTTGAGCTGGTGGGGTTGATAATTCTATTTAAGCATTCCCTGCGATTCTCCTAAAGTATTCCAAGGGGCAAAAGCGATCAAATTCAATCAAGAAGGATTTGGGTATAAACTATCACCAGAGTATGAATTAAATCATTGACTACTGATCATTATTAATACCTAATTCCATCATTGATTGCTGACAATGTTGCTGGCCGTTGAAGCCGGCCGCCGAAGTTGACCCTATCGCCCTTATAGGGAAAAAGAGGTGAAAGTTGGCTGTTGTGGGGAGCTTTGCAAAACAGCTTCGTAATGTTGGGCGGCTTGATCCCAGCTAAAGTCGCGCTCCACGTAGGCGCGGGCCGCTTGGGAGAGTTGGGCCCGCAACTCCGTAGATTCCCACAACCGACCGATGGCGGCAATGTATTCAGCGGGTTGGTTGGCCCGTAAGGCTAAGGGCGGTTGGTCGATCGTCAAGCCCTCGAGTCCCCGATCGCTCCCCACCACGGGTACGCCGGCCGCCATGGCCTCGAGGGTTTTGTTTTTGATGCCCAGCCCGGTGCGCAGGGGCACAACGCAAACGGAGGCCCGATGTAGCTCGGCGGCCATGGAATCCACAGGGCCGGTGACCACTACGCCAGGTCGATCGCCCAGGGCCAACACCTCAGCGCTGGGCCGGGCCCCCACAATCCGAAAGGTGGCGGCGGGATAGGTCGATCGCAGCGGTGGCAGAACGGCATTCACAAAAAACTTCACCGCATCGATGTTGTGGGTGGCATCCATTGCGCCCACAAACACCAATTCATAACCCCCGGGATCCCGATCACGCAGCGGAAACAGGGCCAAGTCCACCCCGTTGGGAATGACGAAACCGGGCACTTGGGGCGCAAATTGGGCCATGTAGTCCCGATCGTCGGGGGTGGTGGTGACGATCGCGCTGAATTTGTTGGCGTAGCGGCGCTCGTAGCGGGCGAGCAAGGGCAAATACAGCCAATCGCGTGTGGGGTGTGGAGATGCACCCAAATCCAGATGCCCCTTGGCCCAACCGTAAACGGAGCTGTGAACATCCACAATCGATCGCAGCTTGGGGTAGCGCCGCTGCCAATCGGGCCGCACATAGATTTCATTCACACTGTGCTCGCAGGTGACCACATCAAAGCGATCGGCCGCAATTTGTTGATCAATCCAAGCCTGCATCGGCCGCGAAAAGCGATGCAACACATTGGGCGGCGTGCCCCTCAGCCAAGATTGCCCAAACCGCTTCACCTTGCGGGCCAACTGGCGCGGACTGCGGCTGGCGGCCGGATCCGGTGGCAGCGGAAACACCATCACCTCCTGAACAGTTGCCCGGAGCGCGGCCAGATGGTCATCGGTGACACTAGGATGGCGCTGGGTGGCAATGGTGACCGCATGGCGCTGGGCCAAGCGGGCCAGCAGGTTGTAAGTCCGAATTTCCGTGCCGCCTTTGCTGGGCGGATAAGGAAAGGTAGAAGAAATGGCTAAAATTCTCATGGCGATCGCCCCGTAATTCCCGTCGCTGCCCCCCATGACCGACGCTTGCTCAAAACCCACCATTCTCGTGACCGGCGGCGCTGGCTACATCGGCTCCCATACCGTTCTAGCGCTTCAACAGGCTGGCTATCCGGTGGTTGTGCTGGATAATTTGGGCTACGGCCACCGCGAGATTGTGGAATCGGTGCTAAAGGCTGAGTTGATTGTGGGTGATATTGGCGATCGGGCCTTACTCGATCGACTCTTTGCCCAGCGCCAGATTGGAGCCGTGCTGCACTTCGCCGCCTACATTGCCGTGGGCGAGTCCGTTGCCAATCCCGCCAAATACTATCGCAACAACGTGGTGGGAACCCTGACCCTGTTGGAAGCCATGGTGGCGGCCCAAGTGCCCCATTTCGTGTTTTCCTCCACGGCGGCCACCTATGGCGTACCCCAAACTCCCAAAATTGCCGAAGATCATCCCCAACTGCCGATTAATCCCTATGGGGAGTCTAAATTAACCGTCGAGCGAATGCTGCGGGATTTTGACCTGGCCTATGGATTGCGATCGGTCATCTTCCGTTACTTCAACGCCGCCGGAGCCGACCCCTCCGGCAACCTGGGCGAAGATCACCAGCCGGAAACCCATCTGATTCCACTGATTTTGTTGGCGGCCCTGGGCCAGCGAGACAACATCGCCATTTTTGGCACGGACTACCCCACCCCCGACGGCACTTGCATTCGGGATTATGTCCATGTGAACGACTTGGCCCACGCCCATGTGTTGGGGTTGGAATATTTGCTGAACGGCGGCGAATCCACGGCATTTAATTTGGGCAATGGCAACGGATTTTCCGTGAAGGAAACGATCGCCGCTGCTCGCCAGGTGACCCAACGCCCGATCGTTGTGGTGGAGCGCGATCGCCGGGCCGGTGATCCGCCCGTGTTGGTCAGCAGCAGCGATCGGGCCCAGGCGGTTTTGGGCTGGCAACCGGAGTACCCAGATTTAGAGGCGATCGTGTCCCATGCTTGGCACTGGCATCAACGCCGCCACGGCACTGAATAACGCCAGCCAGCTTCTATCCAGCAGTTTTTAGTCAGTGACCCAATGAAAGCCGCCCAATTTTTCTCCGTTGCAATCAGATGAAATCAGAGGATAAAAATAGGTCAATGCGGATTAGGCTTGATTTTTTGAAAGAGTCTCATTGGGGTAAAAAGTTTTCGTTTAATACCTCAAAAAGTTGGTAGGGACAAGCTTCTGGAAACTGTTCGATCGGTAATTCTGTTTCATCACTGGCTTGCCGACGTGCTCTGGGATAGGCCCAATCTAGGGCCTCAGGTAGGAAATTTTTGAGGCTAGGGGAATCGTCTAATAGGGACTGAATTCGGGTTCGGTGTTCCGTGATACTTCCTGCCCAGCTTCCCGATCGCATCTCAGGCTGAAATTGCCACTTTAAAAGATGCACAAGAATCACCACCAAATTCAGAAGTGTTGAATGACAGATTCAGGTTATAAAAAAGGGGTAAGAAGATGTAATTCTTACCCCAAACAATCAAAAAGTAATACACCAATGTTACGCTCATTCTCTCAAATCGTCAAACCTATTCTCA
>NZ_JACJQD010000014.1:0-88649 GCF_014696485.1 Limnothrix sp. FACHB-1083 | reverse complement strand
TCATGCTGTTCGTGCCCGTGATGGGATTGTGGACCAGCTCGATCGGGATTGTGGGATTGGGCTTGAACCTGCGAGCTTACGACTTTGTGTCGCAAGAGCTGCGGGCGGCTGAAGACCCCGAATTCGAGACGTTCTACACGAAGAACATTCTGTTGAACGAAGGCATCCGCGCTTGGATGGCTCCGCAAGACCAACCCCACGAAAACTTCATCTTCCCCGAAGAGGTCCTGCCCCGTGGAAACGCCCTTTAATACTGCAATGGTCGTGGGCGGCCGTGACCAAGATTCCACCGGGTTTGCCTGGTGGTCGGGTAACGCCCGTCTGATTAACCTGTCCGGAAAGCTGCTGGGTGCTCACGTGGCCCACGCTGGCTTGATTGTGTTCTGGGCCGGTGCGATGACGTTGTTTGAACTGTCGCACTTCATCCCCGAAAAGCCCATGTATGAGCAGGGCTTCATCCTGCTGCCTCACCTGGCCACGTTGGGCTTGGGTGTGGGTCCCGGCGGCGAAGTGGTGGATACCTTCCCCTACTTCGTGACGGGCGTGCTGCACTTGATTTCGTCGGCGGTGCTCGGTTTGGGTGGGATTTACCACGCCATCCGCGGCCCCGAAACCCTCGAAGAGTACTCGTCCTTCTTCGGTTACGACTGGAAGGACAAGAACCAAATGACCAACATCATCGGCTATCACCTGATCCTGCTGGGTTGCGGTGCGTTGCTGCTGGTGTTCAAGGCCATGTTCTTTGGCGGCGTTTACGACACCTGGGCTCCCGGTGGCGGTGACGTGCGCGTAATCACGAACCCGACGCTGAACCCGGCTCGGATCTTTGGCTACCTGACCAAGGCTCCCTTTGGCGGCGAAGGCTGGATTGTCTCCGTGAACAACATGGAAGACATCATCGGCGGCCACATTTGGGTGGGTCTGACCTGCATTGCCGGTGGTATCTGGCACATCCTGACCAAGCCTTTTGCTTGGGCACGTCGTGCGTTCATCTGGTCTGGTGAAGCTTACCTGTCTTACAGCTTGGGCGCTCTGTCGTTGATGGGCTTCATTGCCTCGACGATGGTGTGGTACAACAACACCGCTTATCCGAGCGAGTTCTTTGGCCCCACCGGCCCTGAAGCATCGCAGGCTCAAGCGCTGACCTTCTTGATCCGTGACCAACGCTTGGGTGCGAACGTGGGTTCGGCTCAAGGCCCCACGGGTCTGGGTAAATATCTGATGCGTTCGCCCTCGGGTGAAATCATCTTTGGTGGTGAAACGATGCGTTTCTGGGACTTCCAAGGCCCTTGGCTGGAACCCCTGCGCGGCCCCAATGGTTTGGATCTGAACAAGATCAAGAATGACATTCAGCCCTGGCAAGCTCGCCGCGCGGCTGAGTACATGACGCACGCTCCTCTGGGTTCGTTGAACTCGGTGGGCGGTGTGGCGACCGAAATTAACTCGTTTAACTACGTGTCGCCCCGCGCTTGGTTGGCTACGTCGCACTTTGTGTTGGCGTTCTTCTTCCTGGTGGGTCACCTGTGGCACGCTGGTCGCGCTCGCGCGGCTGAAGCGGGCTTCGAGAAGGGGATCAACCGCGAGAGCGAACCCGCGCTGGCGATGCCCGACCTCGACTAATCGATCGAGCGATTGGCAATTTGATCGGGTTTGTCCTGCGGGATGACCCGATCGCCCTTAACAGAGACCCTCGCTAGTCGGGGGTCTCTGTGTGTTTGCAGGCGAGGCGAAAAAACATGGCAGAGCTTGACCCCAGGGCCGCCCGAGAACGCTGGCAACGGGCACAACAATTAGCCCAAGAGACGGAACAGACTGCGATCGAGCGATGGTCGGTGGCGGGCTTGCCTGGTTTGTTGTGCTTGCAGCGGGAATTGTGGGCTGCGGGCGATCGGGCGATTGCAGAGCGCCTGGAGCGGGCCGATTGTCTTGTGGCCTGCGATCGGGGTTGTGATTGGTGCTGCTATCTGAACGTGCCGATCGCGGGGCTAGAAGCCCAGGTGATTGCCGATTGGATTGCCGAGCTGCCGATGGTTCAGCGGCGGTTGATCCTGGAGCGGTTGGCGCAAACCTTAGGGCAGCTTGAGTTGATTAACCCGGGCGATCGGCTGGGTCATAAAATTCCCTGTGCTTTTTTGGAACCCGATGGCACTTGCGGAATCTATTCGGTGCGGCCGGCCACTTGCCGATCGCACTATTCCACCTGTGCTGCCGATTGCCAACAGGGTTGGGAAACGGGTCAATGGCCGGCGCGATCGGGGCCGATCAATGCCCAGACTTTTGACTTGGAAGCCCAAAATGCGGGGCTACAGGCGGCTTGCGTTGCCCTGGCGATTCCGTTGGCCACCGGGGAATTGCACCAAGCGCTTGGGATGCTGATGCTCGATCGGCCACAATCCAGGAACAACGGGTCAGGGTAACTGGCTAAATTTTCCCAATTTCGTCTGAGGCCAACAGGGGCCCTCTTCTCTCAAGGGTGGTTTCAGTGGCAATCTCAGCGGTGAATCTCAGCGATTAATTTCAACGGTTAATTTCAACGACGATCGGGCGATCGCACCTCTGAACCCGGCGCGTGAAACGGTTGAGCAACGGGCCCTTGGGACTGGGAACGGGAAAATGCTGCCCACTGATCTAACCACTTGAAGGGCCAGCCCGCCCGATGATGCCAATTGGAAGCGGTGGCCAGAACCAAGCCCCCCACCCACAGCAGAGGAGTGGGCAGCGTCACTGCTCGGAGCAACTGCCATAGTTCCGCCGCCAGAAAGAAACCGACCACCAAAACGAGCCACACTCGAAAATTCGCCATTGTTGTTTCGATCGCCCCTCACGGCCCCAGTCTCGTCCAGATTGCTTGCCAGCCGTTGAACCCGGCGCAACGGTTCTAGGCTAATTGATCTTCTGTTCAACACCAAACCCCGCCAGCGCAATTTGATCCAACGGCGCATCCTCTGTGGCGGGGCGATGGTAGTTCAAAATTCGCCGCAGGCGAAGGGCAGGATTCACCAGGGTAATTGAATCCACCGACACCACCCGTTGATAGTGGGTTGTCATGATCAATTCCCGAGTGGCGATGGTGAAGTGAAATTGGGCCACCATTGGTTTAGCTTCCTCGTAGGCGCGATCGCGCAGGTAGTCGCCCTCCAGGATTGATCCCGTTTCAGCGTTGGGGACGAACAGAAAATTCAAGCTCTGGGCCACCCGCTCGCCATGCTCGGAAACCGTTTGGAAGTCGAGGTGATAGCCCGGAATCTGGTCGAGATCGGCCCGATCGGGTCGTTCATTGTCCTGTAGGACTTGTTGCTTTTGCTCGAGTGAAATCGGGCGAATTTGAAATTCCGTGTGCGATCGCTCCACGGTTTGGCTGCGTAAGTAATGGTAGGTGCGTTCGGCGCTCCAGTCGCCAACACAATGCTCAAAAAAGGTTTGAAATGGTTTTAGGGTTTGAAAAGTCATCGGACGGTGGTTAGGGGCGGTGGATGGCGGCAGAGCGCTGAGCCGGCCGGATCGATCGCTGGCGAATCGATCACCCAGGGCGATCGCGTATCAACTTGGTTTGCACGGCGCTGCTTGAATTATCCAGGGTGGCTGCCTAGGGAGAAACCCCATTGACCGTCTAGCGATCACGACCCGACTAGTCTAGAATCGAAAGGTTGTCTGTTTGTCGCGACACGACACCTGATCGTATGGCAGTCCCTAAGAAGAAAACCTCCAACGGCAAGCGCGATCAACGCCGTGCCACTTGGAAGCGCAAAGCCAATTTGCGTGCTCAGCAAGCCCTGTCCCTGGGCAAGTCGATCCTGACCGGTCGATCGAATTTTGTCTTCCCCACCAAAGAAACCGAAGACGAAACCGAAGAATAAGTCATCTTGCGGCGGTTGATGTCGCTCTCTGCAAGTGCGCCACCACCGCCCTCGATCGTCTGTCTATATTTGCCTAGCCCCGTGACCCGAGTTTGGGGCAATCGGGTTTCTAAACTAACTATTCATATGATTACTTGATTGATTACAGCCTTTACCTAGAATTATTGGCACGCCATATTACAGATGCCATGAAGCAACGGTTTGGTGGGCAGTGCCCACCCTACGGGCGACTATGCTTAGTAATTGAGGTAAGAGCTGTATTTACTTAGTTATTAAAATTCTTCTATTAAAATGATTGGCTTATTGGTTCGTGATCCTGAATGGCTAGATTTTTACCTGTTCAGGGCTGCTCAGGATTAACCTAGTCAACATCGAGCCAGACTCAAATTGGAAGTCCCAAGAGAGCGCTTTAAAATCAACACAAGAACACTAAAACAAGACCACTCAGGCAAAAAATTAAAGCCAGAAAACTAGAGCTAGCAAGCTAAATTCCGCTCATTGAAGCCAGAAAATTAGAGCCAGCAAACTAAAGCAATTGTTTTCCTAATCAGTCTCTACCCGGTGCTGTGACTATGCTAGGCAAATTTTTCCAAAAACCAGAACCCAATCAGGGCGATCGCGTGCCACCGGGTCAATACCTAGCGACGGGGTTTCCGGTGCTGACCTATGGTGATACACCGGAAATTCGCTTAGAGGATTGGGAACTGGAGGTTTGGGGTTGTGTCCAGCCGGTTACGCTCCGTTGGGATGACCTGATGGCCATGCCCCAGTCGGACTTCACGGCAGATTTTCACTGCGTTACCCGCTGGTCAAAGCTGGATGTGCAGTGGCGCGGCGTGAAGGTAACGGACTTTATGCGGGCGATCGACCTAGATCCGAAAACTGTGCATGTGATGCAGCACTGCTATGGGGACTACACCACCAACTTGGCGATCGAGGACTTCCTGCGCGAGGAAAACTTCTTTGCGCACACGTTGTTTGGCGAGCCTTTACCCCCGGATCATGGTGGGCCGCTGCGGTTGGTGGTTCCCCATTTGTATGCTTGGAAAAGCGGCAAGTGGCTGAAGGGCTTGGAATTTTTAGATCACGAAGCCCTGGGATTTTGGGAACGCAATGGTTATCACAAGCGTGGTGAACCCTGGGCGGAGGAACGGTACGCCGGGCGTGGCTTGTTTCTTTAACCCGAATGTGGAGTATGGGCGCAAATCCTGCAATTAATCCTGGCATGAATACCGAAAATACCGGACGCAAATCCGAGCAGGAACCGAAACCAGGGCCAGAACCAAACCAGCAACCCTTCACCGCTGGCGATCGAACGGATCCATCTGATCCATCAAAAGATATTGACCCATCAAAGGGCGCTGACCAGGGGCCAAAAAACGTCTTGGGCGGGCCGCTGGCGCTTTGTGGCCAAAATCCGATCACGGGGTTCTATCGCACGGGCTGTTGCGAAACGGGGCCGCTCGATCGGGGATCCCATACGGTTTGTGCCCAGGTGACGGCGGCATTTTTGGAATTCACCCGATCGCGCGGCAATGATCTGAGCACTCCGCTACCTTGGGCTGATTTTCCGGGACTGAAACCGGGCGATCGGTGGTGTTTATGCGCCAGTCGGTGGCTAGAGGCCGTGGCGGCCGGAGCGGCTCCGCCCGTGGATTTGCAAGCAACCCATGAGGCGGCCCTGCGAATTGTGCCCCTAGAGGCCTTAAAACGCCATGCCTTGTCCCGATCGCCCGAGGCCAGCTCAGACGGGACTCAGCCAAATCAGGCCAGTTAAATATGAATAACTTAGACAAATTGGGCAGATTAGACCAGTTTGGTGTGATCCCCGTAATCTATAGCATTTCGGTTGATTGCGACTCATTGCAAAAGACCAAGGGTGAGTAATCACTCCCAAGGGCTGCAAGGCAAGGCTAGCCGTCGTTTTCAGGGTTGTGCAGTACGGTTTTCCCACAATTCTTCGCTAGATTGTCAGGGCAGGTCAGGGTACAGTAGAAGCAGGTCAGCAACCTGCTTGGCAAACACCCTAGCGATACACCAACGCAGCAAAACACTGCATGAGGCGATCGTCCTAGCTTGGCTCAAGTAGCAATGGAATTGGGAGTGGGCCTTGGGACTGAGAACCTTACCCGGTTCCAGACTCGTCCTCTACACCCTTGAGGCTTGGCCACCGAATCTGCGCTGCGCTTGCTGTGCAGGCTTAATGCTCGGTTGTGCTGGCTGATGGGCCCCTGTTGCAACAAACCTAACCCTTGGCATTTCGCCAAGACTCGATCGAGTCGTTCCAACAACGACACCAGAGCCGATCGAAACTTTCTGGCAAACTCGCGGCGCGATCGCGAAGATTTTTGCCAAACTATTCGGACGGACTCGGCTTTTATTGGGAGGGCCATCGTCAAGTGTCTGACAACACCAACATCCACGAACAAATCGAAGAAGAACGGCAGGCTGCCCGCGAAGCGTGCAGTGTGAATGGAGTTCATTCGCCTGAATGTGCGGCTGCTTGGGATGCACTGGAAGAACTGCAAGCCGAAGCATCGCACCAAAAAGAAGGGCATCCTGAAAAGAATTCCTTTGAAAAGTATTGCGATGACAACCCAGATGCGGCTGAATGCCGTCTCTACGACGACTAAGCCATAGTGCTTCTCGGTCATCTAGCAAAAGTTTGGCAGCCGAACCCCCATTCAAAATCCCAAGACTGATCACCTGAAGATTCATGATTTGGGGCGTTCGGCCACTGGCGAATCACTCACATGAGTGCTGATTTCTGACTCAGCTTGCGGGCTGGCGCTCAGGCGTTGGTTTTTTCGCTCTCGTTTGAAATCTGGCCCCAGGGCCGCAGCAACAGGATGCGCAGTCAAAGCGTTATCCTGTTTTTGCTTTTTGGGCCCATGGGGCCGATCGAGGACAAAACCGTGAGTGGCGATCGAGTAATTGTGGCGCTGGATGTGTCTACCTATGAGGCGGCGATCGCTTGGGTCGATCGCTTGCCGGAGGTGTCGTTCTGGAAAGTGGGTTTGGAGCTGTTCATCAGCGCGGGCCCTGCGATCGTGCAGGAACTGAAGCAGCGACAAAAGCGGATTTTCCTGGATCTGAAGCTCCATGACATTCCCAACACCATGGCTGGGGCGGCCCGGGCCGTGGGGCGTTATGGCGTGGATTTGTTGACGGTGCATGGGGCGGCCGGGTTGACGGCCTTGGAGGCAGCCCAAGCGGCGGCGATCGCAGGGGCCACCGAAGCGGGCGTTACGCCGCCCCAACTGATTGCCGTCACCTTGCTCACCAGCATTGGCCCCGATCGCTTGGCGGCCGATTTGCAGGTGTCTGCGAGCGTGGCTGACTACACCGCCCATTTGGCGCAATTGGCGAAAACGGCTGGCTTGGCGGGGGCCGTTTGCTCTCCCCAGGAGGCAGCCACCTTGCGATCGCACTGTGGCGCGGATTTTCTGTTGGTTTGTCCTGGGGTGCGGCCGGCTTGGGCCGCATCCGGTGATCAACAACGCACCCTCACGCCTGCCGAGGCCTTCGCGGCCGGAGCCAGTTATTTGGTGGTGGGCCGACCTGTGACGGCGGCGGCGGATCCGGTGGCAGCTTGGGAGCGATTGGTGGCCGAGGTCGCCAGCAGCTAGACCCGATGCAATTTCGCCCAAGGAGGGTGAGCGGTTCGATCGCGGTTGATGTCATCCTATTGCTATTGCGTTTTTTGCAATTGCCCTTTGCGATGGCCCTTTGCGATTGCACTCTGTGATGGCGGTGGCGATCGCACTTATCGGCCACGGCATTTTCATTCCCCAAGATTCAACCAAAAGGATTTAGTCAAACCATGGCGCAAACGACCGGAGCAGACGCGATCGATGTGGCGATCGAGCAGGGGATTGACTTTGACGGAACGCCGATCCCGGCCGCGCGTCTGGAACTCTATCGCAAGGTGATGGCCATTGAAGCCCAGCGCCAACGCAGCGGCGTGACCAACACCATGCGATCGCGAATTGTGCGGATTGGGGCTAAGCACTTTGCCCAAGCGGAATTAAATCAAATGTTGCTGGATGCTGACCTGACCCCGCTCAAGGAGAAGGAAATTGCGTTTTACTACGGCGGCAAATAGCCTCGGGCGATCGGGCCTGATTTTTGGGGTGATCGGTCTAGGTTTGGGCTTGGGGGCCCAGCCCTTGGCGGCGGCCCCCAGCAACCAGCTCACCCCCCTGCAACGGTTGCAAACCACCCGTGCCTGCGTTGAGTGCGACCTGTCTGGGGTTGATCTGAGCGGCTTGGACTTGCGGGGCGTTGACTTACAGCGGGCCACACTGACGGCAGCGGTTTTGAACGGGGCTAACCTGCGCGGGGCCCGGCTCGATGGCATTGCCGGCCAAGAAGCCCAGTTTCGGGATGCGGATTTGAGCGGGGCCACCCTGACCGATGCGCGGATGCGTGGGGCCAAGTTCCAGCGGGCTAACCTCACGGAAGCGGTGTTGGACAAGGCCCGCCTGCGAGAAGCGAACTTTCGAGGGGCCACCCTGACCCGCGCCAGTTTGGTGCAGAGCCTGTTGGTGGCCAGTCGCTTGAAGGAAGCGAACTTGCAGGGAGCTGATCTGCGGTTTGCCCAGTTGGATGGGGCAGATTTGTCCGATGCTCAGTTGCGATCGAGCAAATTGGTGCGATCGAGCCTGACGGGAGCCACCCTGCTAGGGGCAAACCTGGTGATGGCTAATTTTGAAGGGGCCAATCTCTCCCAAGCCAAGCTGGGCGGCGCGGACGGGTTTCAAGCCAACTTCGCCAATGCTCTGTTGTTGGGGGCGGGCCTGCGGCAAACCAACTTGGAAGAAGCCAACCTCAGCAGTGTGAAGGCAGCGGGGGCGCGGTTTTTGGAAACGAACCTCCGCAGCGCGATCGCCACGGGAGCTGACTTCACCCAAGCTGACCTCAGCAAGGCAAATCTTCAGCGGGCGGGTCTCAGCTTGGCGGTGTTTCGGCAAGCGCGCCTGATTGGCACGAATCTGCAACAGGCCAAGATGGGCGGGGCCGTGATGCAAGGGGCTGTGCTCACCGATGCCCGATTCGATCGCGCCTACCTGGTTCAGGCGGACTTGCGAAGCATCGTGACCCGCAACACCAATTTCACCGGAGCCGCCTTAGACGGGGCCGTGACCCGTGGGGCTGACCTGTCTGGGGCGATCGGCTGGGTGCAATAGTGCCATAGGCCATTGATCAACCTGTTCGATCAACCCGCTAGCCGATTGATCGAACGGGGCGATCGAGCGGGTCAATTTCCATGGGCGATCGCGTTGACTGGGCGATCGCCTCGATCAGTCAATGGTTGGTTTAAGGGGCGAATGTCTGGATCATCCAATCGCGAGATCACAGATCATTTTGATTGATCTGACCCCAATTATTCATTCATTGGGTTTTTGGTCGCGGGGAAAGCCACCAATCAGGCCGCTTTCAATCATCAACCCCACACCGGCATTAATCACCGCTAGGGCGATCGTGCCCCACCAAAACCAAGAATCGCCGTTAATGCGGCGCGTTACCGCTTCCCCAAATAAACAAAGACCCAAGGGAAACAGCAAGACACCCGCTTGGGCTTTGATGTACCAAGTCCACTTTTTACTCATCGGTTTGTTTTGCGCTTTTGTGCTTTTTGTTTGTACTTTTTTGATGGAGCTTGTGCTCTTTGGTTCGGTGCGCGGGAATCTGATTAGAGCAAATCTTGTTAAAGCAAATCTTGATCGATGGGGGGATTGAAATCAAGACCCGCAGAATTTTGGCCGCAATCAATCGGGCGATCGAATCGATCGGGCGGCCTAAATTCAAGCTATTGATTCTTCATCTTGATCTGTTCTGCCGACAGACCATAATTCGATTCAATGTCGATCGCGGCGGAACCTCCCTTCACCATCAGGCTAAACATCGATCCCATTTGCAGCCAAATGAAAATCGCCGTGGGAACCACCACCAACAGGCTCACCCCATAGGCCAACAGGGTGAAAAATCCCAGAACCTTCAAGCTTTCGCCCATGCACAAAAAGGTGAACACCGCCAAACCCAAGTAGGCGATGCGCATTTGGGGCTTTTTATATTCCACGGTGGGCTGGGTGCGGCGGTTTTCATACCAGCGGTTCACCTGAAATTCCAGCATGTTCTTAAAAATTTGCCCAAAGGCCAGGGCAAAGAACAGGGTAACCAGAACGAATTGCGTGCTGTGGGGATTGCTGTAAATCATGGTTTGCAGGGCAGGGTTTGAAGGGCCGTTAAATCGAGCGATCGAGGCGAGATTTTGTAACGGAATTGCAACAAAGTTGGTGTTGCCATCCTACCGCATCCGCTGGGCTGACCGGCTCGATCGCCCCGCAATTCAGCTTAAAATGCAGCCTAGTTTTGATCAGAGCGTGATCTCATGGGTCTGCCACTGCGCCATTTTTCCCGTTGCTGGTCGGGTCGGGCTGTTCGGGCGATCGGGCTGGGGCTGTTGGTCGGGGCGATCGGGACATTAGGCGGGCCGTTTCAGCCGCCTGCCCGTTCCGGCGTGGTGTTAACGGTGGATCCCCAAGGTAATGATGCGGCCGCTCGATCGGGCCGCGGCAGCTTCCGCACCATCACCAGCGCCCTTGACCATGCCAGTCAATACAGCAATGGGGTCACCATTCGTCTGGCTCCGGGCCGCTACAGTGCGGAATTAGGCGAGCAGTTTCCCCTGCGTGTGCCCGATGGGGTGACCCTCAGCGGCGATCTGGACGGCCAGGGCCAAGCGGTGGTCATTCAAGGGGCCGGCGGCTTCAGCAGTCGCAGTTTTTCTCAACAGGCCGTGGCGATCGCCCTGACGGGGAGCGGGTCGGTGTTGGGGGTCACGGTCAGCAATCCTGTGCCACGTGGTACGGGCATTTGGGTGGAAAGCGACGGAGCCACGCCCGTGATTGCCAACAACCGCCTTTTGAACAACCATCGCGACGGCATTTTTGTGACGGGGCGGGCCCAACCGCAAATTCTGCGAAATTGGTTCCAAAACAACGGCGGTAATGGCCTGTCCATCACCCGTGATGCGGGGGGAATTGTGCGCGAAAACCGGTTTCAGGCAACGGGGTTTGGCCTAGCGATCGGGGGCAATGCCAGCCCGGTGATTCAAGATAATCAAATTACCCAAAACCGAGATGGGGTGGTGATTTCTAATCAGGCCCAACCGCTGCTGCGCCGTAACCAAATTGAAGGCAACAGTAACGATGGGTTGGTGATGATTGATCGCGCACAGCCGGATTTGGGCACGGCCTTCAGCCCCGGCGAGAATCGCATTCTGAATAATGGTCGCTATGCAATCTATAACGCCACTAAGGGAACGACGGTTTCGGCGGTGGGCAATGAGTTAGATCGATCGCGGGTGATGGGATCGGTGCTGCTGTCTTGGGGTGGCTTAGGGGGATCGCAATTGATCGCCCCAGGATTCCGCCCGATCGCCCCTATCCTCTCGTTGCAACGGCTATGATCCCAGCTTCAGATTCCCAACCCTCAGATTCCGAAATCTCAAACTCCCAACCCTCAAACTCCCCAACGCCCCCATCCCCTGATTTGGCCCCTTGGCGATCGCCCTTGTCGCGAGCCTTGCACCGCAACCGATCGCTGATCTATGCCCGCTATTTGCAGTTGGCCACGGTGCGCCCTGATGGCAGTCCCGCGAACCGAACGGTGGTCTTTCGGGGATTTCGCGATCGCACGGATTGGCTCACGGTGATCACGGACAGCCGCAGCGAAAAGATACCGCAATTGGCTACGAATCCCCGCGCGGAAGCCTGTTGGTACTTTCCCAAAACGCGCGAGCAATTTCGGATTGCCGGAACCTTGCGGGCGGTGCTGGCCACCACGCCCGACCCCACAGAACAGGCCGAGCGATCGCGCCTGTGGCAAAACCTTTCGGATGCGGCCCGATTGCAATTTGCTTGGCCCAGTCCTCGGGGCGATCGCACGGTTGACCCGGCCGCCTTTGCGCCGCCGCCGCCGAATCCGATCGCGCCGCTGGAGACCTTTGTGCTGTTGTGGCTCATCCCTGAGCGGGTGGATTGGCTGGAGCTGAAGGGGGAGCCGCAAAATCGCACCGGGTTCGATCGCACCCCCGACGGTTGGCAAACCCAAGCCCTCAACCCCTAGAACGATGGTTGCCAATCTATTGGGGACATTGGGGGTGAATGGCCCCTTGGGTGCAGAGATAGGCTAACTGGCGAGGATCCAGATTTTTGGCTTGGCTGAAGTCCGCCCCCTTCACCAGGGCGGAGGGTTTTTCGCTGTCGGTGCGCCCCACAAACCCGCCGGCCGGGGCTGCGTTGGCTGGGGCAAAGATCGCGCCTTTCAGGTTCGCTCCCTCAAACAGGGCCCCGCGTAAATCGGCCTGGGAAAAATCAGTGCCTTGTAATTGGGCACTTTGCAGTTGTGCCCCCTGCAGGTTGGCTCCAATCAGACGGGTGGCGCTCAGGTCGGCGTTCCGCAAGTTAGCCCGGTTTAAATCAGCGGTGGACAAATCGCCCCCGCGCCAACTGGCTTCGGTGAGATCGGCTTGGGCCAAGCTGGCTCCCACGGCCCGGGCTTGACCCAATTTGGCTCCATGCAGACTGGCTTGGTTTAGCTTGGCATCCCCGAGATCGGCCCCCGTGAGGCTGGCTCCATCCAGGTTGGCCGCTTCCAGGTTGGCCCCCAGCAGTTTGGCTTGGCTGAGGTTGGCTCCAATCAGGCGCGCACTGGTGAGATTGGTTCCATTCAGGGCGGCCCCAACCAGGCTGGTGCGCTCCAGTTGACCAGTAATTAAGGATGCGCTGGTCAGGTCGGCTCCGCGCAGGTCGGCTCCGGAGAGGTCGGTGAGGGCATCGTCAAAGGTGTTCCAGCGGCCGTCGGGCCCGGCCGATCGAAAAACGGAACCGCGTAGGTTGGCTCCGGTGAGCACGGCACTGCGGAGTTTTAGCCCCGAAAGATCAGCCCGATCGAGCACCAGGGAAAATTGAGCATTAGGTGAATTGGACTGGCCCAAATCCACGCGGCTGAGGTCGATCGACCCGTCAGCACCCGATCGCAACCGCAGCAATTTGGCGATCGCCCGTTGGGTGGCTCGCAACCGCAGGGCGGCCCGGGTGGCCTCTCCGGTGTTGGGCCCCGCCGCCAAACTATCCGCATCGGTCTTGAGGGTTTGGTTTAACCGTTGCAGATAGGGCAAGGCGGCAGGCCCGGCGCTGGTGATCGATTGTTGCAGGGCTTCGATGAGCTGTGGAGATTCCTCTTGACCCAACAAATTCAGCAACAGCACAATTTCCGGGCTTGGATCCTGCACGGCCCCCAGGGCCAGCACGGAACCCCGCCGCTGGTCAGGGGCATTTTGGCTATATTTAGCCACCAAATCCAGTAGCAGTTCCTGCTTCTGGGCTTGGGCCGCCCGTCGATCGGCCTGATCTTGGACATAGATTTGCGTAGCGGCAAAGGTTCCCAACACCAGCACCAGACCGAGCGATCCCACCACCACAATCGCCGTGCCGGGGTTTTGGCGCACCCAAGCCCACAGCCCCCGGGCCCCGATCGGGGAAAGAATCAAATTTGTGGTTTCCGGGCCGTTGGGATGATTCAGCGTCAGCCGCGCTGCCGATCGCTCCGTGAGCGAACCACTGCCTGATTGACCATTGACCAGGATCGATCGGCCCATGGTGGCCGGTTCGATCGGCCCCGGCTCCATGGCCGCCATCCCCGGCTCCACCCAGCCTTCCGGGTCTCGCAAATCCACAACCCGCGTCTTGGCCAGGCGATCGCGCCAGGGCCGCCGCTGAGGATCCAACAGCGCTGCTCCTGACTCCACCGCCAGCCCCACCACCGCCAAACCCAGCAAAATCGATAAATCCGGATAGGCTCCGCTGGCCCGCCACACGCCATAGGCCGTTCCCAGCGGCAGCCCCCAACGGCCCACCCCTTCCCGCAACAACACCCGCCCCAAACCGGGAGCGCGTCCCTGCTCATCTGTTAATTGCAGACCAAACCAGGCCTTCGGCGAAGTTTTGCCCGTGGTGGCCAGCAAAAAAAGTTGTAAGCCGCCCAGCGCCATCGGCAACACCAACGCCCCAGACCAAAAGAGATTTGTCATCGGAGCCACGGCCGTGGGGCGCAAGTGTGGCGGGATGGCAAAGGTTTTAGCGGCCGCGTCCTCAACGCTGGCCAGCACCGGATTCAGAGGAACGGGCGGCCCCTCCAAGGCCGTGCGTGCCGCCTGCCCGATCGCAAAGGGCAAGCCGCCGCTGGCCGCAATCAGCGCCACTTCCACCGCCCAAGCCCCCATTCGCCGCCACAGAAGCGATCGCCGGTTGGGGCGATCGGGCCCTTCCGGGGCGAAGGTGGAGCCAAAGTCGGGATTAAAGTCGGGATTGTCGTTCGGAGCAGTGGGCGGGCTAACCATGCGGCGATTCCTGATGACGGCCAAGGTCATGGGGAGGACAAAACCAGACTACTCGAATCGCAGGCGAGGCACAGCCCTTCCTGGGGCCGCATCAGGCTTTGGGCGCTGCCAGCCTGGAACGTAGCTTTGGGCGCAACCCATGACCAAAATTGGGCCTACCCATCATGCCACAACCCCATTGGTACTCAAGTAACTCAAGGGTTGAAAGGCTGGCCCTCAGGTCAATGAAGATTTCAGTGCGCAAGATCCCAGGTCAAGTCCTCAAACTGCCGTTAATGAAGGCTTTTGCACCTCAAGCGGCTGACCGAGGGCCAAGGGATCGGTGAAGTGCTGGCGGGTGAAATGTGACTGTTCACCTTGCTTTCCGCTCGGGACTGGTTGCCCAATGGCGGTCTTGGGAATTGATCGCCCAATTTCACCGATTTTTGCTGCTTTACGAGTTCAGGGGCCTTTTTTCACTGTTGTTCGATCGGGCAGGGCGATCGAACAACAGATCAATGATCCAACGTTAACCCGTATTTTTTGTAGTTCTCAATACAAAAAGATCCGTAAATTTACAGAAATTGCCTATTTAATAATCCAAGGTAAAAATCTAGTTGAATTCAATCACCTTTTAAATTCACATTTAATGAAAAAGGATTTGAATGACCGTTTCAGACCACTCCAGCTTGAAGCGAACTGTCTTGAATCATCGACTATTTTTTCATTAATTACCCCTTATCCTCTCTTGCGATCTCCGGAAAGAGAAAGCACTATAGATTTAATGGACAACAGTCCATAGATGGGAAACATTCGGGATCGTAGCCCAAGTGAAGTTTGGCATGATTATGTATCGGATTGGGAACAATCCTAAACAGGGGAATCCAAATCAAACCAAGCAAACTTGTTGGCTCTTAGGCATCTTAAGGAAGCTTTAGCATGGTGAAAGTTGTCATTCTCGGTGGTGGTATTGCTGGAATGAGCGCCGCCCACGAGTTAGTTGAGCGGGGCTTTGCCGTTGAAGTGTATGAACTCAAAAGTATTGCGGGTGGAAAGGCGCGCAGCATCAAAGTGCCAGACAGCGCCGCTCCAGGCAAACAGCCCCTGCCGGGTGAGCATGGGTTTCGCTTCTTTCCCAGCTTTTATCGGCATGTGACCGATACCATGAAGCGCATTCCTTACCAGCCTCCTCAGGGTGGAAAAGTGCGCAGGGTTTTTGACAATTTGGTAGACACAACTCGACTAGCATTGGCCCAATATGAGGACCACAAAAACCTCATTATCCTGCCCGATCGCTTTCCCCAAAGCCTAGGAGACCTGATCCTCATTTTTCAGGCTTTGCTGCAAGGGGCAACCGCTGACCTCTTACCGGGTGAATTGGAGTTCTTTGCGGAGCGAGTTTTCCAACTCCTAACCTCCTGCCCAGAACGCCGCCTGGGAGAATACGAAAAAATTGGTTGGTGGGATTATTTGGATGCCCAAAACAAGTCGATCGCCTATCAAAATTTACTGGCCCGCGGCCTGACCACTTCGCTGGTGGCTTCCCGGGCTGAATTGGCCAGCACCAAGACCATGGGCGATATCTTCTTGCAGCTTTTGTTGGGCATTGTAGATCCCAGCAACAGCAGCGCCGATCGCGTCTTGAATGGCCCGACCAACGACGTTTGGATTGATCCCTGGCTAAAATACCTCAAGGCCCGGGGTGTGGACTATCATTTTTCCAGCCGCCTGCGTTCCATCCAAACGGAACGGGATGCCCAAGGCAACACCAAAATTTCGGGGGCGATCGTCACTGACCTAGAAACCAAGGTCGATCGCTTTGTCACGGGTGATGTTTACATTGCTGCCTTGCCCGCAGAAATTATCGCTGGACTGATCTCCGATGACCTGATCCAAGGCGACCCCACCTTCGCCAACCTCAAGCGCCTGGGAACCAGCACCGCCTGGATGAACGGCATTCAGTACTATCTCAACCGAGATGTGCCCGTCACCCATGGTCACGTGCTGTATGTGGATTCCCCTTGGGCCTTAACGTCCATTTCCCAAACCAAGTTTTGGCCAGAGTTTCCCGTTGAACAATTTGGCGATGGGCAAGTTCGGGGCATCATCTCCGCCATCCCCTCCAACTGGGGTTACTTCATCAACCCAAACACCGATGAAGTGGGCGCAATTAACGGTACGTTGGGGCTGAAAATTCCCAAACCAGCCCAAATTTGCAACCCTGAGGAGATTAAGGAAGAAGTGTGGGAGCAAATGAAGCGCTCCTTGAAGGAAAAGGGGAAACCACTCCTGAAAGATGAGGATCTTCATAGCTGGTTTTTGGATCCCGATATCGTTCACAACTGCTGTGACTTAGCAACCGATCCTGAAAAACTCGATGAAGTCCTGAATGGTGCATTACCTGACTTCTTCAAGGATCTATTTTTGTGGATTCATCACCAGAACCGCGAAGTTAACTTGGAGGAGATTGCTGAATATCTCAATGTAGATCAAAGCCAAGCCCGGTTGGCGGTGAATGCGCTAGTGGCGAAGGGATTTGTGGGGCCGATTCCGCTGCCGGTTCCTAACGAGAAACTGCACCTGGAGTCCTCGCCGCTATCCCAGCGCTTTCATGAACGATTGGGACGAGAAAGGCTGCTCTACAAGAGCCGCATTGGTGACCCTAACGCCAACGTCAACGGCGAACCCTTGTTGGTTAACTTGGTGAACACCTGGGTGCTGCGTCCGGAAGCCCATACCAAGATTCCCAACTTTTTCTTGGCCTCAGACTATGTGCGCACCAACACGGACTTGGCAACCATGGAAGGAGCCAATGAAGCAGCGCGCCGGGCCGTGAACGCCATCATTGACGCTTATCAAGTCAAGGCTCCCTATTGCAAAATTTGGGAATTAAAGGAGCCAATTGTGTTTGCAGTTCGCCGTTGGTCAGACTACTTACGCTACAAGCGGGGACTGCCTTGGAATGGAAAAGTTTCGCCCTGGTATTTGCGGCTATTCTTTCCCTTTATTGCCCTATGGCAATTAATAAATCGTTGGTTTAGCTAGCGTTTGCCTGCGATGGAGTCGTCGTCGATCACGATTTGATGTTAATATTACTTTACTAATGTCTAATCGTGATCGATGTCATAACATCTAATTTGAACATTGATTACCAATCTAAATTCGACACAGCCAATCGCTTCAGTGGGCAGGTCTTTAGTTGGTAAATCAAGATCGATTGATTTTGAGAATAAGAGCGAAAATTTAGTAAAAGCATGACAATTTAGCAAAATCAAGCAATAATTACAAATTCATGTGAATCTAGGTTCAGGGTTGACTTACAGCCTTCAAGATTGATTATATTTCGATTCTGTTCCTGCCCTGATTCTGTTTCTGTTTGTAAGTTACGCTGCCACTAAATTGCTATGGACGTGTTTGCTCAGTATCAAATTTCGAAAGTTCTTTCAACAACCGAGCGGACAATTGTCTATCGGGCATTGAAACAACCAGAGCAGAAGCCAGTCATCTTAAAAACGGTGGCTTCTGATTATCCCAATCGGGCTGATTTGGCTAAGCTTCAACATGAATATGAAGTGCTCAGAGATTTAAATCTAGAAGGGGTTGTGGAAACCTATGGACTTGATGAAATCCAGGGCAAACCCTTTTTAGTGCTTGAGGATTTTGGAGGGTGTGACTTGATCTCTTGTCTCCAAAATCAGTCGCTTTCACTGGATGATATTCTATGGATTGGTTGCCAGTTGGCAGCAATTTTAGGACGGCTGCATAACTGCCAGATTATTCACAAGGATATTAAGCCACATAATCTAATCTTTGAACCTAAGGTTCGGCAATTAAAGCTAACAGACTTTTCGATCGCCTCTCGCCTTTCCAAGGAACACCCGATCCTCAGTAGTCCCAATCTTTTAGAAGGAACGTTGCTCTATGTGTCGCCAGAGCAAACGGGACGCATGAACCGCACGGTGGACTATCGAACCGATTTTTATTCTTTGGGTGTCACGCTCTATGAGTTATTAACGGGCCAGCTTCCTTTCCAATCCAGCGATCCCATGGAATTGGTACATTGCCATATTGCAAAGTCACCCATTCCGCCTCACTACCTCAATGCCCAAATTCCGCCTCAAGTGTCAGCAGTGATTTTGAAGCTGATGGCCAAAACGGCAGAAGAACGCTACCAAAGTGCCTATGGCATTCAGCGGGATTTGGAGGAATGCCTGAGCCAGTGGCAACGGTCTGGTTCGATCGCCCCGTTTCCTCTGGCGGAGCGCGATCAATGTGGCACGTTCAGCATTCCCCAAAAGCTCTATGGGCGGGAAATGGAAGTGCAACAGCTTTTGGATGTGTTCGATCGCGTCAGCGCGGGAAATACGGAAATGGTGCTGGTGGCGGGCTATTCCGGCATCGGCAAATCGGCTTTGGTGAATGAGGTGCATAAGCCGATCGCCCGTCAGCGTGGGTACTTCATCAGTGGCAAGTTTGACCAATTTCAACGTAATATTCCCTACGCTTCGCCTATTCAAGCATTTCGTGAATTGGCGCGACAGTTACTGACCGAAACGGAGGAGCAAATTGCCGTTTGGCGCGCAAAATTGACCGCCGCTTTGGGCAACAATGGATCAATCATTACCGATGTGATTCCCGAACTGGAATCGATCGTTGGTCCTCAGACCCCAGCGCCAGAATTGCCTCCTTCCGAAGCCCAAAATCGCTTCAACTTGGTTTTTCGCACCTTCATTCATGTGTTCTGCCAGGTCGATCGACCGTTGGTCATTTTTCTAGACGATTTGCAATGGGCTGATGCGGCTTCTTTGCAACTTATTGAACAATTAATGACTGATCCCGATGGGCAATACCTGTTGATGTTGGGAGCCTATCGGGACAATGAAGTGGACTCTACGCACCCCCTGTTACGGATGCTAGGCACGATCGAAGCGGAGGGAGCCAAACTGCAAACCATTACCCTCAAGCCCCTGACGCTAGATCATGTGTTGACTTTGGTGGGAGACACCTTACACCGACCACCGGAAACTGTGGAACCCATTGCCCAATTGCTGGTGCAAAAAACCCAAGGAAATCCATTTTTCTTAACGCAGTTGTTTAAATACCTCTATGTTGAAGGGGTCATTTGGTTTGAATCGGGGACGGGGCAATGGGAATGGAGTTTTCAGCATTTGCCGCCCATTGAAATCACAGAAAATGTGATTAGTTTGATGGTTCATGAAATCCAAAAGTTGGATGTTTCTGTGCAACGAGCGCTGCAATTAGCCGCTTGCATTGGCAACCAATTTGATTTGGATATGTTAGCCATTGTTCATGAAAAATCTACAGCGGAAACTTCTACAGATTTATGGCAAGCTCTGCAAGCAGGATTGGTTATTCCTCTGAATGCGGCTTACAAAATTCCGCAGGTGCTGGAAGATTGCAAAACAGTCACGATCACCTACAAGTTTTTGCACGATCGTGTACAGCAAGCGGCCTATTCTCTAATTCCTAATGATGAAAAGCAACTCATCCATTTAACCGTGGGCCGCCTGTTGCTCAACAGCATTGAACCCGATCGGCTAGATGATTGTCTGTTTGATGTGGTGAATGCGATGAATGTGGGTTCTGCCCTCATTACGGATGCCCAAGAACAGCTACTCTTGGCGCGGCTGAATGATCGAGCAGGCAGTAAGGCTAAGGCAGCGGCGGCCTACAATTCTGCCCAAGAATACTTCGCGATGGGTCGTCAATTACTGCCGGAAAATGCCTGGGATACGGACTATGAATTAAGCCTCAGTCTCTACACCGAAAGTGTGGAAGTTGAATATTTATTAACTCGATTTGAAGAAGCACAAATTCTTTCGGAAATTGCCTTAAAGCGCTCGCGCTCGCTGCTCGATCGCACGAAAATCTATGAGCTAAAAATTCAGTTTCTGATCGCTGAAAACCAGATGCACAGCGCGATCGAAACAGCTTTGCCTGTTTTGGAACTGCTAGGCTATCCCCTGGTGATTGATCCGCAATTGTTGCAACTAAATCAGCCGCTGCCGGAGTTGGATCAGTTGGCAGATTACCCAGAAATGAGCGATCGGGCTGCCTTGGCTGCCCTCGAAATTCTGATCATCATCACGGGCCCCTCTTACCAAGCAAGACCCGACTTGTTGCCCTTCATCGTCTTTCGGATGGTGAACATGTGCCTAGAGCTGGGCCATTCAGCCCTCGCCGCCTACGCCTATGGCATGTATGGATTGTTGTTGTGTGGTCCCTTAAATCAAATTGAATTGGGCTATCGATCGGGACAAATTTCTTTGCAAATTTTGGAGCAATATCCCTCGGATGCTCTGAAATGCAAAATCCACATGCTTTTCAATTCCTTCGTGGTTCATTGGAAAGAACCCCATCAAAATACGATTCAATTCCTTGAGCGCACAGTGCAAATGGGAATGGAAACGGGTGATGTGGTTTATGCCACCTACTGCGCCATGTGGTCTTGTGGCTACATGATGTTGGTGGGAACGCCCTTGGCAGAAGTGGCCCGAGAGCAACAACTGTATATCGAATTGCTCCAGAAAATTAAACAGGATCATGGCTTATATCCAGCCATGACTTGGCGACAACTCACGGAAGCCTTGGAGTCGCCAGAAACACCCACTTCTCAACTGGAAGGCCGCTATATTAATCGCCAATTGGTTTCAGAAATTCAAGCTTCTGAAAACCAAATGCTGCTCTTCTTTATCTATTTTGCAGAAACCATTCTGGCCTATGTCATGAATGACTGGGAAGCAGCAAAAACCAAGGCGAATTTGGCTGACCAGTACCAAGCAGCAGCCACCGCTTCGATGTTGTCTGGTGGCTTCACATTTTATGCCGCATTGGTTTATCTCAAAACCACTCAACCCAGTGACTTGGCTGCTCTAAATGAAGAAGAACAAGATCGGCCTTCCACCTTAGAACTTTTGACGGCAAAGTTGGAAAATTGGGCACATCACGCACCAGAAAACTATCAAAGTAAATATGAATTGGTGCTGGCAGAAACGGCCCGTTGGCAAGGGGAAATTCTGCGCGCCATGGACTATTATGATCGCGCCATCAACACAGCCCAAGCCCATAGTCGCTGGCCTGAAGTGGCGATCGCGGCCGAGCGTGCCGCTGAGCTGTATCACGACTCTGGGCGCGACAAAATTGCTAAGCAATATTGGCTGGATGCGGCTCATGCTTACGATCGCTGGGGAGCCAAAGCCAAAGTTGCCGCGCTCCAGGCCAAATCGCTGCCCTTACAAAATCTGTCGCCACGGCGGCCGCCCACCTTGCCGCCCACGGGCACTCAGCATTCCACCCATCCCCACACAACCGCCAGCACGGTGCTGGATATTAACACCGTGATTAAAGCGGCCCAAGCCCTTTCGGGGGAAATTGTCTTGTCGCAATTGTTAACCCAACTAACGCGACTAACCCTTGAAAATGCGGGGGCCCAAACGGGCTATTTGCTCCTCAAAGATCCCCAACAAAACAATCGGCTAACCGTGGTGGCCACTAGCCACGTGGAAGGGCAAACGGCCGTAGATGTTCCCCTAAACTGCCCCTTATCTCCAAGTCTATCTTTGCCGGTTTCCCTGATTCAATACGTGCAACGAACTCAAGAATCAGTGGTGTTGGGAAATGCCATGGCTGAAGGATTATTTACCAATGATCCTTACATTGCAAACCAGCAAATTCAATCGGTGATTTGTATGCCCATTACTCAACAAGGACAGTTAATGGGCGTTCTTTATTTGGAGAATAATTTGGCGATCGATGCATTCACGCCCGATCGCCTGGAAGTGTTGCAAATTTTGATGGCGCAGGCGGCGATCTCCATTGAAAACGCGCGCCTCTACCGAAACTTGGAAGACTACAGCAACAATCTGGAAAAGAAAGTGGCCGCTCGCACTCAGGAGCTAACCGAAAGAAACCAGCAGTTGAAGATTACGCTCCAAGAACTGCAACAAACCCAAGCGCAACTGATTCAAGCGGAAAAAATGTCGAGCTTGGGGCAAATGGTGGCCGGTATTGCCCATGAGATTAATAACCCTATTAGCTTCATTATGGGTAATATTACTCATGCTCGGTCTTACTTTTTAGACCTCCTGGATCTGTTGGCGCTCCATGAGCAGCATTCCTCTGAAATTCATCCAATTGTTCAAGCAAGAATGCAAGAAATGGAGTTGGATTTTCTGAAAGAAGATCTGAACAATTTGTTTCACTCCATGCAAAATGGGGTCGATCGGGTGCGGCAAATTGTCCTCGGACTGCGAAATTTCTCGCGTTTGGATGAATCGGATCAAAAACAAGTAGACCTGCATGAAGGAATTGACAACACGCTGCTGATTTTGCAGCACCGATTACAGGTGCAAAGCCAACAGCCAGCAATCAGCGTGTTAAAAAACTATGGCGAAATTCCGTTGGTGAATTGCTACGCCAGTATGGTGAATCAGGTCTTTTTGAATATTTTGACCAACGCGATCGATGCCTTGCGATCACCCGCCGGTTTTGCCTTGCAGCCCATGCCCGAAATTTCCATTGAAACTCGCAAAGTTAGCGATCGGACTGTGCAAATTTCTATCACCGATAACGGCCCAGGCATGGAAGACAGTGTGCGCCAAAAAATCTTTGATCCCTTCTTCACCACAAAGCCGGTGGGCGAAGGCAAAGGATTGGGCCTATCGGTGAGTTACCAAATCATTACTCAACAACACCACGGACAACTATCTTGTCAGTCTGCCCCCCAACAGGGAGCAACATTAACGATTGAATTACCCATTGATGGCCCCGCTTAAGTGGTTGGAGATCTTGTCAAACCCAATGAGCCTTTGCCAGAATTTCTTCAATTGAATGAGCTGGCTATGCGTCCATCTCATGAGTTCATTTGAGTTCATTGATTAACCATTACCATGACCAGTCAATTACGAATCGGGGTGGCCGGACCAGTGGGTTCTGGAAAAACAGCCCTGGTGGATGCTTTGTGTAAAAAATTGCGCGATCAATATAGTCTGGCGGTGGTGACCAATGATATCTACACCCAGGAAGATGCTCAGTTTTTAGTTCGGAGTGCTGCTCTTTCCCCCGATCGAATCGTGGGTGTGGAAACCGGCGGTTGCCCCCACACGGCCATCCGAGAAGATGCTTCCATTAATCTGGTGGCGATCGAGCAATTAGAGGCTAAATTTGCGCAGAGCGATCGCCCCATTCAAATCACCTTTGTTGAAAGTGGGGGAGATAACTTGGCCGCCACTTTCAGCCCGGAGTTAGTTGATTTAACGATTTACGTGATTGATGTGGCAGCCGGTGACAAAATTCCTCGCAAAGGGGGGCCAGGGATCACTAAATCTGATCTCTTGGTGATTAATAAAATCGATTTGGCTCCCCATGTGGGTGCTGACTTAGCGGTCATGGAACGGGATGCCCAGAAAATGCGAGGCGATCGCCCTTTTCTGTTCAGCAATCTGAAAACGGGCCATGGGTTGCCAGAAATTATTGGCTTTATTGAACAGCAATTGCCCCCAGTTTCCTAGGGAATGTTTGAACAACCAAAGTCCATCAAGAGCCTATCAATTGCCTGATTTTACTTCACGATGAATCAGCAGGTTAATGCGTGGGTTCCTTATGAATCAATGGGCAAACGAATCAAAAACTCAGTTCCCTGATTGAGTTGGGATTGCACATCGATCGACCCGCCATGTTTGGTCACCACAATTTCTTGGGCGATCGATAGGCCAATTCCTGTGCCTTGGTTCACTCCCTTGGTCGTAAAGAGGTGATCAAAAACCCGAGCGATCGTTGCCTCATCCATTCCCTTAGCATTGTCAGCAATGCCAATCACAATCTGATTCGTTTCTAACTTTGTGGTTACGGTAATTTGATAGGAGCGGGCTGGTAAATTTTCAAGGCTCTGCTCCATGGCGGACTCGTCGATCGCGTCAATGGCATTAGCCAAAATATTCATAAATACCTGATTTAGTTGTCCTGGAAAGCAGTAGATTTCAGGCAATTTCTCATAATTACGAATCACCCGGATTTCAGAGCGATGATTCGTAGCCTTCAGGCGATATTTTAAGATTAGAATCGTGCTGTCCAGATTCTCTGTCAGTTGGGCACTGACTTTTTGATCGGTGTCCGATCGCGTGAATGCTCGCAAACTTTTACTAATTCCAGTCACACGCCCTGTGGCATTGTGCATGGATTCAAACAATTTAGGAAAATCTTCCTCTAAAAACTCTAAATCAATATCCTCAGCATGTTCCACAATATCCCTTCCAGGTTCAGGATATTGCTTCTGGTAAAGCCGAATATGTTCCAACAAATAGTTGGCATATTCTTCAGCGTTTTCAATGCTGCCATTCAAGAAGCCGATCGGGTTGTTAATTTCATGGGCAACCCCAGCAATTAAACTTCCTAATGCAGACATTTTCTCACTTTGAACCATTTGAGCCTGAGTGAACTTCAACTCCTCAAGAGTTCGCTCTAGGGTTCGATTTTGCTGAATTAACGTTCTGGCCTGATGCTCCAAAACATGATTGGCAACCTTTAAATCTGCGAATGCTCGATCTAGCTTCACCTTAGCAGTGTTTTGCTCAGCCAAAGTTGCCGTCAAAATTAACGATGTAAAAACTACCACCACGATAAAAGACTGTAAACCTATCAACGACTGATTCAGGTGAGGGCTGGCAAAACTGCCCAACCCGCGCACCGTGCCCAAAATGGCCATCAAAGAAATCAAGAAAGCTGTGAGATTAGCTCCCAAATCTCCAAAACGGAAAACAGCCCAAATTAATAAGGGAATCAAAACATAGGCGATGGATTGTCCATTCCAAAAAGCAGAAAAACTGATCAAAAAAACACTTAAACATAAAAACAGAAATTCAATTTCTTTGCTTGGAATCACCTTGATTCCTAATCGTGATAAAACACCTTGAAAAGAATGTGGATTCACAATTTTGCGATTTAAGACATGAAAAATAAGCTGTGATAGGTTGCGACAACTCAGTTGGTTCAGTTTTAGGTAGCGATATCCGCTCAAAATGAGTGGTGTCAAAATAAAAATACCGGCAACGTTGGAAATCCACCAGGTTAACCAAGTGCTAGGAGCATGTTCAAAAAAATCGATTTTCCCAGCAGCAGCTAACATGCCTACGCCCATTGTTGCGTTGACAACGGGGCCCAGCAATCCTGCGTAAACCAAAAATCGAATGGTGTCAGAAACTTGGCTAAATGGATATCGACTGCGGGTTGACTGTTTAAATAAATAGGTTCCTAATTGAGTGCCCGCAGTAGTTCCGGCGGCAATGCCCAGTACGGCTACGGTAGATAACAGCAGGGTGATCAGATTGCGATCGCCCCAAAAGGCTTGAATATTAGCCCCTAAGGATCCTAAAAAAACGCCGGGAAGCACGCCTCTGCCACAGAGCAGGACAATACCAACGGCAAATCCATCCGGTGGCCAAACTGGGGTGACTGAGTTTGGCGTGGAAGCGACGGCCCGGGACAGCTCTGCCAGGGCATCGTAAACCAAGGCGGTTGCCAAGATTGACCCGAAGTGAAACTTTTGCAGCCACGCTAGGGATTTGCGAGCTGTGATGACGTTGATGATCTGTTCCATAGATTTCCAGTGGACGATCGAGCTATTGAGTATTACGTCGATCAATGAAAAAGTCGTGAAAATATTCAGCAAATTTGTGGAAATCCAGACAAATTAGGGCTTGCTCCCATTAATTACCCTAAATACAAGCCTTTTGGTAGTCTAAACTTCAGACAAATCCCAATCAGTAAATTTTTAGAGGTGGTTGAGTAATTGTTAGGGCTTTTAAAATATTTGTATGAGGTTCAAGTCTCTATTAATCAATCATCTTTTGTTGGTTAATAAGATTCTTAAATTTTAATTTCGCGTTGTTATTTATACAAATAAATCAATTTCAGCTCCTTTTGATTATTTTGGATTGTTGCTTCATGAATCCTTTGAATTGCAATTTGATGCTATGAAATAGATGGCAGGTGAGAAGAATTTGATCGATTTGGTGACTTAAATGGCATTCAACGAATAAGATATCGAGCGTGATTTTTTAAATTTAAAAAATTATTAATTGTACGATTCGTTTAAACTTCTACACAAAAATCAACGTAAACCTATGTGACCTCAACGGAATTTCAACATTTCAGCGCCCGATCGATCAAGTCAGCCCCTGGAATCGATCGAGCCAGGCCGGCCCCTGGGCGCTTTGTACGGAATCCATTCACGGCGCTGGGTCTGATTAGTGTTTGCCTCGCTGTGGCTAGAGTTCTCCCCATTTCCGAAGCAGGTTGGCATGGGTTTTGGCAATGAGGTCAAACTCGGGCGTTTTGCCGGTTTTGGCAAATAGCGATTGGCGGGCGGTGTCCAGGTCAAAGAGCAGCTCTCGCTCGGCGGGATCTTTAACAAGACTTTGGATCCAAGTGACGGCCACCAGCCGCATGCCTTGGGCGATCGCCTCCACGCGGTGCAGGGTGGAGGAGGGATAGAGCACCATGGCTCCGGCTGCGAGCTTGAAGGTTTCTTCGCCATTGGTGGTTTCAATCACCAATTCGCCACCGCCGTAGGTTTCGGGCGATCGCAAAAACAGGGTGAGAGACAAGTCCGATCGAATCCTGGGATCACTGCCCATGAAAGCGTTGTCCACGTGGCTGCCGTAGGCCATGCCCGCTTCGTAGCGACTGAACAAAATCGGGCCGATCGCCTTGGGTAGCGCTGCCATTTGAAACAACGGATTGCGCCATAGGGCCTGTTGCACCAACGTTCGCAAGGGGCCAAAGGCGGGGTCTGTGCTGGCCAGTTGGGTGTTGTGCTTCACGAGCTTGGCGTGCCAGCCAGCGGTGGCCTGGCCGTCAATAAATGTTGCGCCTGCCAGTTGTGCCTCAATGGTGGCCAGTTCCGCCGCGCTCAGCACATTAGCAATAGAAATAATCATTAGTCTTTTTAATTGCAGATCTTTTTCTTAGAAAAATTACTACAGTTTGGCAGTAAACGGCTGAAGTCCCTGGAGCAGGGTGAACTCCAAAAATGCTCAGCTTCAAGAAATACAAGCATTTTCCCGATCGCGGCTGCTCTAGTCTGGTTCCAGGAAGCGGGACAAGCACCTGTTATACTCTTGCAAGTAATTCGCAATTTTTGATCTCCGCTCCAATTTCTGGAGGGGCCAATCGGCGCGCCCAAGCACCCTCTGCCCAGCAATCGTTGCCCCTGGCGATCGGATCTTTAGCCATCAGACTTCAGCAGCCATGAAAAATAAGACAAAACTTTGGGTTGGCATTGGTGCATATCTGTTAACGGCCCTGAGTCCCACGGGCTGTGCGGTTGCCCCTCAGCAAAATGCAGCGGTCTCAACCCAAGAAGCGGCCTCGCCTGGGGCTGAATCTCCCGTGGCTTCCGCAACGGCCTCGCCTGGGGCGGTGGCTTCGGAACTGGATCCCTGTCGGCGGGGCGCTGGCGGTGAAGGGGGCGAAGGCGGTGAAGGCGGTGAAGGCGGTGAAGGAGCCGAAGACAGCAGTGCTGCGGTCACACCGAACCCGGCCATTAAGCCAGAGGAACTTCAGAAAGCGGTGGCCGATTACAAGACCTATGTGGTGCAAGAGGTCGATCGCCTGGTGACCGATACAAAGGTGTTTACCGATCGGGTAATTGCCGGAGATGTGGCGGGGGCGAAAGCGGTGTATGGCTCATCGCGGTTGGGTTGGGAACGCATTGAGCCGATCGCCTCGTCCTTTGCGGCTCTAGATGGGGTGATCGATGCGCGGGTGGATGACTTTAAAGGGGAAGACGACCCAGCATTCACAGGTTTCCACCGCATTGAAATGGGATTGTTTAAATACAACACCACCAAAGGCTATGAACCCTTTGCCCGCAAGCTAATGACGGATCTTCAGGGACTAAAAACCTGCGTGGCTTCTCTGGAAATTGAGCCGAGGGATATGGTTCGCGGGGCTTCGGAACTGATTGAAGAAGTCTCCCTGGGCAAAATTACCGGCGAGGAAGATCGCTACAGCCGTCTGGATTTTTGGTCATTCCGCGCCAACTTGGAAGGCTCCCAAAAGGTTGTGGATTTGGTGCGGCCCATGGTGCAGCGAATTCAGCCCACGGTGCTGCAACGGGTCGATCGGGATTTTGCGGCCGTGAATCAGGTTTTGGAGAAATATAAGCTGCCCAATGGCGACTTCATGACCTACGACAAGCTTTCGGCCGCCGACAAAAAGCGCTTACAGGCAGATTTGGCCAAGCTTGCGGAAAACATTTCCAAACTACGGGGCGTAATCGGTGTTTAGGGCTAAATAACCGTTATTCCTGCCTGCTATACCAACGGAGCAAACATCGTTTTTGAGGAAATTTCTGAGGGAAGATTCATGGTAAAACCACGCTTTTCCTGGAGTCGGCGGCAACTCCTGGGACGGGGATTGGCGATCGCCGTTGGTGCAGGCCTGGGCCTGTGGCAGGGTCAGCGTTGGTGGGGCGATCGCTCCGAAGCCGCTGCCCTGGCGGAGGCGATTCCCTTTTGGGGCCCTCACCAACCGGGCATCGCCACACCGGATGTGGCCGCTGCTTTGGTGGTGGCTCTGGACGTGACCGCACGCGATCGCCAGGAACTGACTCAACTGTTTCAAACCCTGACCGATCGCATTGCCTATTTGATGGCTGGTGGTGCCCTGAAGCCCTTGGATCAGCGCTATCCCCCCAGCGGCTCCGGTATTTTGGGCGACGAATTTCCCGCCGATCGGCTCACGGTCACCGTTTCCGTGGGGGCCTCTCTGTTTGATCAACGCTACGGCCTGGCCGCCGCCAAACCCCGTCATTTGACGGAAATGCCCAATTTCCCGAACGATCGCCTCGATCCCCAGCTTTGCCATGGCGACTTGCTCTTGCAGTTTTGCGCCAACCACGAAGAAACCAACATCCACGCCCTGCGCGACATCCTAAAGCAGTTGTCGGGGTTGGTGGTTTTGCGTTGGCAAATGGCCGGTTTCCAACAGCCCGATCGCGACCCCCATCCCCGCCGCACCACCGTGCGCAACCTGTTGGGGTTCAAGGACGGCACGGTGAACCCGAACCCGAAAGACGAGAAGTTAATGAACCGATTGGTTTGGGTTTCTCGTAACAGCCCAGAACCGGCCTGGACGGTCGGCGGTTCCTATCACGTGGTGCGAATTATTCGGATGTTTGTGGAGTTTTGGGATCGAACTCCCTTGGATGAGCAAGAAGCGGTGATGGGGCGATCGCGCAGTAGCGGTGCGCCCTTGGGTTACCGCCACGAGGAAGAGATTCCAAACTATCAACGGGCTGGCAAAGCAATTCCCCTCGATTCCCATATTCGGTTGGCAAATCCGCGCAATCCCGGCATGGGAGAGCATCAAATTTTGCGCAAGGGATTCCACTATTCCCGCGATATCGATCGCGCCGGTCAGTTGGACATGGGCTTGCTCTTTTTGGCCTTTCAACAGGATGTGAAAACTGGCTTTGAAGCCATTCAAAATCGGCTGAATGGTGAACCCTTGGAGGAATACATTAAGCCGATCGGGGGCGGCTATTTCTTTGCCCTTCCTGGCGTGCCCGATCGCGACAGCTACTTGGGTCAGTCTCTGTTGCAATCGGTGTAATGGCAATCGGTGTAATTTAGGCAGCGCAGCTTAAGGCGCATTGACCCAACCAATCGATCAAATCAATCGATCGATCGAATGAATTAATTAAGCAGGGTAATTCAGGCCGCATTGGACAGAGTTAGATCGAATAATGCAGCGGAAACGCCTTTGCTCCCTTGGGCTTGACGTAAACCCGCTGCTGGGGCGAAAGATCTAATTCATCAAATCGTTCCCGCGTCAGATGGGCCGTCATCACCTGCCCATCATCCAACACCAATTCTGCCTGAATTTCCCAACCCAAATGCACTAGCCGACTAATGCGGGCCGGAGCCGTGGCCGTGTCCGGTGCTAGTTCAATCACCACATCATGAGGCCGCAGGAAAATTTCCGGTTCCGTAGAATCAATGCCGTGAGCCTGGAAGATTTGGGAATCGCTGGGCAGGATGTTCACCGGCCCAATGAACTTCATCACAAAAGGCGTGGCGGGGCGATCGTAAATTTCAGCGGGCGAGCCAATTTGTTCAATGCGCCCATGATTCACAATCACGATCTCATCGGCCACTTCCATCGCTTCCTCTTGGTCGTGGGTCACAAAAACCGTGGTCACATGCACTTCGTCGTGCAAACGCCGTAACCAGGCCCGCAAATCCTTGCGCACCCTCGCATCCAATGCCCCAAAGGGTTCATCCAACAGCAACACTTTCGGTTCCACAGCCAACGCCCGCGCCAGAGCCACCCGCTGTCGTTGGCCGCCGGACAGTTGGGAGGGGTAGCGATCGCCCAACCCCGAAAGCTGCACCAACTCCAGCAGCTCATCGACTCGCTGGCGAACCTTGGCGCGATCGGTCTTTTGTAATTCCAACCCAAAGCCAATGTTTTGGCGCACGGTCATGTGTTTAAACAGGGCGTAGTGCTGAAACACAAAGCCGATGTTGCGTTCTTGTACGGTTTGGTCGGTGGCATCTTTGCCGGTGAGCCAAATTCGCCCGCTGTCCGGCTTTTCGAGACCGGCAATCAACCGCAGCAGGGTTGATTTACCGGATCCCGAAGCACCCAACAGGGCCACCAGCGAACCGGACTCTAAGCTAAGGCTGACGTTATCGACGGCCAGGAAATCGCCAAAGCGTTTGGTGACGTTTTCTACGACGATGCCCACGATGCCGCTGCTCCCGATGCGAAAGGTTGACCCCATTATGCAATGGATAGGTCGCCGATCAATGCCCTAAACCCCGCTTTCTCGGTCGTGTTACCGGGGTTTTGTCTGGTTCGCAGCCTAGTTCTCTCCTGCCGCGTCGGTCGATCGCCCCAGTCGATCGAGCCATTGGCGCAAGAGGGCATTCACTCGATCGGGCGCTTCATCGTGGGGACAATGACCCGCTCCCTCGATCGGCACAAATTCCAAACGCGGTGAACAACCGACAAATTGTTGGGAGAGGGCGAAGGGAATGAGTCGATCGCGCGTGCCCCACAACAGGAGCACCGGAATTTGGATGTGGTTCAACACCCGCCGAATGGGGGGCGAAAACCGGCTGCTGGCCATGGCGCGGATGATTTGGGCAAAGGTGCGGGCCGCCCCCTGATCGCGGGCCGGCTCTGTCAAAATTTCCACCAACTCCGAATCGATCGCTCCGGGATCTCCCCAAGCCAAGCCAGCCCAGCGCCGCACCACGGCCGGCCGGCGCACCCCATAAAAAACAGCCTGCAACAGCCAGGGAGAAGCCACTAAATTCTCCAGCCCCAGCACCAGTGGGCGCAGTGCCCTGGGAATAATTTCCTCGCGCATGGATGGATCGGGCAAGCTAATCGCCACGGCCCCACAAACCATTTCGGGGTAGCATTCCGCCACCGTGAGGGCAATGGCCGAGCCGATCGAGTTGCCCACCACCACCGCCGGAACCCCAATGAAGGTTTGCCAAAACTCCCGCACCTGCTCCGCCCAAAAGTAAGCATCGTAGGCCACCAACGGCTTGCAAGATGCGCCAAAGCCAACCAAATCGAGGGCATAAACCGGATGGTGAGTGGCCAGGGCTTCCATGTTGGAGCGCCAATAGCCGATCGAGGCCCCAAACCCATGCAGCAACAAAATGGGCGGCCCGCCATTCACCGCCGGGCCGGGCAGGAAACTGTAGCGGGTTGACCAACCGCGCCAAACCCAATCACGCCGATCGCCCACGCGATCGACCCACGATCGCGCCGGGCATTGAGGGACTGGGGGTTGCGGGTCGGTTGTGGCCAGTGGAGTTGCGTTCATGGGGTGCTGTGGCCGAATACTTTTGATCGAGCGGCCTTGATGATCGAACGGCCTCGATCGAGGCACTGGATCACAAAGACCATCATGATTCAGTTGCCTGGATCAAATACTAAGAAATCTTGCGAGTTTATTGACATCCTTAGCTGCACCTTAGCCGATCAAACCCCCTATTTCCAAGGCGCGATCGCCCGAAAAGTCCCTCATCCCATCCACCCCTGGCACAGAGTAAAATAGGTGGCAGTCTCTGTTGTTTTGGGCCAAGTCTGTCCCGCAGCAGCCAGACGCTGAATGGTTCAATACCGTTCGACACCATTCAATTGATTGCTCGATCGTGCTAAGACGGAAGCAAATCGCCTCAATCGCCCCATGCGATCGGCTGTTTCCCGCCTTAGCAACGCTGGCCCAGCCTAAACAAACTTCAAAAGCTCCATTCACAGCGATCGCGCTACCCCAGAATCCATTTCACCAATGCCACCAGTCATCGACAAACGCAAACCCGCGAATCTTCCCCCCATCAACGAAAACATCCGCTTTCCCGAAGTGCGCCTGATTGATGCAGACGGCGCACAGGTTGGAATCATCCCCACCTACGACGCACGCCGCATGGCCGAGGAAAAGGAACTAGACCTCGTGCTGATTAGTGACAAGGCCGTGCCGCCCGTTTGCCGGATCATGGACTACGGCAAATATAAGTTTGAGCAAGAAAAGAAGGCGCGCGAGGCCAAGAAGAAGCAGCATACGGCTGACGTGAAAGAAGTCAAGATGCGCTACAAAATCGACCCGCACGATTACCAAGTGCGGATCCGCGCCGCTGAACGCTTCCTCAAGGCCGGCGACAAAGTGAAGGCTACGATCACCTTCCGGGGGCGGGAAATTCAGCACGCCCACCTGGCGGAAACCTTGCTCAATCAAATGATGCAGGATCTGCAAGAAGTGGCTGAGGTGCAGCAAGCACCGAAGCGGGAAGGCCGCAATATGATGATGCTGCTGTCACCCAAGCGGGAAAAGTAACCTTCGGCAAGGATGGCCAGGGGTGAAAACTGGGTGATGGCACGCGGGGGCCCCTGGGCCCAGCCGTGATCATTAGATTGACGAGCCGTCCATGGTTTTGTCACCCTTGTGTGGTGGGGGGCGTGCGATCGCGCGCCCCTCTGCCCTTGCCCGTCCGCCCACTCCATTTGATTGACCGATCGCCCATGGATGCCAACTATCAGGGAACCCGAGGCGGCGCATGGCAACAGGTGCTGCGCTGGCTGAACCTTCGGCCCGAAGAAGGGGAACGCACTTGGTTGATGTTCGCCTTCTACACCACCACCACCGTGGGGTTGAGTTGGCTGGATAACAGCACGGCGGGTCTGTTTGTCGATCGCTACGGGGCCGTGGGCCTGCCGCTCATTTATTTGGGCAACGCGGCGATCGGGGCCTTGATGGGCTTTGCCTATTCCCTGATGCAGAAGGTTATTCCCCTGCGTCAGACGATCGTCTTGATTCCAATTTTGATTGCCCTGCCCCTGGTGGCCTTTCGGGCGGGACTGGGCATTGAGCACCTGGCGGCGATCACGGTTTTTGTGATGCGGCTGTGGCTGGATGTGACCTATGTGCTCAACGACATCAACACCTCCATCACCGCCAACCAGCTTTTTAACATTCGGGAAATTAAGCGCACCTATCCCCTCATCAGCAGTGGTGTGCTGGTGGCGGATGTGATCAGCGGTTTTTCGCTGCCGGTGCTGTTGGATTGGGTGGGGCTGCCGAATGTGTTGCTGTTGGCAGCCGCCACGATCGCCTTTGGGGGCGGCATTTTGTTTTATCTGGGCCGGGCCTACAGTCAGGCCTTCCCCGATTCCCCCAGTCGCTACACCGAAGAGTCCCAGGCGGATTCCAATCGCCGGCTGCAGGGGCCCCTGCGCAGCTATGCGGGCTGGCTGGTGGCCTTTTTCATGCTGGCGCAGGTGTTGTTTCTGCTGGTGGAATTTCAGTTTTTTGATCGACTGGAGTTGCAGAGCAAAACGACGGCGGGCACGGGTACCGGGGGTGACGTGGCCAGCGAGATTGCCAGTTTTTTGGGCCTGTTTAACGGGGTGTTGGGGTTGGCGGAGTTGCTGACCCAATGGCTGGTATCCAGTCGGGCGATCGAGCGGATTGGCCTGTTCCGATCGGCGGCCATTTTGCCCACGGCGGTGCTGATTTCTGGGGTTTTGGCCCTGTTGAGCATTCCGCTAGCGGCCCATGGCTTTTCGGGCGCGTTCCTCGGGGCGATCGGCCTGAAGTTCATGGATGAGCTGCTGCGCTACACCCTCTTTGCCAGCACCAACCCAGTGCTGTTCCAGCCCATTCCCGACAGCGTGCGGGGCAGCATCCAAGCCCGGGTTCGTGGCGTGTTTGAGTCACTCTCCACGGGGCTGGCGGGGCTGCTGATTTTGGGAACGGTGTTTGTTTGCAAGCACTTTTTACCGCCAGACTACCTGGAAGCCCAAAGCTGGATTGTGCTGGGGGCGATCGTCATTTTGGCGGTGCTCTGGGTGGTGGCGGTGTTGGGGTTGCGATCGCGCTACATCAGCCTGTTGGTGATCAGCGCCGAGCGGGGCCGGCTGGGCACGATGGATGTGGACTCTTCCACCCTGCGCCAGGCGGTGATTGAGGCCCTGGTGCAACCGGGAACCACCCCCGAAGATAAGCGATCGTGCATTGAACTCCTGAGCCGCATTGACCCCGAGCGGGCCAGTGAAGTGCTGGCTCCCCTGCTGACCGGGTTTCCGCCCGTGCTGCAAAAGCAATGTTTGGAAGTGATGCTGGAGCGGCCCCAAACGGACTATCTCGCGCAAGTGCGGGCCCTGATCGTCCAGCAACCACCGCCGGAGGTACTGGCGGCGGCCCTGCGCTACGTCTGGATTACGGAATCCGATCAGGATGTGCGCCATTTGCAGCCCTACCTGCGGCCGGAGGTGGATCCCATGGTGCGGGGTACGGCGGCCTCGTTAATCATGCGCCGTGGGTCTGCAAGCCAAAAGGCCGAAGCCACCAACAGTTTGCGCCGAATGCTCACCAGCGGCGATGTGCGAGAGCGGGTGATGGGTTGTCGGGCCTTGGGCGAGGCGGCCTATCTCCAGGCCCTGCGGTTGTATGTGCCGGATTTGCTTCAAGATTCATCGGTAGAGGTGCGTTGCGCCCTGCTGGAAGTGATTGCCTCGGCCCGGCTGGAAGACTATTACCCGGCCCTGTTGCGGGGGCTGAATTACAAGAGCACCCGGGAATCTGCCCTGCGCGGGTTGACCAAGCTGGAGCATGAGGTGCTGCCGATGCTGTTGGAAATGGCGGAGGACTGCCATAAGCCGGATCTGATGCGGATGCAGGCCTGGGGGGCGATCGGGCGCATTAGCACCTCAGAAGCCTTGGATATTTTGGTGTCGCGGTTGTTGGTGTCCTGGGGAGCCACCCGCCAAACGATTATGCGCACCCTGCTGAAGCTGCCCGATGACGCGGGGATTGAGGGCGTGTTGCGGCGGATTGGGCGAAGTGGGGTGGAAATGGCGATCGACCAGGAGTTGCGCTACGTGGGGCAACTGGCGGCGGCGCTGGTGGATTTGTCGGAAGCGTCCCTCACGGGGCGGGAGGCGGATCTGCTGCGCCAGTCCCTGCGCGATTCGATTCAGGATGCCCATGAACGGCTCTTTTCCCTGATGAAGTTCCTCTATCCGATCGGGTCGATTCAAGCGGCTTCCTTTAATTTGCGATCGGGGTCGCGGGAGTCCGTGGCTCGGGGCTTGGAGATTTTGGATAATACGCTGGATATTCCCAGTAAGCGGGCGGTGTTGGGAATTTTTGACTCCGCCAACGATCGCGATCGGCTGGCGGCGGTGAATGAGCTGATGCATTACCAACCCATGCCCCCGCGCGATCGGGTGCGGCGGCTTTTGGATTTGCGCTATTTCCTGTCCGATTGGCCCTTGGCCTGTTGCTTCCATGTGGCGCGGTCTTTGCGCTGGAGCTTGACGACGGATCAAACCCTGGCCTGTTTGCGTCACCCACGCGGCTTTGTGCGGGAAGCGGTGCTAGCCTATTTGGAGTTGGCTTCTCAGCGGATGTTGGCGGAAATTTTGCCCCGGATGGTGCATGATCCCGATCGCCTGGTTCTAGCCCAAGTGCAACATCTGGCCCAGGGGTTGGGCGTTGCCCTGCCCACCAAGTCCGCCGAGGCTTCGGGCCCTGCCTAGGGACTGGGGTGGCTCCGGGTTGATTGAACTCTGCCCGCGAAGAACCCCCAGCCCAGCACTCGCCACTCCCACAAAGCGGGATAAGATAGCGGGGTGTTGAGCCTTCATCATGTCGTTTCACCTCCAGCCTTGCCCTCGCGGTGCATCAACCAGCTTTGAGTCATTGACCGCCTGGGGCCTGCTGCTTGACCCACCGCGCCTAGCCGCTCATGCTCACTAGCGTCGATCGCCTGCTCTTTATCCGCGAAGTCCCGATCTTTAAAGAACTGCGCGACGAGTTCCTCGTGCGGTTAGCTTCCTGCATGGATGAGTTATCGTTTTCTGCCAAGCAAACGATCTTCACGCAGGGGCAAGAGGGGCGATCGCTCTACATTGTGGTGTCGGGACGGGTGCGGGTGCATCTGAACGATCGAGATTTGGCCCATCTAGGGAAAGGATCCTTTTTTGGGGAAATGTCGCTGTTTGATGCGGAACCCCGATCGGCCTCCGTCACGACGATCGAACCCTGCGAATGTTTGATGCTGACCCAACAGCAGCTCTACGACGCGATCGACGAAACTCCCGATATTGCGGTGAATGTGATTCGGCTGCTCTCCCGTCGGATTCGGGAGCTGAATCAAAAACTGAATGCCAGTCGCGAATTGGACGGCAAAGGATCCGGATCGACCCTCTTACCGTCCAATTCCCAAAACAGCTAGTAGCGCGACAGGCTTAATACATTGGGTCAAAGTTGTGGAGCCAGTCGTGGTAACAAGGGGCTTAAGCCCCTTGCTGCTTAGCGATCAGGTGACGGTAACAGCCATGTAATTTAACCCAGCGAATTAAGGCAGCCACGCCACTAGGGCCAACTGCGCCCGAGCCTAAACAAAGCGCCCAGTGAAGATCTTGAGCTACAGGGCGATCGCCCCGCTAATGGCCTCAGTGCTGGCCAGTTTCACCAGCCGATCGCCCTGATCTTCGCGGCCCAGAACGGGGAAATCGGCCCAAGCTAAGCCGCCCGATCGACCCGTGCTGGTGCTGATCCACCACAGCCCGCGATCGGCCACCGGAGCCATGGCCGCCAGCCGATCGCCCCGCGCCAGGGTCAGGAAATTACTGCCCGCTTCGCCCAATTCATTCAAGCGCAGGCGATCCACCCGTAGTTGCTTGCCATAGCCCCGCTCGGTGATCAGGGCCAGGGTTTGCCCCGGGCTTAAGGTGCAACAGCCCAACAACCGTTCCGATCGGCTCACCTTCGTGGCCAAGGCTCCTTGGGTGTTGCGGTTGCTGACCGGTAGGGTAACCGCGTCCAGGGGCACAATCATGCCTCGGCCCATGGAAGTGGCCACCACCAGCCGATCGCCCTCGGATCCCAAGGCGGCGGCCACCAACTGATCGCCCTCCTTCAGCTTCAGGGCCACCAGGCCCCGCCCGGTAATTCGCTCAAATTCCCCCAGGGCCAAGCGCTTCACCCGCCCTTGCTGAGTGAGCACAATCAAATCCTGGGGCGGATTGGGGCGATCGGCAAAGTCCAAGGACAACACGGCCACAATTTCCCGGGCCAGGGCCGCCACCGAATCATCCGCACTTTGCAGGGCGGTCGATCGGGCCGATTCCGGCAGGAGGGTGACCAGGGGCAATCCTCGGGGCGCTTTTTTGCTAATAGGGGGAATGTCGCCCACCCGTAGGCTATAGGCCTTGCCCGATCGGGTGAGCACTAACAATTCCTGATCGGTTTGCGTATTAAAGGTCTGTACGGCGGCCTCATCCCGTTCCGTCAGCTCGCCCGGCGTGGGTTCGCTGCGCCGTCGCTTGGGCGGAACCCGCCGCACATAACCCCGATCGCTCAGTTCCACAATTGCCGGTTCCGGAGCCGTGGGAGCCGCTATCGCTGGCGATTCCGTGGTCGCCTGCACCGTCGCTTCATCCAAAATTCGGGTGCGGCGCGGATCGGCAAATTTCTTTTTGAACGATCGCAGGTCTTTTTTCAGGAATTTCAGCCGTTCTTGTCGATCGTCCAGCAAATTCGACAGCTCTGCTAGGCGCGATCGCAGGGTTTCCCGTTCCTCCAACAGCTTTTGGCGCTCCAGTCCCGTCAGTCGCCGCATGGGCATTCCCAACACCGCCTGGGCCTGGGAATCGCTCATGCCCAGCCGCACGGCCAACTGTGCCTGGGCGGTGGTTCCGTCCGGGGCAAACCGCAAAATCTCGATCGTTTCATCCAAATGATCCAGGGCCAGCACTAACCCTTCCACCAACTCCAATCGATCGGCCACCTGCTCGCGATCGGCCGTCAATTGCTTGGTCAGGGTTTCTTCCCGGAACGCCAAAAAGACCTGGAGGGCCTGCTTCAGGCTCAACTGCTGGGGCTGGCGATCGACAATGGCCAGCAGAATCATGCCAAAGGTGGACTGCAAATCCGTTTGGCGATAAAGCTGCTTCAAAACCGCCGCCGGTTCCGCCTCCCGCTTCAGTTCAATGACAACCCGAATTCCGTCGCGATCGCTCTCATCCCGCAAGTCGCTGATGCCCGTCAGCTTGCCCAGGTTCACCAACTCGGCCATTTTTTCTAGCCAACTGGCCTTGTTGGTTTGGTAGGGCAACTCCGTCACCACGATCGCCGTCCGTTTTTGGCGACCCCGCCCGCCGGGAATTTCCTCCACATGGGTCACCCCCCGCAGGACAATGCTGCCCTTGCCGGTGCGGTAGGCATCCTCAATGCCCTTGGTGCCGATAATTTCGCCCCCGGTGGGGAAGTCGGGGCCCGGAATCAGTTTCCACAGTTGCGCATCGGTTAAGTCCGGGCGATCGATCAGCGCCACCAACCCATCCACCAACTCGCCCAGGTGGTGCGGGGGAATATTGGTGGCCATGCCCACGGCAATGCCCGAACAGCCATTCAGCAACAGCAGGGGCAACTGCACCGGCAACACCACCGGTTCCTGTTGGGAACTGTCGAAATTGGGCGCAAAGTTAACGGTGGCCTCGCTCAGGTTTGCCAGGGCTGAAACCTGGGCAATTTCCGCCAATCGGGTTTCCGTATAGCGCATGGCGGCCGGTGGATCGTCGTCGATCGAGCCAAAATTGCCATGGCCCTGCAACAGGGGATAGCGCATGGAAAAGCTCTGCACCATCCGCACCAGCGCGTCATAAACCGCCTTGTCTCCGTGGGGGTGATATTTCCCCAGCACATCCCCCACCACCCGGGCACATTTGCGAAAGGGGCGATCGGGCGTTAACCCCAACTCATGCATCGCGTACAAAATCCGCCGATGCACCGGCTTGAGGCCATCCCGCGCATCCGGCAGGGCCCGGCCGACGATCGTACTCATGGCGTATTCCAAATACGATCGCTGCATTTCCCCATGCAGCGAAGTCGGAATGATTTGCCCAGAGCCAAGAAGGTTGAGTTGCGCGGTCATCAGGCGAGTCCAGTCCAAAAAACGGCCAAGGGGTGAGCGAAATTAAAAATCGCAAGAAAGACGAGGATTAATCAGCAGTCGCTTGCACGGAAAGAGCAATGAGGCATAGCATAACAACTAGACAGCCTCGCGTTTGGCGCAACTTGCTCGATGAAAACGGTTTTGATCGTTGAAGACGACCCAATTAATGCACGCGTCTTCTCCAAAATTTTGACCAAGCGGGGCGGCCTGGCCGTGCAGCACACAGAAGATGTGGAAGAGGTCGTGAAGATTGCCCGGGCGGGCGAAGCGGACATCATCTTGATGGACGTTTCCTTGGCCCACAGCACCTATGAGGGCAAATCGGTTGATGGCATTAAAATCACCCAAATGTTGAAGGGGGATCCGGCCACGGCCAAGCTGCCCATCATTTTGGTGACGGCCCACGCCATGGAAGGCGATCGGGAAAATTTCCTGTCCGAAAGTGGCGCGGATGACTACATTTCCAAGCCCGTGGTCGATCACCAAGCCTTTGTGGACAAAATCGTCAGCCTGCTGCCCACGGACGCTTAGGGCGGGCGATCGACGGCTGGAGAGATCGTTCACGGGTCGCCAATTGCTGTTTGGGCCATCTTCCGTTGGGAGGGTGGCCCATTGCCCGATCGGCCCCTAGGCTTGATTGCCCGTGGCTTCTAGGGATTCGAGGATGTTCAAAATTTCCAGGGCGGCGGCGTAGGTATCGTTCAAAATCCGTTCGTCCTCTTCGGGATCATCGGTCAAGTCATCCAAAATGAGCCGCAGGGCCCCAATAATTTCGCTGAGGCGCGATCGCACCTGATAGGAAATTTGGGCAAAGGTTTCATAGCGATCCATGCCCCCACCTCCCGAGTCGCTGTAGAACGATCGCTGAACTTGCAGCGCGTCTTCAAACAACTCCATGGTGCTCAACATCCGAATGGCCGATCGATAGGATTCGCGCAGGAGTTCTTGACGTTCCTCGTTGCTGTCCACCAGGTCATCCACCAGCAATTGCAGGGAGCCGACGGTGATGTTGAGCCGGGTGCGAATTTCGTAGGAGGTGCGGTTGAAGGTTTCGCTGGCGGTGGCCATCGGCTGCTGCACCCGGGCATTGCCAAACTGCATGGTGTAGAGCTTGGCGTAGGCTCCGCCCTTGGCCAGCAGTTCCGCATGGTTGCCCACTTCCACCACGCGCCCCTTGTCCAGGACAGCGATTTGGTGGGCCCGCTGCACGGTGGAGAGGCGGTGGGCAATGGCGATCACGGTGCGATCGCGGCTGAGGGTTTCGATCGCCTCCTGCACCAACCGCTCAGACACCGTATCTAGGGCGCTGGTGGCCTCATCCAAAATCAGAACTGGGGGATTTTGCAGCAAGGCCCGGGCGATTGCCAGCCGCTGCCGTTGCCCCCCCGACAACATCACACCCCGATCTCCAATGGTGGTTTCCAGGCCGCGCGGCATTCGCTCAATAAATTCCATGGCGTTGGCCAATTTGGCAGCGGCAATCACCTCCTCATCGGTGGCCGTGGGCATGGGGTAGGCGATGTTATTGCGGATGGTGTCGTTAAACAGAAAGGTTTCCTGGCTGACAATGCCCAAGGATCGCCGGAGCGATCGCACGTCAAAGCTGCGTAAGTCTTGACCATCGATGAGGATCCGCCCCGCCGTGGGATCGGCAAACCGAGGCACTAGCTCCACGAGGGTTGATTTCCCGGCTCCGGAGCTGCCCACCAGGGCCAAGGTTGTGCCCCGGGGCAAGGTGAGGGTGATGTCTTGGAGGGTCAGCTCGCTGCTGCCTTCGTAGGCAAAGCTGAGATTTTCAAACCGAATATCCTGGTGCAGTCCCGTGAAGGGGGTGGAACCATTGGCCAAAAAGGTCTTGTTGCTCGATCGCAAAAAGTCTTCCACCACGTCCACACTGGCGGCCGTGTTGGCCAACTGGCCCCGCAACCGGTTGAGCTGGGCCACCAGGGGTAGCAGCCGAAACAGCAGCGTCAGATAGGTTAGCAGCACCGTGGATAGGGCGCTGAGCTGATCCGCAAACAGCCAGCGACTGATGCCCACGATCGCCATTAGCATCACCACGCTCACCACTTCCGTGACCGGGGCGATCGCGATCGAGTTGGCCTGGGATTTAAACTCCGCGGCCTCCCGGGCCTTGGTTAGCCGCAGCATTCGATCGAACTCCCGCGCCTCCATGGCAGCCGATCGCACCAACCGCATCCCGCCCAAAATCTCCAGCAGGGCCACGGAATAGTCCTTGGAGGTTTGGGACACATCCTTCCCCAGTTGGCGGGACTGGTTGACATAAAGCTGATTAATCCACACCACCCCCGCAAACAACACCGTGGCCACCACCGTCAGTTGCCAAGACAGCAGCAACAACAGCCCCACCATCACCAGGATCGAGACCACGGTGGCCACCAATTGCAGCAAATTGGCCACCGTGGCCGAAACCCGCCCAATTTCATTCCCCAGGCGGTTGTTGATGTCGCCCACACGGGTGCGAGCAAAGTAGCTGAGATTCACATCCAGCAGCAACTGAATGGCGTTCATTCGCAGGTCAGCCGCCAGCGATCGCTGCAAAATTCCGACGGCCAAGGCGCTGAGGTAGGTGGCCAGGTTTTTGAGGGCGATCGTGCCCACCACCGCCACGGCCATGGCGATCGGCTGGTAGGCCGCGGGCAGTCCCTCAAAGGGCGAAAAAAGTTTGCGCAAAATGGGCGGCCCGCCGGACAGCACCATTTCCTGGCCCAAAAAGCGCAGCACCACTGGCACAATCAGCGCCGTGCTTACCCCGTTGAACAGGGCCCCCGAGAAGCCCATGATCATCGTCCAAGCGGCTTGTCGGGGATAGCGCCGAATCAGTTGCCAAAGGAATTTGCGTCGGGCCATTGGATCACAAGAAAAAAGGAACGGGGTCTACCCAAAAGAGGCAGCGGTGGCTAAAAACCAGCCAAGAACCCATCAGGCAAAACCTGATGCAACATCCTGATGCGATCGCCCCGGGGATCTGGAGAAATGCGCATCTGAATTTTAGGCCGGGCATTGGCCCGATGGGGGGCGACCGCCACCGCTTCTTGGCCACCGGCCCGCAGCAGCCCCGCCTCGCCGCCCTAGCATCGATCGAGAATTTGGTGCAGACCCGTGGCCATCGCTTCCAGGCTGTAGTGTTCAATGCAGCGCTGTCGGGCCCGCCGCCCGATCGCCCCCGATTGTTCCGGATCATCCAACACCTGGCGAATGGCTTGGGCCAGTTGGGGAGGCTGGCTGGGTTCCACCAACAGCCCCGTATCCCCCAGCAATTGCGGAATATCACCCACGCGGGTGGCAATGACCGGCTTGCCCATGGCCATGCCATCCGTCAGCTTCAGGGGAAATTGGGCGCGGGTTTCCGGGGTGTCCCGCTGGGGAACCACCACCGCATGGGCCGCCGCCACCACCCCTGGCATTTCCGAGGCGGGTTGTTTGGGTAAATAGATCAGCCATCGGCCCCAGCGGGCCTGTAGTTGCTGGTCATAGTCATCGTAGGGACTGCCCCCCACGATCACCAGCCGAATTTGTGGATCGTTGAGCTGATCTAAGGCCTCAAGCAAGTCTTCAACGCCCTTGTAGGGGCGGGTGGCTCCTGGAAACATCAAAATTTTGTAGTCTTGCCAGCCTTGGCGCGATCGAGCGGCAACGGGATCGAATCGATCGGGATCAAACAGGGCCGTGTCCTTGCCGCTGGGAATCAAAACCCCACCAAACCGTTGCTGCAACGCCAAGGTATTCACCGTAATTGCCGTGGCGTGGTGGGCCCAAGACTCGATCGCCTGGAGATAGAGGGGATGATCGGGCCGGCGCAGTTCCCCATCTTTGCCCAGCAAGTCGCGCAGAAATTTGCGCGGCCGCAGCCGATAGCGATAGTGATCGCCCCCGTGCCAGCTCAATTCCCAATCATCAATATCCACAATCACCGGCCGTCGATGGGCGATCGCCTTCAGCAGCCCCAAGCCGTAGCTGCTGGGCTTCAGCTTTTGGGCATAGATAATGTCGCCGGTAATTTGGGGCCAAAGCCGGGCGATCGAGCGAAAGTAGCCGGGATAGGGGCAACCCGGCACGGTCACCACCTGCCAGTGGGGCGGAGCGGGCAACGTTCCCAACTCCCCAAACACCGACCCCACGATCTGGATTCGATAACCCAGGCGATCGAGCGCTTGGGCCAACAAAAACGTGCGTACCGCACCGCCCCAACGGCCGACCCCCTTGGTGGACAGATCGCTCACCAGAATGGTGACTTGGCGCGGTTGGGCCGAGGGTTGAGACTTGGAAAAAACAGACATCAGCGGCACAGCAGCAAAAGGGCGAGGAACCACCGCAGATCAGCCAACTTGCCAATCTGCTCAAGGGTTCTGACGGTCTAGATCGCTCGGCCAGGCCAAACTTATGGCCAGACCAGCCTATGGATGCACAATTCGCACCCGCCCCAACTTCACCAGGTCAAAGAGCCTGGACACTTGCCGCCGCTGATCGTCAGTCATCTTAAAATCACTGAGAAGGCAGTTGGCCAGGCTCAGGTAATCTTGCCGGGGAATCGCCTCGACTCCATCTAAGCGATCGAGAATTGGCTGAAGGTCGAATTCTGTCGCTTTCGTCGCCATTGACGCTGATGTCGAAGAGGTCGCAAGGCCGATCCGCCGCGATTTTCGCCGCTTGCGCGCTCTTCGCGCGGTGGGGGGTCTGTTGTTAATTCTATTTCGCACCCCAATGTACGTCGAACGCATTCCGGCTCTGTTGGACAACTATATCTTTTTGTTAGTCGATCGCGCTCGTCAAGAGGCCGCCGTGGTGGATCCGGCGGAAGCACAACCGGTGCTCGATCGGCTGGCAGCCCTCAATTGCCGCCTCACCACAATTTTTAACACCCATCACCACCGTGATCATGTGGGGGGCACACCGGCCCTCTTGCAGGCCTTTCCCGAGCTGGTGGTCTATGGGGGCGCGCGCGATCGGGGGCGAATTCCCGCGCAACAGGTGTTTTTGGAAGGGGGCGAAACAATTCCCTTTGCCGATCGCACCGCTCAAGTGTTCTTTGTGCCCGGCCACACCCGCGCCCATGTGGCCTATTACTTCGCTCCCGCCAACGGCCCCGACAGTGATGGTTGGGGCGATTTATTTTCCGGGGATGTGATTTTTGGGGCCGGCTGCGGTCGCCTCTTTGAGGGCACACCGGCCGAAATGCTCCAGTCGATCGATCAACTGCGCCAACTGCCAGACAGCACCCGGATTTGGTGTGCCCATGAATACACCCTGGGCAACCTGGAATTTGCCCAAACCATCGAACCCCAAAACCCCGCGCTGCAACAACGCCTCCAGGAAACTCGCCTCGCGCGATCGCGCCAGCAACCCACCGTTCCCCTCAGCCTGGGCCAAGAAAAACAAACCAACCCTTTTCTGCGTTGGGATAGTCCTGCCGTCCAAGCGGCCATGGCCACAGATGATCCCGTTCGTACCTTTACCCGTCTGCGGGGCAAAAAAGATCTTTGGTAGCGAGATCAAGATGTCGGCAAGAGGTCGCCTCCTAAGGCCTTCTCCATCGAAAACCCAGTCCGCTCCTTTGATCATCCAAGGGGCATGAAAATTGGTAACCCCTGAGTCAATTTGACCTAGGCATCAACCCAAACGATCATTGCTATCAATGGCGAAAGTGGTTTGGGGATAGGCAATTGAGCCATCATTTCGATCACTAAGGGGGCTGAACGATTTCCTAACAACGCTCCTGGAAAAGGCAGATTGACGATGAAGTTTAAATCTGCGTAGTTTCGGCTACAAATAGTCCAAAAAATCCTTGCTAGGCTACAGGGTAATTCTCGAATCTGCTGCCGCATTGGGCAACAACGAGTTGAATCAAGCCTGTGGCTCCTATTAGCATTCAGATTATTGAGACGAATCCACACCTACGCTCGTTGTTGGGGTGGCACTTACAACAACTGGGCTACGTGGTTTGTCCGTCAGCAACGCTTCAGCAAGCACGGGACGTGGCCCAGGCCCAACGGCCAATGTTGGTTGTGCTGGATCCCGATTTGCCCGATGGGGATGGTTTGGAATTCTGTGCCTGGTTGCAACGGGTTCAGCAGCCGATGGTGCTGATGATTTCGGCGCGATCGGGCGAGGCGGATGCGGTGGCGGCCCTGCGGGCAGGGGCCGATGATTATCTGCGTAAGCCGTTTGGGATGCAGGAGTTTTTGGCGCGGGTGCAGGCGCTGGTGCGTCGGGGCCGATCGCGATCGGCTCCGGCCCTGCTGGACTGTGGCGTGTTGCGGATTGATCTAATTCAGCGGCGGGTTTGGCTGTTTGAACGGGCGATCGAGCTGACTCCCCAGGAATTTAGCCTGCTCTATGCCCTGGCCCAGGCGGGCGGCGTGCCCCTCAGTCGGGCGGAAATTTTGCAGCGGGCTTGGCCTGAGTCGATCGACAATCCACGCACGGTCGATACCCATGTGCTATCCCTGCGCAAAAAGCTGGAGGCCGATCCCCGCCAACCCAGCACCATCCAAACAGTTCGCAATGTGGGCTATCGCCTCAATTTGGAGCGCTTGGAACTGCACCGGGAACCCACCAATGGCCACGGCCCGCCGCCAAATCCGGTGGGGGGTGGGCCGGCCGGCTCCGGTGGTGGGGCCTTGTCCCGATCGATGTTGTCGGTGTCTTCGGGCTAGGGGCGATCGCGCTAGGATCCTGACAAATCAATTGGATCGAGCCAGCCCGATCATCGCGCATGTTTCCCATTGGCGACGACAATCCCACCCGCCGCACAGCCTATGTGACCTACGGGCTAATTGGGGTCAACCTGCTCGTATTCCTCTACGAAGTCAGCCTCAACCCCTTGCAATTACGGGCGTTGTTTGAGTTGTGGGCCGTCGTGCCCTTAGAGCTGACCGCACAGTTCAACGGCTATCCAGTCACCATCCCCGGAACCAACTTGCCCGAAACCCTAACCTTGCTCACCTCCCAGTTTTTGCATGGGGGCTGGGCCCACTTGGGCGGAAACATGCTGTTCCTGTGGATCTTTGGCAACAATGTTGAAGATCGATTGGGATCCGTGAAATACCTATTGTTTTACCTGGCTTCTGGAGCCATTGCAGGGCTTTGCCAGTGGTTTTTTGCGCCGCTATCTGCTGTCCCTTCATTAGGTGCTAGCGGTGCGATCGCGGGAGTCATGGGAGCCTATATCCTGCGCTATCCCCGGGCGAGCATTTTAACCCTCGTGCCCCTAGGATTTGTGCTCATCCCCTTACGAATTGCGGCTTTTTGGTACTTGGGTATTTGGTTTTTGCAACAGGCCCTTTATGGGCTGGGATCGCTCCAGCAGCCCATGAATATCGGCTTGAGTGGGGGTGGAATTGCCTATTGGGCCCATGCGGGCGGCTTCGTGGCCGGGGCCGTTCTGGGGCCATTGTTGGGGCTATTTAAGGACGATGATTAAGCAAAAACTCCAGACCGGGAATGTTTGTTGATGAGATTCGCTAACGGGATTCGCTGATGGGAACTGAGCAAACTATCCCAGTTCCCATGGTTGGTTTTGGATGAAACCCCGATCGCCCATCCGAGCCGAACTTCGAGCCGAACTTCGAGCCAAGTTCTCAGTCAAGCCTAGAGTTCCAGCACGGCCAAGGTGATATCGGCGGCCCGTTGGATTTGGAAACCCAGTTTTTCGCACAGATGACGCATGGGGGCGTTGTTGGGCAAAATTTCGCCCCGCAGTCGATCGATCTTTTCGTCGCGGGCAATGGCAACCAACCGCTGCAAAAGTTCCGTGCCTAGCCCTTGATTTTGGTAGCGATCGCGAATGAGCATGGCAAACTCCGCTTCATTGGAGCCATGCAGCTTGCTAATGCGGCTGACTCCCAAAATTTCCCGTTCTTCACTGGGATCGCGCCCCTCCGCCACCAGGGCCATTTCCCGATCGTAGTCAATGAAGCAAATCCGCGACAGACGCTCGTGGCTGATCCGCTGGCTCAGTTTCAGGGCGTGGAAATAGCGCAGATAAACCGTTTGTTCCGACAAACTCTCGTGGAAACGCACCAAAGGCGGTTCATCCTCCGGGCGAATGGGGCGAATATTGACCGTTGTGCCGTCGCGCAGGGTCCAGGGGGTTGCGTATTGAATGGGATAAGGGCGGATGGCCGGCCGGGGCAACGTTGCCGGATCCATGGGCGGGTGCAACACCACCCTCGCATCCAGGGCAATCAGCGAACTGGTGGTTCCGGTGGCCACGGCCTGGCCAGCCTCGCGGGCGAGGAGGGGATTGATGTCAATTTCCTTAATCCAGGGCTGTTCCACCACCAGTTGGCTGAAACGCACCAGGAGTTGCTCCAGGGCGGCCAAGTCCACGGGGGCCCGGCCGCGTACCCCTTGCAGGGCTTTGTAAATGCGAGTTTGTTCCATCATCCGCCGAGCCAGAGTGGTGTTGAGCGGGGGCAGGCCCAAGGCGCGATCGCGGAACACCTCCACCAACTGACCGCCCAACCCAAACAGCAACACGGGGCCAAATTGTGGATCCACACTACTGCCCAGAATTAGCTCATAGCCATCTAACTTGAGCATGGGTTGCACGGTGACCCCCAAAAAGTCCGCTGTGAGGACGCGCCGTTGGGGATCCGCATCCCCTTCTTCGGTGTAGCTGCTGGTTTGTGGGGACTTGTGACGGTTGGCGATCGCCACGCCGGCCACGATCGCCAGGTAAGCCCAGCGCACCTCATTGGCATTTTGCAAATTCAGCCGCACACCGCCCACATCGCTCTTGTGGGTGATGGTTTCGGAATAGAGCTTGAGGGCCACGGGATAGCCAATATCGTTGGCAATTTCCACGGCCTCTTCGAGTTTGGTGGCGATGCGGGTTTCCACCACGGGAATTCCATAGGCGGCCAGGATTTGCTTGGCTTCAAATTCCGTGAGTAGATTGCGGCCCACCGCTTGGGCTTGTTGAATAATCCGAGTGACGGCGGCTCGATCGGGTTCGGCGGCAAAACTACCCGCGACCGCGTTGGGGGTTTCATACAGTCCCCGCAGGTTGTAGCTGTAGCGCCACATGTAGTTGAACACCCGGGTGGCCGCGTCGGGGTAGGGGAGGGTAAAGATGCCCGCTTGGTTCAAAATTGCCTCGCCAGCGGCCACGGCCGAACCGCCCATCCAACTGGCCAAGATCGGCTTCCCGCAATGGGCATAGGGCCGCAGCCGTTCAGCAATTTGGGTGGGATCGGTCATGGCCTGAGGGGTGAGGATGGTCAGCAGCCCGTCTCCGTTGGGATCGGCGGCGGCAATTTCCAAGGCCTGGGAATAGCGATCGGGGTCGGCATCTCCCAAAATGTCGATCGGGTTGCGGCGGCTCCAACTGGGCGGCAACACTTGGTCTAACCGCTCGATCGTCTCCGGTGACAGCTCGGCCAAGTCGCCCCCGCCGGAAACCACTTCATCGGCCGCCAACACCCCAGGGCCGCCCGCATTGGTCAGCACAATCAACTTGCGCCCCCGGGGGCGGGGTTGTTTGGCCAGCACTTCGGTCATGTCGAACAGGTCTTCGATCGTCTCGACGCGCAACACCCCCGATCGCCGGAAAGCCGCATCCAAAACCGCGTCACTACCCGACAGCGATCCCGTGTGGGAGGCGGCCGCCTGGGCTGCCGCTTCCGTGCGTCCCACCTTGATCACCATGATCGGTTTTTGCAGCGCCACTTCTCGCGCCGCTGACAGAAAGGCCCGCGCATCCCCCACCGATTCCATGTAAATGGCGATCGTGTGGGTGCGGGGATCATCGCCCAGGTATTCAATCAGGTCGCCCCAGCCCACATCCAGCATTGACCCGATCGACACAAAGGAACTGAAGCCCACCTGTTCCCGGAAGCTCCAATCCAAAATCGCCGTACACATGGCCCCGCTTTGGCTCAGGAATGCCACATTTCCCGGCCGGGCCATGGCGCTGGCAAAGGTGGCGTTCAAACCGGAAATCGGATTCATCACCCCCAAGCAGTTGGGGCCCACCACCCGCATGTTGTAGCGGCGGGCTTCGGTCAGGAGTCGTTTTTCTAGTTCAATGCCAGCGGGGCCAATTTCCTTGAAGCCCGCAGACAGGACGATCGCCCCGCGTACCCCTGCCTGGCCACAATCGCGAATCAAGTCCGGAACGGTGGCCGCTGGGGTGGCAATCACCGCCAAATCAACGGTTTCGGGCACTTCCGCGATCGAGGGATAGGCCCTGACTCCCAACACGTTCGATCGCTTGGGATTAATGGGAAACACCGTGCCCCCAAAGGGGTTTTGCAACAAATTGGTCAAGAGCGTGCGCCCCACACTCCCTTCACGATCGGTTGCGCCAATCAGCGCCACACTCCGAGGCACAAAAATTGCATCCAAAGGATGGCGATCGGGAGAGACTTCAAGGGCGATGGAAGCAACTGTCATAGCCAGCGACCTACGTGAATGCAATAGGTAAAGAAGACAAAGGGGCAATGCCGGGCCCATGGCCCAATTGTTCAGATCAACGCAACACCGCTCAGGCAGCCCCAAGGTCGCAATTCATCCCGGCCCTAGCGTTCGTTTGGGGTTGACACCATCGCCGCAATCTCAATTGACGGCATTTGCGGGGATGCAGGCCATGGGGCTGGCTGCCGCTCGGAGGTTAGGGAATCTGTCGATCGTGAAGTCTTGATCCGATCTTGACCCGACTTGATGGGGAATTCCCTAAATCGCATACAGTTTTTTCGATTCAGCGTTTTTGATTCAGAATCTTTGATTCAAAGTTATTGATTCAGAGTTATTGATGCAGCGCCCTGATATTGCCTCATCAATAACATTGGGAACATCAGGAAAGGGGAATTCCAAGAAATCTGAACGAACTTTGAAAAAATCTGACAAGTTTGGTGTCACGCAAGATGCCCATCAATGGGGCCCCGAAGGACGGCGGATATAGCCCAGTAGGGATTGGGGATTCACCCAGCGGGCGCGGGATCCTAGCCGATCGAGCAGGTTAGCCCGCAGCCTTGGGGAACATAAACCAATCAACAGTAATCCCAACAAAGCTTTCACTGCTCCGGGCGATCGCCCAAAGGCCGGATCATGGCCCAAGAGATGCCAACCCAATTGCCAACCGAGCAGCCCTTGGCGATCGGGCGGGTTCAGTCGCAGGGTCACGGCATCCAAGCGCGGGGCCAGATATTTATAGAGCAAATATTTATAGAAATTGCCAAAGGCGATCGGCCCATGAATGGCCAGGTGGGGATGCTGGGCGATGGTTTGCCGCAAACAGGCCAACCCCGATCGCGCAATGCGGGCCACATTTGCCGACTGGGATCCCGCTGCCATCCGATAGAGCACCTGCACCCGGGGTACGCAAACCAAGGGAAACCGGGCCGCCAACCGCAACCACAAATCCCAATCCTCCGAGGGAACCAGGGTGGGATCAAAGGGGGCGATCGGGCGGGGATCGGCGGGATTCGGCCAGCCCACGGCCGCCAGGGCGGATCGGCGGATCAGCGGGTTAGAGCCATTTTCTAAAAAATTGAGCTGTAACAAAGCGGGCAGCACGGCCCCTTCCAGGCTGACATAGCTGCCTCGGTGGGAAAACGCTGCCCGATCGTCCACGTAGTCCGTCCAGCTATAGGCCAAGGCGGCCTGGGGATTGGCGGCCAAGGCCGCCTTCTGGGCCGCTAATTTGTCTGGAGTCCACCAATCATCCGCATCGAGAAAGGCAATCCATTGGCCCCGTGCTTGGGCTAAGCCTCGGTTCCGGGCGATCGCCTGGCCGCCGTTGGCAAACCGGAATGGCCGCACCCGAGCATCCCGCGCGGCCCAAGCCTGCAAGCAATCCCAGGTCTGGTCGATCGACCCGTCATCCACCACCACAATTTCAAAATCTGGGTCGGTTTGGGCCAACACAGAGGCGATCGTCTGGGAAAGGGTAGCCGCTGCGTTGTAGGCCGGAATGATCACTGAGATCGCTGGGTTGGGCATTGCTGAATCCGATCTTGTGGCGTTGGGCATTGCTGCTTCGGACATTGGGTTAAACGACAGTCCGCCTCAAAAACAGCAATCGAAAACGGAACTTTCGCGATCGCCGCCTACAATTTTGGCAATGCTGCAAGGGGCCCCACTGCCCTGCCACCCATGAACCGCCGATCGTCCGCCGCTTCCACCCCGATCGCCACTTCCGGGGTCACGCCGCAGTTTTCTAGCCAAGATTGGCAACGCTTGAAACGGGTTCGGGCGATCGCCACCCTGATGGACAACGCGATCGAACTGCCGATTGTGCGCTACCGGGTGGGCCTCGATCCCGTGATTGGCCTGCTCCCGATCGGGGGAGACCTGGTGAGTTTTTTGCTGTCGGTTTATCTGGTTTGGGAGTCGGCCCGCCTGGGCACACCGCCCGCCCTGCTCACCCGCATGACTGTGAATATTGCCTTGGAAACCCTGGCCGGCGCGGTTCCGGCCCTCGGGGACTTGGTGGATGTGGCCTGGAAGGCCAATGCCCAAAATTTGCAGTTGCTGGAAGCCCATTTGCACGCACCCGATCGAGGGCCGGGGCGCGTGTCCAAACGGTTTGTGCTGCTGTTGATTGGGGGCCTGCTGCTGCTGACGATCGCCACGGCTAGCCTCAGCCTGTGGTTGCTGCAACTGGCTTGGCGGACTCTCGTTGGTGCATAGGTTTCGGGAATTGGAGCATCGGCCCTAGGTCTGGATGGGTTCGTTGCGGCTAGGGTCGCCCAAAAACGGCTCGATCGGGGGCGGTATTACCACCGGTTGCGGTGGGCCACCCCATTGGGTTTGTAAGTCCGTGAGGAGTTTGTCTTGCTCCGCCCGTAGGCTGTTGACTTTGGTGCTGCGGTTTTGGATCGAAAACCAAACCAAGCCCCGATCGCGCGTGGGCAAAAACCCAGACAGGGCACTGACGTTAAACAAACTGCCGGTTTTGACAGCGGAACCGGCGGGCATTTTGCGCCGAGCAATGGTTCCCCGATCGCGCCCGGCCATGGGCAACAGGGCCGCAACGCCCTCCGGAATGCCCAGCACTTGCAAGCGCCGTTCCAAGGCAATCCCGATCGCGGTGATCGCCCTGGGAGAAAAAGCATTGCCCTGGCCCAAACCGGAGCCATTGAGCGATCGCAACTCCGTTTCTGACAGGCCCGTGAGCGATCGCAACTGTTGCGCCACCTTCACGCCGCCGCCCATCTGGCGGGCCAGGGTTTCGGCCATGAAGTTATTGCTGTAGAGGTTCATTTGCTTCAGCAAACTCAGCAACGGCAGCGATCGATGGCGAATCAACAAGCGCCGGCCCGCTACGGGCGTGGTCGTGCCCGGTGTGGCGGTGGCGTTGGGCAGTTGGTTGGGCGAAGCCGAGGGCAGGGCATCCAACGCTGGCCGCACCGTTCCCGCAATCACCACTTGGGGCTTGGGTGTGCCGGGGGGCATAGTTCCATGGACACGGGTGAGCAAGGGCGACCAAGCCGCTCCATTGATCCCTTGGCGCAGTAAGGTTCCGCCCAGGGCTGGCCCCGGTGGGTTGGGGTCTTCTGGATCGGGCAAAAAGTTCATCTCAAAGCGCCCTTCAATCACCAGATCGCCGGTTACCCGGTTGATGCCCAATTGCTGGAGCGCATTCCCAAGGGCGATCGCCTCTTCCCAAACAAACATCGGATCGCCACCGCCGCGCACAATCAAGTTGCCCTGGAGGGTTCCTTGGGCGATCGGCCCGTCGGCCCAAATTTCCGTGATGAATTGATGGTTCGGATCCCAGGTTTCCAAGGCCGCTAAGGACGTGGCCACCTTGGTCAAGGATGCGGCGGAGAGGGGGCGATTACCCTGATGTTGGGCCAAAACGCGCCAGTTGGCTTGGAACCAAAGGCCCTGTTCAGCGGGGTCAATGCCGGCCGCCTTCAGGCGATCGAGATATTGCTGCACCGTTGTCTGTGCTCGGGGTTCCGCCTGGTTTGGCCCCCAAAACCAACTGCTGCCAACGCGGTTTAGATAAGTCACGGCTCCCTGGTGGAGCAAGTCAACCCCGGGTGAGAGGGTGAGCAGCGTTGCGAGTCCCGTACCGATGAATCCTTGCACTGTTCTGAATGCCCTGATGAGTTCTCTGATTTGCTGCGTTGCCTATTCGCTGCGTCGCCACCGTCGCAGCAGGATCTGCAATTCCGGCAGGCGCAACTGCCAAGCCACGGCCCCAAAAACCCCTAACCCCGCTGAACCCGCCAACACCAGCAACAGCAATTGCTCAAGCAGCGAGGATCCCAAGGATCCCGCCAGCCCCCAGCGCACCCCCCAGGCCACCCCCCCAGCCAGGAAGCTTCCCAACAGCACACCGCCAAAGGGCTTGGCCCAATCGCCCCAGGGCAAGCCGCCAATGCGTCGATCGAGCAACCAGAGCAACGCCGCCATGGCCAGGGCATTCACCCCCACCGTGGCCAACACAATGCCGGCCGCGCCAAACCGAGGCACGAGCCACCAGTCCAGCAGCGCATTGAACCCGATATTGACCAAACTGATCCGAAAGGGCGCATTGGCATCACCCAGGGCATAGAAGGCTCGTACCATCACATCCCGCCCAAGATAAACAAACATGCCAATCCCGGCGGCCATCAAGACGCTGGCCACCAGTTGGGAATCGTTGCTGTTGAAGGCTCCCCGCTCGTAGATCACTTGAACGATCGGGTCAGCCAGGGCGATCGTCAGGCCGCTGAGGGGCAACATGGCAATCGCGGAAACCAACAATCCTTGCCGAAGCCGATCAATAAATACGGGTCGATCGTCCGCTGACCGGGCCAACACCGGCAACAGGGGCACAAGCACCACGTTGGAAACCAGGCCCAAGGGGGTTTGGATCAGTAAGTTGGCGTAGTTGAGGGCCGCCGCCGCCTGGGGCACAAAGGAGGCAAAAAATAAATCCGTGTAGAGATTAATCTGCAACATGCCGGAGGAGAGGGCCGCGGGCCCCATCACGCCCAGCACCGCTTGCACGCCCGGATGGCGCAGCGACCAACGCAGCCGAAACCGCCCCATGCCCGCTTTGATTTGGGCGGGCAGTTGGACTAACCATTGCAAGAGGGCCCCGGCCGTGGTGCTGGCAGCCAACAGCACCCCACCCAGCGCCAGGGTTTCAGGGCCAGAGCCGCCCTGTTGCCAAGCGAACCAGCCGATCGCCCCGATCGTGACGATGCTGGACAGAATGGGACTGATCGAGGGCAACCAGTAAAGATCGGCGGCGTTGAGCGTGCCGAAGCCAATCCCGATCGCCCCGGCCAAGAAGGCGATCGGGGCCATCACCTGCAATTGCAACACCGCCAGCTCACGGGTTTGCACCGCCGCTGCGGTGTTGTGGACGCTCAAGCCGGGAGCCAACAGCCCGATCGCCGGTTCCGCAAACACCACCAGGGCCGCACTCACCAGCAGCAAGGCCCCACAAACCACCGTGGTGACCGTTTCCACAATCACCGCCGCCTCCGATCGATCGCGCTTGGCCAACACACTGACCATGGCGCTGTGGAAGGGGCCATTGATGCCGCCCAACAGAATCAACAAAAAGCCCGGCAGCACATAGGCATAGGCGAAGGCATCCACCACGGGCCCGGCTCCAAAGGCCGCTGCGATCACCTGTTGGCGCACCAGCCCCGCCACCTTGCTCAGGAGGGTGGCCCCGGCCACGATGCTGGCAATGGACAGGATCGATCGCCCGGTCTGGGTTGGCTCCGGGGCCGCCGGGGGCGGGGGTTCAGGGTCGAGATTGGCGGCCGGCTCGGCGGGCGAGGGGGGCGGCAATTCGGAAGCGGAGGAAGGAGGCGGAGAGTCGGTCACGGTCGAGGGGCGATCGAGAACCCGATCGAAAAAGGCTGGTTTGCAGCATACCCGAGCCGGGGAGCGATCGACCTTTTCGCCAAACCGCTATAGTCGATCTGCGTCGATTGGCTCCCCGATCGCCGTCAGCCAACGTTCAGATTCCGATTCCAGATTCCAACGTTTTCCCCGATCGCTTCGATCGCCTGTGAATTCTATGACCCTGACCAGTCCTTCCCCATCCCCCAAACCCACGGCCGTGCTCACGGTTTCGGGCATGAAATGTGGGGGCTGTGTGGCGGCTGTGGAAAATCGCCTGAAACGCCAACCCACGGTGGCTGATGCCAATGTGAATCTGGCGACGGGCTTGGCGGTGGTGGATTTGCTGCCGGGAACCGATGTGCAGGCCACCGTGCCCGCCCTGGCGGCGGCCTTGACGGGGGCAGGGTTTCCCAGCGAAGTGCAAACTTCGGCTGATTTGACCCCGATCGCCCCGGAACCCTCGGCCACGGCGGGCGATTGGTGGCGGCCCTTGGTGATTGCCGGGGTACTGTTGCTGATTTCCACCTTGGGCCATCTCGATCGGCTGGGAGGCCCGCCCATTCCGCTGATCAGCCGGGTGGAATTTCACTTTGCGGTGGCCACCTTGGCCCTGCTGTTTCCGGGGCGAGAGATTTTGCTAGAAGGGTTTCGCTCCCTTCTGCGCGGCATTCCCACCATGAACTCCCTGATTGGCTTGGGAACCGGTGCGGCCTATCTGGCCAGTGTGGTGGCCTTGGTTCACCCCAGTTGGGATTGGGCTTGTTTTTTTGATGAGCCGGCCATGCTGTTGGGGTTTGTGCTGTTGGGCCGCACGATCGAGGCCCGGGTGCGGGTGCGATCTCGGGAATCCTTCACGGCCCTGCTGGCCCTGAAGCCAGCCCTGGCGCGTCGGTTGACCCAGGAACCCACGGAATTGGGAGAAGCGCTGCCAACGGAATCGATTCCCGTGGGAACGGTGCAGGTGGGCCAAGCCCTGTTGGTGTTGCCGGGCGATCGGTTGCCGGTGGATGGGGTGGTGGTGTTGGGTAAAACCACGGTGGATGAGGCGATGTTAACGGGGGAATCGCAGTCGGTGATCAAGCAGCCGGGCGATCGCCTGTTGGCGGGAACCCTCAACCAATCGGGGGCGATCGTGATTCGGGCCCAGCGGGTTGGCCGCGACACGGAATTGGCCCGCATTGTGCAATTGGTGGCCGAAGCCCAGGGGCGCAAGGCTCCGATCCAGCGTTTGGCCGATCGCGTGGCGGGCTATTTTTGCTGGGGGGTGATGGCGATCGCCGGGTTCACCTTTGGCTTTTGGGCCCTCTGGGGCGATCGATTCCCCGCTGTGTTGCAAGCGGCCGCCCAAACCGCCGCCCACGCCAACCACACCGCCCACCTGGCCATGGCCGGGATGGCCCCCATGGTGTCGGAGCCGGTGACCCCTGGGCAACTGGCCCTGAAGCTCGCCATTTCCGTGCTGGTGGTGGCCTGTCCCTGTGCCTTGGGCTTGGCCACGCCGACGGCCATTTTGGTTGGCTCCAGTTGGGGCGCAGAACAGGGAATTTTGATCCGGGGTGGTGATGTGCTGGAACGGCTCCAGCAGGTGGCCACGGTGGTCTTTGACAAAACGGGAACCCTCACCACGGGGCGACCGGTGTTGGTCGATCGCCAACCCCTGGTGGCTGACATGACGGGCGATCGCCTGGTGCAGTTGGCGGCGGCCGTGGAGCGGGGCACTCGCCACCCCCTGGCCCAAGCGATCGCCCAAGCGGCCGCTGCGCTACCCGCCCTCCCGGCCCAAGACTTCGTGACGGAACCGGGCCTGGGAGCCAAGGCCCAAGTGGCCGATCGCCCCGTTTGGGTTGGCAATCGGGCCTGGCTGGCTCAAGGGGGAATTCCTTTGCCGGAGTCGGTGGAGCTGGCCTTGCAGCACATGGCCCAGGCGGGGAAAACGCCAATTTTGGTGGCGGAGGGCGATCGACTGGTGGGGCTGTTGTCGGCCGCCGACGAGTTGCGACCCGATGCGATCGCCACCGTGCAGCGGCTCCAGCAACTGGGGTTGGATATTCGGGTGTTGACGGGCGATCGGGCTGAGGTGGCCAACGCCCTAGCCGATCGGGTTGGTTTGCCCCGATCGGCCGTGGTTGCCGAGTTGCGACCCGACCAAAAAGCCCAAATCATCAGCCAATTGCCCCATCCGGCCATGGTGGGTGACGGCATCAACGACGCACCCGCCTTGGCCACTGCTCCCGTTGGCATTGCCCTGGGATCGGCCACCGATGCTGCCCTCGAAACTGCCGGTGTCATTTTGACGCGCGATCGACTGCTCGACCTGCCGAGCGCGATCATGCTCGGCCGCGCAACGTTCCGTAAAATTCGCCAAAACCTGTTATGGGCCATCGCGTACAATGCGATTGGCATTCCCCTCGCGGCGGGCCTTTGGTTACCCTCCGTTGGATTGGGGCTTAGTCCTGCCACTGCTGCCGCTCTGATGGCTTTCAGTTCTGTCAGTGTGGTGAGTAATTCCCTGCTCTTGCGTGTCAGCGCCCGATCGGCAGTTAGTGCGCTGCCTGAACAAAACCAGACATGTCAGAATTAGCCGTAACCGAGCTACGTCAAGAGTCTCCACACTTCGTGGAGCACAGTTAATCCAGTCCGCATAATCAGCCCATGCCCGCAGAACCCAGGCAAAATCACCTCTTAATCGTTGAAGACGACAAGGGGAGACGGGAAGTCATTCTCGAAAATCCCGTCTACTCCATTGGACGCGATCCCAAGTGCGATGTCATCCTTGTTTCTCAATTTGTGTCGCGTCGGCACGCCACCCTCGTTCGTCTGTCCTATGACGACGGTACAGCCTATTACCGAATTGTCGATGGCAACCTCAAGGGCAAACCCAGTGCCAATGGGCTGCTAATTAACGGTCGTAAGCTGCAAGTCCACGATTTACAAAACGAGGACGAAATTGTCTTTGGGCCCCAGGTTCGGGCCATTTACTACACCCTCAAGCAAGATACGCTCTCGATCGGGCCGCCGGACGAGTTTGATATCACCTTGATTAGCCCCAACATGGTGGGTGACCCGGAAGACACGGATGATGATTAACCCTTGTGTTAATCAGAACCCATAGGAGACTCCAGAATCTGAGCGTTTGAAGATGTTGTTGTTTAATCAATCATCCCTCAAGGCTTCTGGAGTCATGTTTAAGCATTATCCTATGCGCTTTCCTATCGTTTTCGGCATTGATTGACTCGGCACTGATTGATTCAGCACTGATTGATTCAGCATTTACGAAGCATCTACGAAGCATCTACTGAAAAAGTTTCTGAAAAGCCAAAACCGAGCCTGAGCCAGCCGCTGTCACTGACCAAGTTCATTGAGAATCTTAGGAAAGTTGCAGGTCTTGGCCCCGTTTCGGTTTTGGCTTTTCTTAGTTTTGGCTTTTTAAGCTGTGGGTTCATGAATGCGCGGACAATGCGCGGGTGAATTGTCCTGTGAATGAATCGATGAATGAATCGATCGTGCCCTAGCCCAATTGAGCCGCGCACACCGCTGCTCCCAGCAGGCCCACTTGAGGATTCAAGACCACCGAAACGGGCACATTCTCTAACAGCTCGCTCACCCGGCCCTTGCTGCCAAAGTGAAATAGAAACTGTCCCCGATCGAGCAAGGGCAAAATCTTGGCGGCAATGCCTCCGGCCACATACAGCCCGCCGTAGGGCAAGAGCTTCAGGGCTAAGTTGCCCGCCTCGGCTCCATAGGCCGCCACAAACAAGTTCATGGCCTGTTCGCAGAGTGCATCGGACTCTTCCAAGGCAGCACGGGCAATGATTGCGCCAGGATCGATGCTCTTTTCGCTGCGGCCCATTTCCTGTTCCCAGGTGCGGATGGCTTGGGCGACGGTGCTGTTTTCGTGGCCCGTTTGCCGATCGCGCAGAAATTGATAGATGCCGACAATCCCTTGACCGGAAACAATTCGCTCCACGGAGACCCGATTGATCTGATATCGCTCCTGCAAGTAGTTGTGTAGCTCCCATTCCAGGGACGATCGGGGCGCAAAGTCTGTGTGACCGCCCTCGGTGCTGAACGCTCGGTAACGGCCCGGCTCGCCTGTTGGAATCAAAAATCCTTCGCCCAAGCCAGTGCCCGCCCCCAAGATCCCGATCGGGGCCAGGGGATCGGCCTTGGCCGGCTGCAACACTTTCAAATCCACCGCTTCCAGCACCGGGATGCCATAGCCGACGGCGGCAAAGTCGTTGATCAGTTCCACATGGGGAATCTCGAGGGCTTGGATTAGGCGATCGACCTCCAGGAACCAGCCCAGGTTGGTGAGTCGTGATGTGCCGTGGGCCACGGGCCCCGCAATGCCAAAACAGGCGCGATCGGGTCGGCGATTTAGCCCGGAAGCCCCCAAAAAGGTTTCCACCATTGGCACCAAGTCGGTGAAGTCCCGGCTGGCGTATTGGGCTTCATACAGGGGTTGCAACTCCACCGCCTGGGGGGTGCGGCTGTCGGTTTCCACCAACCGCAGAATCGTTTTGGTTCCGCCCACATCACCGGCCAACAGCAGCGCCACGGTTTCGCCTCCCGTTCTCAGATTGCTAGAGCTTCAGCAGGCCAAGGAACTCTGGCCCGCCCACAAGTCAATGATCTCAACCCAATCACACCCTCATCCGTCCGACCGGGACACAGCACCCCATTCCGTAGGGGCGCAATGCTTGCCATGTGCTTCAACTTAACGGTTAGCTTGTTCAAAATCATCCCAATCAGGGTCGATTGAAACCCGTCAACCCTGTAGGGGCGTACAGCCGTACGCCCCTACCCGGATTTTCTCGGTCTTAAGTTGAAGCCAATGAACGCTTGCGCCCCCCCGATACTCATGCTTGCGATCTCGATCGCTTGCACCCCGACTGATCGAGTTGACTAATTTTGCTCGAAGGGTAAGCCAAAGACCGAGCAGAACGTTTTCTCAACCTTATATCCCGAGTCGATCGTCTCCAGCGGATCCTTCCGCAGCCGGTGACGCAAGCAGAGCACAATGACCCGGCGGATGTCATCGACGGTTACTTGGGTGCGACCTTCGAGGGCGGCGATCGCCTTGGCGGCCCGGTTGGTCACGATGTCGCCCCGTAACCCGTCCACATCCAGCTCAGAACAAACCTGGGAAATTTGCACCCGCAAATCGTAGTCCAGCTCCACCGAGGGCAGCAGGTTCCGGGCGTTCACCAGCTTGGCTTGCAGGGCTTGCTGTTCCGTTTGGCAACGATCGAGGTAGCTTTGGGGGCTGCTGTCAAAGGCCGATCGCTCTTCCACGATTTGCACTCGCAGGTTCGGCTCCTTCACGGTGCGAATTTCCGCGTGCATCCCGAACCGATCGAGCAGTTGGGGCCGCAATTCCCCTTCTTCCGGGTTGCCGGAACCCACCAACACAAATCGCGCCGGGTGGCGAATCGAAATCCCTTCGCGTTCCACCGTGTTCCAGCCCGAGGCCGCCGAATCCAGCAGCACATCGACCAGGTGGTCATCGAGCAGGTTCACTTCATCCACGTAAAGGATGCCGCGATTGGCCTTGGCCAACAGGCCCGGCTCAAAGGCTTTCACCCCTTCGGCCAGGGCCTTTTCAATGTCGATCGTGCCGCAAACGCGGTCTTCGGTGGCTCCCAAGGGCAGGTCAACCATTTGCACCTTGCGCTGCACCACGGGCAAGGACTGACCCGCCAACGCCCGATCGCGCACCTCGTCGCTCATCAATTCCGGGTCGCGGGGGTCGCTGTTGAAGGGGTCGCCGTCCACCACATCGATTTCCGGGAGCAAGTCGGCCAGGGCGCGAATCGTGGTGGATTTGCCCGTGCCCCGATCGCCAACGATCAACACACCCCCAATCTTGGGGTCAATGACGTTGAGCATCAACGCCAACTTCATTTCTTCTTGACCGACGATCGCCGTGAAGGGAAACACGGGCCGGCGGCGGGTTTCGGAACTGACAACGGTTGCGGTCACGGGCGTTTCAGGTAAGGTCGATTTTGAAGGGTTGGATCTTATGGGATCAAAATTGGGCGGGCCCTTGCGGCCGGCCGTCTTTCATTTTGCCATAGGGGTTGCGCTCCCAACGGGTGATCGGCCCGTTGGGGGAGGCTGATACCATGGACTGGTAACTTTTCAAAAATTTCGGCAAGGGCTGGGCTGTGGCTGCAACTTCATCTCCTTGGGTCTCGGTGGCACGCATGGTGGAAGAGCTGCTCTACTCAACTCGCCACCGGGCCACCCTGGGCCCGGCGGCACGGGGCCCGGCGGCCCGACGGGGGCGATCGTCGCGCCCGGCCGGCTCGCCGCTGAATTCTCAACCCAGTCGCCCCCAGCCGGCCCGGCGCGATTCGCTGGATGATCCTTGGGCCGATGACCCCGATCGCTACGTGGATGAATATGCGAATCGATATGTTGATCGTGTCGATCGCCCCGTAGACCAGTCGGGCGATCGATCCCTCAATCGCCGGCCACGCCCCAGCCACCATCCCCGTAAAACACGCCTCCGCCATCGCTACGCGGCCCGATCGATCATCACCCGGCGTTGGTTGCCTTGGGTTGCCGGTGGCAGCCTGCTCCTGCTGTCGGATTGGCAGCTAGGATCCGCCGCTGCGGCCGGTGGGGCCGTGGTTTGGCTGGTCTACCGCACCGAGCCGCGCCATTGGCAAGCCCTCGATCGACAGATTCAAGGTTGGTTGCGAGAACTGAACCGGGGCGAAAACGGCAAGCTGACCCTGGCCCTGGTGGGCGGTGGTGCAGCCATGCTGAGTACCTACGTGGCCGCGGCCGTGTTGGGAGAATCGACCGGCTGGCTGGGGGCGGCCACGGTGCTTCAAGGGTTTGGAACCCTGGGCGCATTGGCCCTGCTGGTGCGCCACTGGTTCGGCCAACCCACGATCGAACACGATCGCCTCTTCCATCGGGCGATCGAGCGATTGAGCGATCGCGATCCCCTTTCCCAACTGGCCGCTGCCCGCCAACTGGGTCACCTGGCTGATCGGGGGCACTTGGATGCCACCCAAACCCGCACCGCCGCCGACTGTGTGCGGTTGCTGTTGCAACAGGGGTGCGATCGCCCCGTCCATGAAGCCGCTTGGGATACCTTGGCGGTGCTGGAACCAGTGGGCGCAGAACCCGGAACCGCCCGATCGGGACGATCAACCCAACCCGTTTTGGTGCGCTTGCCTCGGGTCACGGTTCGATCGCGCCAACCCTAATCCCCAGTGACCAAACTGATGGGATCGGGGTGGAAGTTTCCCGGGTGTAACAGCGAATTCTTGAGAAAACTAGAAAATTTGAGAAAATTGCACCTGGTTCGTGTTTAAGGTTTCATGGGCTACCGTTTCCTGAAGATCGCGGCCAGCCCACATTGGCAGTCAATCGCAACCAGTTAAGATAGAAATACCAACTTCCATCGGGGTCACCTTCAATCGCGTTGCCAGGGTGCAACAAGCGCACGCGATTCCCGAGTTCTAAGCCTTGCACCAAAGGAGGCCTATGCTTCAAGACCCTAGAGCCGTCCGCCACTTTCAAAAAATCGCCGATACGATCGCTGAACTGTGGAATCGGGGCTACCGCTTTGACGATATGCGGATGTACCTTGACGGTTACTTGGCAGCCCTGCGTTATACCGAGTCCTTGGAAGCGTTTTCGATTAATCGTCTCGAAGAGGAAGCCACGCGCTATCTCTACGACCCATCCAACTACGACATGGTGCAACCTCAGCCAGATTTGGTTGAATAGCGCCGCTGACCGCGCTCCAATGTCCACGATCCAATGTTTTGATGATTTGATGGGTCATTTGATCAGTGATTGGATTGTTGCAGTCACGTTCTCAGGAGATTGTTCCTAATCACGTTGCTGGCATCATATTCCCTTCAAATCTTTTGCAACTTCCCTTTTGCAACTTCTCTCAATCGATTGTCAGTCAAATTAGGTGTTCAAATTCATTTTTTCATCTCTTGTTGACTCGAGAACTCGATAACCCAAGTCATTGGGTTCATAGAAATAAGCGTGCTGCTTTCGTAGTCAAGTGATGTTTCAGCCCATGGGACTGAAATCAGGTTGGCTCAAGAATCTGGAGTAACAAGTTTCTCCTTGTCCTTGCTCTAGCATGGTGTTTTTAAAAATTGGTAGACTGATTGGGGCATCCTATGCAAAATGGGGATCCTGGTCAGTTTTTTTGTGGGCTGAATGAAAATTTGGTGAGTCCAGCTAGCTGCTTGTTTATGAAGTGGCTAACCGTTGGATTTTGATGGCCAAATTTTGATGATTTGACTTTGATGGCTTGACTTTGATTTCTAAATTTTGATGGCTTGATTGGGGTGGTTGGATTTGGGTGGCTTAAGCAGGAAGACAAAGCGCATGGATGTGGTGACCTTAAAACCAGCCCGATCGCCCGATCGGGATTTGGTGCTGCCCTTAATTAGTCAGCTCTATGAGCATGAGTCCATTGAATTTGCGCTCGATCGAGTGGGGCCCGCGCTCGATCGGCTCCTGGCCCAACCGGATTGGGGGACGGTGCTTTTGATTCAGCCGGAAAGTGATCCCCAGCCCGATCGCCCCTCCATTGCCGGTTATGCCTTGTTGGCCTACCTTTACAGCCTCGAATTTGGCGGGATGGTGGCGCTGCTCGATGAGTTGTGGATTAGCGAGGCCTGGCGCGGTCAAGGGTTGGGGCGCAAAACCATGACGGCGATCGAGCAGTTCTGTGGCGATCGCGGGCTGGTGGCCCTGCGGTTGGAAGTGGGCAAAACGAACACAGTTGCTCGATCGCTCTATCAATCCTTGGGGTTCCAGGATCTCGATCGCGACTTTTGGACCAAGCGCCTCGGCTGAGGGCCGGGCTGAAGCGGTCTGCTTTCGGACTGCCGCACCATCCCTAGCCACTGTTGATTCGCCCTGTTGATTCGCCCTGTGATGTAGCCCTGTGATGTAGCCCTGTGATTTCCATCGACAATCCCCAACCGGCCACCGTCCAGATCCGATCGGCCCAGCCTGCGGATGTGGCGGCCCTCTTTCACCTGATTGAAGCCCTGGCCGCCTACGAAAAACTCAGCCATCAGGTCACCGGTTCCCCGGAAGCCCTGCGATCGCACCTGTTTGGCGATCGACCCTTTGCCGAAGCCCTGGTGGCCGAAGCCCAGCCCACAGCGGGCGGCGCGGCCAGCATCGTCGGAATGGCGCTGTTTTTCTATAACTATTCAACTTTTCTGACCCGGCCGGGCTTGTATCTCGAAGATCTGTTTGTGTTGCCGGCCTATCGGGGCCAGGGTTTGGGGAAAGGACTCTTGCAAGCGGTGATCGATCGGGCCAAATCGCAACAGTGCGGGCGGGTGGAGTGGAGCGTGCTGGACTGGAATGCTCCGGCGATCGCGTTTTATGAGCACATGGGCGCAACAGTTTTGCCCGACTGGCGAATTTGTCGGGTGCTGTTGCCTGAAGCGATCGCCTGACAATCTGCCCGCCAGCTCGCCCCGGCAAATTGTCTCGATCGATCGGCCAATTAGTCCTGGATCTCAATGGGCGATCGACCCAAAAATTCATCCAGCTTGGCCCGCACCACCTGGATGTCTTGCCACATCAACCATTTGGGGCTGCCCTTCTCTCGCGACTGATTTCGCAACAGGTAAGCGGGATGGAAGATGGGCATACAAAGCCGCCCTTCCCATTCCAGCCACTGGCCCCGAATTTTGGTGATCCCATCCTTGCGACCGGTCACGCCGCGCACCGCTGTGGCTCCGGTCAGCAAGATAATTTTCGGATCCACTAACCGAATCTGCTCCATCAGGTAGGGCCGGCAGGCTGCCGCTTCCTCGGGGGTGGGGGTGCGGTTACCGGGCGGCCGACAGCGCACCACGTTGCAGATATAGACTTCCGTGGCCAGGTCAATGCGCACGGATTCCAGAATTTTTTCGAGCAACTGTCCCGATCGCCCCACAAAGGGCAACCCGGTTTCGTCCTCCGTTTGGCCCGGCCCTTCGCCAATGATCATGATCGGGGCCGTGGGCAATCCGCGACCGACCACCACATTGGTGCGACCGCCAGCCAGCTCGCAACGCTGGCATTGGCGGCAATGGGCAAACAGCGCTTCAAGGCTGTTGTAGGTTCCCGGCGGAATGGGTTGCCGACCGTCTAGGGGAATCCGTTCGAGGTCGATCGCGGGCGGAGGTGGGGGGGCCGGCGGTGCAATGCCCCCAAAATCGAACAGACTAATTTGCTCGCTCACGGGATCAGTGGCGGACACGATCAAACAACTTCCTTTTTCTTCCGGTGGCTAGAGTCCGGTGGCAACCCGTTTTTGTTGGTCGGGCCGACCTAGACGGCAGCGGGTTCCATTCCCAGGCGGGCCAGCAGTCGATCGAGATCGAAATGCTCACCCATCAAGTGGCGGATGCATTGAATTTTAATCGGTTCCTGCAAACGCACTTGCCCAAAGGCCCGATCGACAATTTCCACCGTGGTCAACGTGTCCAGATCCACCGTCAGCACCGGAACTTCCAACTCTTCGGCGCGGGCGATGATTGTCGGATCCGGCGGCACTTGCCCCGTCAGAATTAAGCAATGGGTTGAGGTTTCCAAGGCTGCAAATTGAATATCTGCCCGATCGCCCCCGGTCACCACGGCCATGTTGTTGCCCTTGCGGAAATACTTGAGGGCCGAATTCACGTTCATGGCCCCGATCTTCAGGTCTTCCACCATCAGTTCCAGGCGATCGCGGCAACAGAGCACTTCCGCATCCAGTTGGCGCACCAGTTCACCCACGCTGACACTCCGCAGCAGGGAGTTGCGCGGCAGCAGCCCCAAAACGGGAATGCCTTGGGACTCCAAAAATGGCCGCGCCACACCGTTCACCGCGTCCAGTTCCTTGGCAGGCAAACGGTTCAGCACCACGCCCGCCAGCCGATCGCCCAGCAGCTCCCGAGCGGCCATCAGCCGATCGACCGTCAGGGTGGGTTCATAGGAACAAACCAGCAACACGGACGCATCCAGCGTGCGTGCCGTTTGGGCCATGGATAGTTCAAACAAACTGCCCTCTTGTAAGGAGGCGGGCCCCTCCATCAGCACCAACTCAGCGCTGGTGTTGCCATAATCCTCCAGCAAGGCGCTGTAGTTGGTGGGGTCTTCCCCTTGCAACCGCTTGAGCACCGCATCGGAGGTTAGTTGTACCAGCGTCGGCAGCAGTCGATCGCTCGGGAGGTTTAATGTCTCGCGGATCAGCCGCACATCCGCATCTTCGCCATCCGTGGCCGTCATCAGGCCACCGAGCGGCTTCCCGTAACCGATCTTGATGTCCTTGGTGGCCAACAGATGAGCCAGCCCTAGCAATACCGCTGATTTGCCGCTGTACTCTTCCGTAGAACCGACGATCAAATGCCTGGGACGAAACGGCACGCTAAAACTCCTGTGTTGTGCAACAAACTGGGGCGAAATGAACCGTCTGCGGTTGGGGGAAATCGGTTGAAATCGGGGAACCGTGGCTCGATCGAAGGGCGATCGAAAAGGTTAGCGATCGTTGGCAGAACCGGCGGGGGTCTCTCGCTGCGTCACAGACCCGTTCAACAGATCCATCGGCCTTTGCGAGGGGGAAACTCCGCAACCCAGAACCGTGGGCGGTCTTCAGTATTCAGAACGTGATTCAGAGCGTGAATTGACTTTCAGATGTCGTCAGATTTGAGGGGCGATTTTCAGGTGCGATCGACCCATCAAATCTGGAGGGATACCAGACATAGCAATCCTGTTAATGCAATTAAATCATTAATGTGTATTGCAGCGATTGCAACTGTCCATTACACCTGGTATGGAAGGGTAACGATTGTAACAAGTTGTTAGGGATTGTTTCCGCAGTTTTGCGCCCTGAGTCCGGGTGGGCTGAGGTGTTTGGGGATCGCTCTACCGGGTCTGAGAATGGGCTTGGAAACCGACGGCCGGCCGCCGATGTGACCCGATCGCCCCTCTAGGGTTAATCATTCCCAAAATTTCCCGCCCATGGGCAGCTCCGAAGCAACCCAATTCAGGGTTTCCCGAACGATTTGGCGGACGATGGGGCTAAAGGGGGCATTATGCGATCGTTTCCTAACATTACCAAAAAAATAATGCCTGATTTAATGCCTGATTTCGGCTGAATGCCGAACTTACTGTTGAGTCTGATCCGGAATTTGGTTCTGGGATTTGGTTCTGGGATTTGGTTCTGGAATTTGATTTCGGTCTGATTTTGATTTGGCCAAAGCCTGATCGGGTTTCGCTGGTCAGAGGCTGAAGAGTGGATCTAACCAGCGATCGCCCCAATCTAAGGGCTAACCCAAGGCCCGATCTAGGGGCCAGACCGAAGGGCCCAGCAAGGGCCGATCGGGAGGAGTATCTTAGCTCGCTTGATCCTATTCCAAATGGCTCAGAAGCTTGCGATAAAAGGCCTTTGAAAAATCCGTCACCCGCGTTTTTTTATAGTCAATTAACACATCAATTAGAAAGCTAATAAATTCAAAATTAGCCATGGACACTTCGTAGCTTAATTCTGCATTGCCATCAAACTGAATTCGACAGCGGGTTAGGTCGGCCGGCAGGGTGGAAACACGCCAGGTGGCCACAAAGGGAATATCGTCGCCGCCTTCAATGCGACGTTTACCTTCGATCGATCCCTTTTGGTATAGCCCGATCGCAAAGGGCAACACGTTGCGTTTTGCGCCCTGATAGTAGGGCAGATAAACACCAACGGCTCCCTTGGCGGCCGGTTCTAGTTTGTCCAACGACATGTGGCGTGGCCTCCTGTGGCCCGTGAGAGGATGACGAGACGATGGGGGGTGGTGACAGTATTGGGGCGATCGCGCCGTGGCCGTCAACCATCGGCAATTGCCGTATTTGCCATTATTGCCAAGCCAGACCCCTTCAACAAGGGGCGTTGGGGTCTCAAGAACTCCTCAAAAACTCCTCAAGAATGTCGTAAGAATACCGTTGATTCACCGGGCCCAAACTGCACCAATTGGTAGGATGGATCGCTTGCGTGATTTGGCCGCAAGCGGTCTAATGCTAGGGAAGATTGCCGTTGATTAACCCCAACTCATTACTTGCACCATCTTCCTGAATCATATGACGGAACCACTTCTTGACCGGGATGCTCTCGATCGAACCACGGCGGAATCGGGCGACCAGTGGGATTGGAGCGGTGGCCTCGAAGGGCGGCGGCGCAAGGCGGCCACCGCTCTCTTCGCCCTTTGGTCCACGGTGGTGATGTTGCACTATGCGGCTTGGGGGCCGGCCTTTGTGTGGGTGGTGACGGTGTTGGCGGGGGCCTATGTGCTGCGGGTGATGGCAGCTCCCCAGGCGGCGGTGACCGCGCGATCGACCGACCAACGCGCGGCGATCGCCCCAGATCTTTCCCGATCGTCGGTTGCTTTGGCGGCGGATGCCTGGCCTTCGGTGGCGGTGTTGGTGTCAGCCAAGGATGAGGAAGCGGTGATTGGGGCGCTGGTGAAACGCCTCTGCGCGATCGACTATCCAGCCGATCGCTACGAAGTTTGGATTATTGACGACGGCAGCAGCGATCGCACGCCCCAGGTTTTGCAACAACTGCAAACGGTTTATCCGCAATTGCGCGTTTTGCGGCGGCCGCCGGGGGCCGGGGGCGGCAAGTCCGGCGCGTTGAATGCGGCCGTGGCCCAGGCTCGGGGGGAAATTCTGGTGGTGTTTGACGCGGATGCTCAAATGCAGCCGGATCTATTGCGGCAGGTGGTTCCAGTTTTTGCCCGATCGAGCGTTGGCGCGGTGCAGTTGCGTAAGGCGATCGTGCAAGCGGAAGCCCTTGATGTTCATCCCGATCGCGACAACTTTTGGATTCGAGGTCAGCAGGCAGAAATGGCCCTCGACAGCCACCTCCAAGGACAACGGGCCCGCTTGGGTGGCGTGGGTGAGCTGCGGGGCAATGGTGAATTTATTCGGCGTGCTGCCCTCGAACAATGCGGCGGATTCAACGAAGCCACCATTACCGACGACTTGGATTTGGCCGTGCGGCTGCACCTGAACGGTTGGGATATTGAATGCTTGATGTTCCCGGCGGTTTTGGAAGAGGGTGTGACCCGCCTCAAGGCCCTGTGGCATCAGCGGAACCGCTGGGCCGAAGGGGGCTACCAACGCTATCTCGACTATTGGCGGGCGATCGCCGGGAATCGCGGTGGAGCCGCCAAAACCTTGGATTTAGCTGTGTTTTTGCTATTCCAATACCTCGTTCCCCAAATGATTGTGGCTGACTGGGTTGTGGCCGGCATTCGGGGCGATGGGCCCGTGCTGACTCCGCTGGCTACGGCGGGGCTGTTGCTCTCGGCCTTGGGGATGGTGTTGGGGTTGCGTCGAATCGCAGCGGTGACTGAAGTGCCTACCCATTGGGGCGATCGCCTGGTCAGTTGGTTGCGCACCCTCAGCAAAACCGCCTTGGGTTTGGTGTATATGCTGCACTGGTTCCCCGTCATTGCCAGTATGGGTTTGCGGATTGCGGTGCGGCCCAAGCAGTTGAAATGGGTGAAAACGGCCCACGCCGGTTCCGGGGAACTGGTGATCGAGCTAGATGATCTTGACTCCGACCATTCCTAGGCAGCGCAGCAGTCTGAATTCATCGGGGCAACGTTGCGGAATTAGTCGCCATAACAAGGGGCTTAAGCCCCTTGCTGCCTAACGGTCTGGGAGGAGCCGCCATTGGAATTGACTGATGAGTTAATTGATGAGTTGACCGATCAAAATTAAGCTTGCCTTGCGACTGTTCAGCACATCAAAAAGCACATCTAAAAGAGGGCATATGCTGGCAAATTGGCGCTTTTGGGTCATGGGTCTGATCGTGGGAATGGTGACGGGATGTCGTGTGGACTGGAACGGCTCCAATGGCCAAGCAAAACCCCAACAAACCCTGACCGTTTCCGCGGCCGCCAGCTTGCAACCCGCCCTCACCACCCTGCAAGCGGAATATCGCCTGGTGGAACCCACGGTACAGTTAAGCCTCAATTTCGGTTCCTCCGGCGCGCTCAAGCAGCAAATTTTGCAAGGGGCCCCGGTGGATCTGTTCATTTCAGCCGATACCAAAACCATGGCGGAGTTGGCGGGGGCGGGCCTGGTCGATCCGGCAACCCAACGAGATCTGCTCTCCAATGAGTTGGTCTTGGTGGCCCGGCCCGGGGTTCCCCTGCGCAAGTGGCAAGACGTGGCTCGGCCGGAGGTGAAATTTTTGGCGATCGGGGATCCGGAACGAGTGCCGGTCGGTCGCTATGCCCGCGCCACGTTGGTGTCTTTGGATCTTTGGAAAGCCGTGCAACCGAAGTTGGTTTTGGGCCAGGATGCCAGACAGGTGTTAACAGCGGTGGTGACCGGCAATGCGGATGCGGGGGTGGTGTATGCCTCCGATGTGCGTCGATCAACTGAGTCGCCACTGGGTTTGGTGTTGGTGGGGGATGCGCCGCCGGGATCCCATCCGCCCATCACTTACCCGATCGCGGTGATGGCCAAAACGCGCCAACCGGCCGCCGCTCGCCAATTTGCTGACTGGTTGGGGAAACCCACCGCCCGATCGATCTTTGTCCGCTATGGGTTTGTGCCCCTGAGCTTGGGGAGTTCCTTACCCTTGCCGCATCCGGTGGCTGCCCCTGAGCGATCTCCCGCCCACTCATGACCAGCCTTGCCAGTGGGGTGACCCAGTGGGATTGGTCGCCTTGGAGTTTGTCGGTGGGGGCGGCCCTGTGGGCCACGGGGTTGGCCGTGAGCTTGGGCTTGCTGATTGCCTGGGCGATGCTGTCCTGTCGGGAACCCTGGCGCAGTGCGATCGATGCGGTGTTGGTGTTGCCGCTGGTGTTGCCGCCAACGGTGGTGGGGTTTGGGCTGTTGGTGTTGTTGGGTCGCCAGGGGCCGATCGGGTTGGCTTTGGAATCGATCGGGGTGTCGGTGGTGTTTTCGCCCCTGGGCACGGTGGTGGCGGCCACGGTGGTGGCCTTTCCCTTGGCCTATCGCACCTTGCTTTCCACCTTTGAGCAATTGGATCCTGACCTGTTGCGGGCGGCCCGCACCTTGGGCCTGAATGGTTGGCAAATTTTTTGGCGGGTGCGGTTGCCCCTGGCGCGATCGGGCTTGGTGGCGGCGGCCTTGCTCGCCTTCGCGCGATCGCTCGGAGAATTTGGGGCCACGGTGATGTTAGCGGGCAACATTCCCGGCCGCACCCAAACGATTCCCAGTGCCATTTTTGCCGCCGTAGAAGCGGGTGACTGGCCCCGGGCCCAACTGTGGGTGTGGTTATCGATCGCGATGGCCCTGCTGGCAATTGTGGGGCTTAATCAAGCGGCCCGTCGCCCTTGGTAGGGGGATTGTTGGGTTCTGAATTCGTTACAGAATGGGTTGCAGAATTCGGTGATTTGATCGGTTCGATGAACTCGATCGGCTCGATCGGCCCCGTCGCTGCGGGTGACCAGATTAACCAACCCGCCGCCACCGCAAAGGAACCCGCCGCCTGACCAGGATGCAGCGGCAACCCCGTGGCACTCAGCAGGGCATTGACAGCCGCAAAACCACCGAAAAAGCACCCAATTCCCAATCCCACGCGATCGGGCATCAGGTCGATCGCCAGCGGAATGCCCCCATTGAATAGCCCCGCCCAGGCCACCATCATCACCAACGCCAGCGGCCAAGTGATGATTCCCAATTGCGGCAGCGTCAGCATTGGCAGCCCCATCCCCAAGGCGATCGCCCCCGCCAGCATCACCGATCGATTGCCCCACCGGCCCGCCAACAGCCCCATCACCAACGCCCCGATCGCCACCGTCAGACCCACCCCCAACCCAATCACACTGCCGGGCCATTGGGGTAACTGGCTTTGCAAGGCAGCGGGCACAATCCCAAAAAACAGCCGCAGCCCCCAACCCACGGCCGCCCCCAAACCCAACAGCTGCACCACTTCTCCCCACCGAATCGGCCCAGGATGATGTTGGGCAACGGCGCTGGCTCCCAAGACCCGATCGGGCCCCGCCAATTGCAAGACTCCCGCCGCCGCCACCAGGGCCAACGATCCCAACCCAAAGGCATAGGCCGGGCCCAACTGCAAAACGCGATCGCGAGCCAAGGGAGCCACCGCCCCCACCAAGCCCGCCGACAAAACCAACAAGCTGTTGGCCTGGGGCAGTTGACTGCTCAAGGCGTATTGACCAATGAGAGCGATCGCGGGCGATCGAAACACCGCCATGGCCACCGCCCACAGCACCACTGTCACCATCAACAGGCCTTGAATGATTGCCCCGCGCCCCAATGCCGCCGCCACCATGGCCCCAAACATCAACACCGTCAGCCCCACCCCCGCCACCACCAGGGGATAGCGGCTGCCCACGCGCAACCGCGCCCGATCGCTCAAGCCTCCAATCACCGGCTCCAACACCGCCGCCAGGCCATCTTCCAAAATCAACACTGCCCGATCGATCCCCGGCAACCCCACGGCCGCCAACAACTGGGGTAAATAGAACCGATACAGCACCCAAGCTAGGGAAATGGCTCCTTGCAATCCCGCCAATCCCAACACGGGCCGCCACAGGAGGTTGCGTTCCGGTTGATGTGATTCAGGCTGATTGGATGCCGGTTGATTGGATTCTGGTTGAGCGAACCCAGGCTCTTTCGGCTCGGGATTCGGGACAGGCTCGGGCGATTGGGTCATGGGATGGGGCCAGGGCAAAGACCGATCGCCTGGGGGGCGATCGCGCGGATAGTTCCGGTCTAACCGATCGATTCGGCTCCTGGCGAACCTTTCCGGGCGATCGTCCACATCAGCCCCATATCAGTCCCACAGCAACAAAAATCCTGAATCAATGGATCCTGGATCAATGGACTTAACTGATTCCTCAACGTCGGGGCTGAATTCTGGTGCTAATTCGCCGTGGCCGCTCTCAAAGTGTCGATATTGGCTTCCCAATTGCGCCCATCAAAGGGTTCAATCAACACCTGCGACGGATCGGCCAAATCAACTCCATCCAGGCAACGGGCATTCACGCTATAGCCATCCGGGTGCGATCGGGGCACATAAAACGACTTGATGCCACAGGTGCGACAAAACAAATGCTTGGCCGTGCCCGTGTTGAAGGTGTAGGTGGTTAATGCCGTTTCGCCCTGCAACAGTTGAAAGCGCGATCGGGGAACGAGCAAATGCAAAAATCCCGTTTTGTCGCAAATGGAGCAATTGCAAGACTGCACCTGTAAGGGTGATGGCCCCTGCACCTGAAAGCGCACCGCTCCGCAATGGCAACCGCCCTCATAGGTGACGGCAGAGTCACGGTTGGATTCAGTCTCCGCTGTGGGGTTGGGTTCTGGGGTCATAGCTAATGGTCGATCGAGAAGAAACGGATTACTAAGGCTTGAATTAGGGCTTAAATTGTCGATCGAACGTGGCCCGGTCGATCGGTTGCGGCACTTCCAAACCCTCGCCTCCCAACACCGTCAAAGGTTGACCTTCCACCAAAATCCAAACCTTCGCAGCGGGATTCAACGTGCTGGCCGTGTAAACAATTTGCCCTAACCGTCCCATCATCGATGCACTGCCGCCGCCGCTGGTGAATTCCGACGACAGGTTCACCCGCACTCCTTCCGGCGCAATCATCACGTCCAGCAGCTTGGTGTTGATGGGAATGGCGCTGCTTAAGTTGTTGTCGGTGGGTTGCCCGGCCAAAACTTGCTCGATCGCCCCGCGCAGCACCTCATCTGGCTCACTGCTGGCCACGGTTTTGGCCGGTTGACCCGCCATCGCAAAATGGGTTCCCGTGTCCTTCAGCCAATAGACCTGGGATTGTTCAGCGATCGGGGCGGTGGCCACAGGGGCAGGAGTTGCCTTTGGTGATTGGGGCACGGCGCTGGGGGGCGGCGTGGGGGCAACGCTGGCCGCCACCGAAGGGCTGGGGCTGGGGATGGTTGTTGCGGCGGAAGGGCTGGGGGTTGGGGCCGGGGCCATGGAAGCGTTCCACCAGGCAACGCCGGCCCCCACCGCCACGGCCGTTGAACCAACGGCGGCCACAAGACTGATGGGTAGATTGCGACGGGGACGATCGGACATGGTGACAAAACCTCCTGAGGCGGTGCAAACGCAAGGCCCATAGCCAGCCTGGAACCGCACTGGAAACCGTTAGCGCAATGGCTCTTGAACTCTTGTTCTGGGTGGGGGGATGGAAACCCGGATCATTCGATGGTGGTGATTTTGGGGCGACTTGGGAGTTGGCAATCGGGTTCAGCAGTGGGCGATCGGGCTGCTACGGCCATTCTAGGCCGCTCCTCAAAAGTCGGCGTGAATGCTGTTCTGAAATTAGGCTCCTTGGGCCAGTTCCATCAGGGCCACTTCCCAGGCCAAGCGAGGTTGCACATAGCCCATCAGTTGCTTGCGGAGGGCTTCCAAACGGCGCAGGGTTCGATCGCGCTGGGGCCAAGGCCGATCGCCCTGTTGCCACCAGGTTTGTTGCAAATAGTTCACGAGCCACAGTTGCTGCTCCAGGTCGATCGCCTTATCAAGCTGCCGGGCCAAATCCAGGGCGGCAAAGGCGGACTGGGGCGGTTGGCGCAGGGCCATGAGCAAGTCCTGCGGCAGGGTTTGCAACCGTTGCCAATGGGCGATCGCCTGGCCGGGACAGCCCTGGGCCAAGGCCAACACTTCGGGAGCGTTGCGCAAGTCGCCATGGCCCGCCCGATCGAGCACTTGGAGCAACTCCGAGGGAGGCAACCGGCGAAAGGAAACCCGCGCGCAACGGGAAACCAAGGTGGGCAAAATCGCCTCGGGGCCAGGAGCCAACAGAATGATGGTGGCGCGGCCCGGTTCTTCGAGGGTTTTTAAAAGGGCATTGGCGGCCCCTTCGGCCATGGTTTGGGCCGCTTCAATCACCACAAACGATCGGGGTGCTTCCATGGGTGGCCGGCCGAGGCTGGTGGCCAATTGGCGAATTTGTTCTAGGCGAACTTGGGGCGGTGTTTTCTTTTCCAGACCGCTGGCTTGGGCTTGGCTGATGGAAATCAGTTGTCCCCGATCGAGGTAGGTTGGCTCCAGCCAAATCAGGTCGGGGTGCATTCGCTCGCGTACCCGTCGTCCCAAACTGGCCGCCAATTCCGGGCGATCGGGCGGACAAAGAATCCATTGGCCAAAGCATTCTGCCGCCAGCTTGCGCCCCACCCCATCGGGCCCGGCAAACAGATAGGCCGGCGCAATTCGATCGCGGGCGATCGCCATCGTCAAAAAATCAATGACCGAATCTTGGCCCACCAGGGGCCCAAACCCAGCCCGAATCGTCGCTGGCTCCAGCATCTAACCGGCCTCCATCCCCATGGCCCCTTGTTCCCGTCCTGTGATCTCGGCCGCAATGACCTGCATGAACAACCTGCCTTCCCCTGGCTGTTCGATTAGAACGCGGGCTGCACTGGAACCGGCCACCAACGGGCCAAGCGTTCGGTCAACACCGCTTGGGTTTGGGCAAAGGTAGCGGCCAGGTCTCCATCGGCTGCGATTCGCACCACTCGATCGGGATCCTGAGTAGCCAAGGCTGCAAACCCCGATCGCACCCGTTCATGGAACTCGATCGCACTGCGTTCTAGGCGATCGGCCGGGCCCCGCCGCGCCGCCCGCCGGGCCAAGCAACAGTCGATCGAGGCATCGAACCACAGGGTTAAGTCACTGGCTAAGCCCGCCGTGGCAATTCGATTCAGGGTTTCAATCAGGATTAAATCCTGCTGACGGCCAAAGCCTTGATAGGCCACGGTGGAATCCACAAATCGATCGCTCACCACCAACGCCCCGGCGGCCAAGGCCGGTTGCAGCACCTGCGCCACATGCTGGGCCCGATCGGCCGCGTAAAGTAACAGCTCTGTGCGATCGGCTACCTCCCAATCGCCCGACAGGAGCAAATGGCGAATTTGTTGACCCAAGGCCGTGCCTCCCGGCTCCCGCGTCACCACCAAGGGGCGATCGCCCAGAATGCCGCTGGCCTTGAGCCAATCCACCGCCTGCTCCAGTTGGGTGGTTTTGCCTGCGCCGTCAATTCCTTCAAAGGTGACCAACCGGCCCGGATTTGTCGGAACTGTCGGTGATAAATCCAGTGGTGACAGACCCGATCGCGGCATGGTGTCCAATCCCATAACAACTGTTTCCGTCCCCATCGCCAGCTTCCCTGAGCAAAACCCTTGGGATCTGGTTCTGTTTTGCTAACGATCCCTTGGTTCCGGGCCCCAAGTCCACAGTCGAGAGCAAAAGCGCTTGGGTATTATAGGGTTGGACGCGGTTCTACGCAGTTTCACGCAATCGAATCTTCATGGCTCGTTATACCTGTCTATTTTCCTTTTCACAGCCGTCAGATCAACTGCTTGGCCAGCTTGAACCCTCGCTGACCGATTGCGGTCTCAACGTCGTCCACAAAACCGTTGATTATCTCCTTGCGCGTGAACGACCGGGCAAAGTGTCCTATTACCGTTTGGTGACGGTGGAATTGGTGATCGATCGCGCCGATGAAGTTCGCAATCGCACTCGCTTAAACCTGATTGTCAAGAATGAAGAGCTGGCCCTTCAGCAAAATAATCATTGTCGGCAAATGTCCGAGCAAATTGGCCAAACCTTACAGGACAGCGGTTTGCTGGAACTGCTGAGTAGTGTCACGGGCTAGGCAATCCAGGCGATCGCGCCGTTAAGGAGCGAAGGTTGGCGGTTGCGCCAAATCGGCAATTTGTTCTAATTGGAAATTTTCTAGCAAGTCCTCGATCGCCTGGCAGAGGTCGTGATAGTCGGGCGGTAACTCCGTGAGCAGCGTGCGCACCTGATCTTCATCGGCGCTGCGGGCGGCTAAGTCCAACGCCAAGCGCCACTCGATCGGCAGTTCCGCAAACCGATCGCGCAGGTTCAGGCTGGGTTGGCCATCGGGCACTGAATGCGGAGCCACGGGCACGGCGATCGGGCAGATGGGGCCCTGGGGAGCCAGCAGGCCACGAATCAGATCCAACAGCAGAGGACAGAGCGGGGGCGAATTGGGCAGCAAGGTGCAGTCCAGCTCTTGCAAACAATGGTGATCTTGGGGACTGGGGGCAATGGCCACAATCGCACAGGGACGATGCACCAGGTTCTTGCGCTCGATCGCCCGGATGCGGCGAACCGTGGCCAGCCCTTCCCCGTCCGGTAGCCGCAGATCCACCCACAGCAGTCGCGGTTGCCAGGAAGTCCATTGGCGCAAGGCATCCCACCCGTGATGAACACATTGGCTTTCCAAACCCACCTGCTTCAGATAGTTCACATAGGCCTGGCCCCGATCGCGCAGGGGATCCACAATTAACAAGCGCCCAATCCAGGGTTCGGGCGGCGCAGACTCCAGCAGGGCCAGGGGTTTGCGAGCCGGTGGCTCCGGATGCGCCAACAAACCATCCAGGCGGGGCAAGGGCACTTGCAGCCGAAAAATGGTCAGGATGCCCGGACGACTTTCCGCCACCAGAGAACCGCCCATCAGCAGGGCCAGCCGCTGCCCGATCGCCAAGCCCAATCCCGTGCCTTGGCGCAGGCGACGGCCGGCCTTGGCTTGCACAAAGGGTTCAAAGATGTCAGGCATTTCCTCGGGGTGAATGCCTTCTCCGGTGTTGCTAATTTCAAAAACAAGCAGGTCACCTTCGCCTAAGTCAACGGAGAGAGTGACTTGGCCGGGCATTCCAACGAATTTGAAGGCGTTATCGAGCAAGTTGGTTAAAATTTGCCGCAACCGCCGGCCATCACCCTTCACCCAATGGGGAATCGTGCCCGCCACGGCCATTTGGAAATGGACACGGGCACTGCGCGATCGCATCTCAAAAATTTCATGCAAGTCGTTTAGCAGGGCCAACAGGTCAAAATCGATCGGCTCCAGTTCCAGATGATCCGTTTCCACACGGGCGATCGAGAGCAAATCATCAATCAGTTGCAGCAGGTAGGATCCATTGCGGGCGATCGCGTCCAGATGTTCCAGAGCCGGATCCATGGGGGCGGCAATCAGACCCAAAACGCGCGATCGCAACAGTTGCCCAAATCCCAAGATGGCGTGGAGCGGCGTGCGCAACTCATGGGTCACATTGGCCAAAAAGACCGTCTTGGCCCGGTTGGCCTGTTCCGCCGCATCCCGGGCCGCCGCCAAGTGGTGATTCGCCACCGCCAAGGCCGCCGTCCGTTCCGAAACCTGTCGTTCCAGGTTTTGGTTGTAGCTCACCAACAATTCCTCAGTCACCTTGCGATCGGTGATGTCCTGTAACACCACAATCGCCCCGGTCACGGCCTGCTCACTGTCAAACAGCGGCACGGCCAACACCTCCAAGGGCAGGCGGCGGCCGTGGGTTTGCTGCACATCCAGCCGCGTGGGTGCAACGGTTTTTCCCTCCAGGGCCAGGATTCCCGGTAACTGTTGTACGGGAAACGGGGCCTCACTACCGGCCAAGAACAGACGGTGATGCAAGGTTTCGCAGGTGCGCCCCAACGGTTGCAGCCCGATCGGCAGTTGCAAGAGGCCCCCCGCCACGGAATTAACGTACTGCAAGGAACCGTCTTGGCTCAAAACCAACACCCCCATCGGCAGCGACTCCAGCACTTGGGTTAAGTGACTTTTGCTGTCTTGGAGGGCGCTGAAGGACAAACGCAGGGTGGCCGACATGGCGTTGAAGGTTTGGGCCAAGGCATCAAACTCTTGCACCCCCGTGTTGCTGTCTACGGGTTGAAACTGGATGCGGGCAGCGGCGCGGGTGGCTTGGTTCAGTTGCTCCAGGGGGCGCAAAACCTGCTGTACCGTCCACCACCCAATTCCCATGGCCAACAGCAGCGCCGTGCCGGCCAACAGCAACATAATTTCGGCGGTTTCTTGCACATCGCTCAGAAAGGCCGATTCGGGAACCAACACTGCAATCCACCAATCGGGGGTCGTGGGGTGGTTGCAGCGCTTGAGGTGCAGCAGGTAGCGCTTGCCGTGAAATTGATAGAGCTGGCTGGAGCGATCGGGCAGATAGCGAAATCCTCCGAACCGATCGAGCAGGTAGTAGCCCGCGCTTTGGATGGCGCGATCGGGGAAGCTCTGCAAGGACAAGGGGTGCAGTTGATTCAGTTCGCCCCGCTGCTCCACCCGATAGGGCAATTGATCGCTGGAGGTGGCTACCACCGTCCCCTCATCGGTGAACACAAAAACCTGACCCTGAGGCGGTAGGGGAATCGATCGCAGCAATTGCCCCACGGCCATCAGGTTCAAGTTGGCGCTAAACACCCCCAACAACCGGCCGGAGCGATCGTCATACAGCGGCCAGGCATAGTGCATCACCCAATCGGCGCTCCATTGCCAGTTGCGGTTTTGCTGGCGCTGATCCAAGCTGCTCCAGGTGGGCTGGCCAACCCCCACCGCCGCATTAAACCAAGCCTGGGATTGGGGTTCGCTGGTCCAATAGAGCCGAGGGCGACCGGCTGGATGTCCCCGATCGCTCACGGACCATTGCCAGACACTTTGGTTATGACTTTGACCGTTGGCAAAGCGCCGCCACCCCCCTAACCGTGACACCCCGCGCAAATTGCCCTGGGGGTCGCTATAAACCAACTGGCCCAAGTCGGGAAACTCCCGCAACCGTCGCCAGAGGTATTGTTCGATCGCCCGCCAATCCTCTTGGGGCCATTGCCCCGTCAGGAAGTCATTGGTTTGCAGTTGGGCAACGGTGTTGTAGGTACGAAAAAGGCTGGTGAGTTGTAAATTGGCCTGCTGACTGCTCATTTGCAGCAGTTGCTTGGTGTTTTCGGTGGCAACGGTGCGATTGCTGCGGAGGGCTAAGTAGGCGATCGCCCCCACCACCAGCACCAATTGGATCACGAATGGCACAATGATCAGCCACCGCAGGGAGACCGCCCAACCGCCGCCCGCCGAAGGAGCGGTGGTCTGCGATCGAACCTGGGGTGGCGACTCGGGGGCGGTTGGTTTCAAGCGTGCTCTCCTCTAGGGCCGAGGCGCAAGCAAGGGGGTAATCAGCATTTGAGGCCGAGGCCACCTTGGGTAAGGCCAAATTGGGTGAGGCCAAATTGGGGCCGAAATTGCAGCCGAGGCGATTGATCGATCGCACCCAAACTCAAGCATCGGGGCCTAAACATTCGCCGGGTTGTAGGTGCAGGCCGTTGGCAAAGTCCCAGCCAGCTTGCGGCCGTTTGCCCGCAGGCACCAATTGGCGCAACAGCAAGTAATCTTGCCCAGTGCGCACCACGGGCCCCCATCCCTTGAGAATGCCAACGATCGTTCCGGGTGGCCCCGCGATCGCCTGCCACTGGGCCTGTAAATTCTCCCATTGGGCGGCGAGGGAACCAAAACTCTCGGGTAATTGAGACCAAAATGCTGCACCCAAAGGGGCCGTTTCCAATAGCTTCAGGCCGTTGCCGCGCAACTGGCTGTGGCCGTTGGGGATCATGGCCCGCACTTGGTTATGGATGGCCAAGGCCGAATGCGACCAGTCGATCGCCCATTCCTCTTTTTTGATTGGGGGGGCGTGGGTGGCTCCGGCCGGTTGGGCTTGGGGTTGCAGCGACCCATCAGCCAAGCCGTGCAGGGTGGGGGGCAACAGATCCGCCGCGATCGCCGCCAGTCGTTCCGCCAAGCTTTGGGCGTTGTCGAGGAGGTCGATCGGGGTGTCGCCCCGCAGCAACATCGGGCCCGTGTCCATCCCTTCATCCATCAGCATGGTGACAATGCCCGTGAGGCGATCGCCCGCTTGCAAGCACCGCTGAATCGGGGCCGCGCCGCGATAGGCCGGCAGGATGGAGCCATGGCCATTGATGCAACCCAACCGGGGCATGGCCAACATTTCCGCCGACAGCAGTTGTCCATAGGCCACCACCACAAAGGCATCGGCTTGGGTGGCACGCAGGCGATCGAGGGTTTCGGGATCTTTTTTGACCCGATCGGGCTGCCAAACCGGAATGCCCGCCGCCAGGGCCAGTTGCTTCACCGGGGAAGGAATCAGGTCGCTGCCCCGCCCCCGCCGTCGATCGGGTTGGGTCACCACGGCCAAGACTTCAAAATCTGGCTCATTGATCAGGCGCTGCAAACTGGGAACCGCAAAGGTGGGAGTACCGAAAAAGACAAGCCGCATGGTGATAGGAAAAACAAAACGGTCGGAGGAGCGATCGATCCTGAAACCAACACAAGCCAAACACCGTGGCCAGCGGGCCGATCAGGGATGCTGATCGGGGGTGCCGATCAGGGGTTCAGCAACGGTTCAATCACGATTTCAATTCGTCGATTGCGTTGCTGGCTGGCGGGATCCGGGTCAGGGGTGAGGGGCCGACTGGCCCCGAAGCCGGCCGTAACCCAACGGTAGGGGCCCGTGAGCCGATCGGCCAGGTATTGACCCACGGCCTTGGCCCGGCGCAGGGTTAATTCTCGGTTGGCCACCGGATCCCCGATCGCGTCGCTGTGGCCGGCAATGCGCACGGTTGCGCCTGGGTAGTTTTGCAAGTCGGCGGCAATGGTATCCAGAATGGCTCCGGCTGCCGGTTGCAGGTTGCTGTGATTGTCCTGAAACAACAAATCCGTCGGGAGAGCGATGGTGAGGCGGCCGGCGGTTTGGGTGGGGGTGGTTTGGGTCGGGACGCTCTGGGTAGGAGATGACGTGCTGCGGGGATTGGCTCCCGTGCTGTTCAGGGCTTGGGCGATCGCCTGCACCCGTTGCTCGATCGGCCCCGTGGGATTGCGATTGCCCAACTCCCCTTCAATGGCCGTGGCCTCCCCAATCAGGGCGTTCAGATCCGCTTCGAGGGCTTGCAGTTGGGTTTGCAGGGCCTTGCGTCGATCGGGGCTGAGGGGGGCGGCTGGAACCGGCGATGCACTCAGGGTTGGGCTGGGGCTGGGAATGGGGACTGTGGGTAAGGTGAGCAGGCCGGGCGATCGGGGCCAACGGGTTAACCATTGATCCAACTGGCGCAGGGCCAATTCCAGCGGTGGGGTGCTGGTGATCGTTCCCGGAACCCAGCGAGCGGCAGCTACCCCGCCCAAAACCCCTGCAATCCCCAGTCCCGACAACAGGGCCAGCCGCAACAGGGCGACAAGCCAACCCCAAGGGCCCGGCCGGCGCGATCGAGCCGGAGGACGACCGGGCCGGCGCGATCGGTTCCGATTGGGTTGGGGATCTGGGGTGGGCGGTAGTTCAAACGGCGATTGCAAAACTCAAAACATCCTATGGCTTGACCTTGAGGTTGACCGGGAGATGAACCAGACGGGACTGTTTCCATTCTAGGCTGGTTCTTTGCTGGGCCTAGCGCCCGAGCTTGTTTTCAATCCCTTCGCAGCCGCCGGGAATTGTGCCGCGTGTGCGTTCCCCGCCCCACATGCAGCAATAGACCCGATCGGCCTCGGAAAGATCAACCACGCCGCTCAAGTCGGCATTTTCAATCACGGCTCCGGTGCCTTCGCCGGTTTGGTAGTTGGCTTCGTCGTCCTCGCGCGATCGGGGCGTGGTGGTTTCCAAGTTGCCATAAAACAGCCTGACTCCCTTCAAGTCGGCTCCCCGCAAATTGGCCTCAAATAGAATCGTGCGGCTGAGGTTGGCCCGGGTTAAGTTACAACCGCTGAGGTCGGCTCGCACCAGGTTCGTTTCCCCCAGGTCAACCCAGCGCAGATCCGTGCCTTGAAGGTCGGCCCCCGCCAACATCACGCCCAGGTCAATGACCCGCACGCCCCGGGCCCGATCTTCTTCATAGCCGCCGGAACCGTCCAAGATGGGCCGACCCAGCAGGCGATCGCGCTTGAGGGGCGTAACCAGCTTGGCTTGGGACAAAAAGCGCACAATTTTGGCCTTGCCCTCCGCATCCACACTGCCCAGGATGGCGGCGGTGCGGCCTTCCGCGATCGCCCGTTCTTGGGGCCAATCTTCCAAAAAACCCTGCTCATCTAAGGCCAAGTCGGACACGCCTTGGAAATAGGCATCGATGGTTTGCTGTTGGGTAATCCGGTTTTGCTGAATGGTTAAATCCCGCGAGAGCACGTATTGTTGCCAGGCCACATAGACCGCCAACACGGCGATCGCAATTTGGCCCAAGGCTCCCAGGGCTTCGCTGATGGCTCCCACCGCATCCCAATTGATGCTGAGGCGGGTTCCCTGTTCCCCTTGCGATCGCTCCGTGCCCCACAAAAGCAGCAACCCAAAGACCCCAATGATCGACCCCAAGGCCCCCGCGATCGGCACGCGCCAGGAAACGGGGATCAGTTGAGTCCAGAGCTGGCTGCGAAACGGCGTGAGCAACCACAGACCCGTGCCCAAGGCTCCCAAGCCACCCATTAACCCCAGCCAGAGATTGCCGGAAATTAGCCCCATGGCTAACAGGGCGATCGTGGTGGGGACAACCACTGTGGTCAGGGTGCGGGATAGGGGTGAGGCAATGCGATCGACCAGCATCGATCGACCACCCGGCCCGATTCCCCCCTCCGATTTTTCAACAGATAAGCTCATGCCACGGCTCCTTGCTCGACATCCTACGCTATATCGATATATCGATTGAAATGTAAGGATTGAAATGTAAGGTCATGGCTGAAAAGCCTGAAAAGGCTGATTGGTATTGTTTTTATCCAACGCCTGAGCAAGAGTTACGGACGCAAGCTTGGTACGAGCGACAAGAGCGCATGGAATACGCTCAAACATTTTCCATGTTGGCTGAACTCTGCAATTTCCAAAATGCCAAGGGTCAATCATGGCCCCAAAACTTCTTTAAAAACGGTAGCAATTGATTTTGACGCAGGCTACAGTTCCCTGAGAGACTAGACCATTAACGCCAGCCACGAGCTTGTAGCGCTGCCGACCGGCAACCTTGGCAACGCCTGATCTGGCAGTCATCCCTAATGTGAACTTCCGAGAAACATGAAACTAGCGGCGCGGGTCGGACAAGTCACCCCCTCCATCACGCTCGCCATCACTGCCAAGGCGAAGGCCATGAAAGCGAGCGGCCTGGATGTCTGTAGCTTCAGCGCCGGGGAGCCAGACTTCCCCACTCCGGCCCATGTGGTGGCGGCAGCCCAAAAGGCTTTGGATGAAGGCAAAACTCGCTATGGCCCGGCGGCTGGGGAACCGGCCCTGCGCCAGGCGATCGCCCAGAAGCTGAACCGTGATAACCGATTGCCCTATGAACCGGAGCAGGTGATTGTCACCAACGGGGGCAAACATGCCCTCTACGGTTTGATGATGGCGATGATTGAGGCGGGCGATGAGGTGATTATTCCCGCGCCCTACTGGCTCAGCTATCCAGAGATGGTGGTGCTGGCGGGGGGCAAGCCGGTGATTGTGCCCACCACTGAGGAGACGGGCTACAAGATTACGCCGGAACAGTTGCGATCGGTGATTACGCCGCGCACCAAGCTGCTGGTGATGAATTCGCCATCAAACCCCACGGGCAAGGTTTACAGCCCCGACGAAATTCGGGCGATCGCCCAGGTGGTGATTGAAGCGGATATTGCGGTGGTGTCCGATGAAATTTACGAAAAAATTCTCTACGACGGGGCCGAGCACCTGAGCATTGCGGCCGTGGAGGGCATGTTCGATCGCACCCTGGTTTGTAACGGGTTCGCCAAGGCCTATTCCATGACCGGCTGGCGGGTGGGCTACCTGGCGGGGCCCCATGCCCTCATTAACGCCGTGGCCACCATTCAGGGCCATGCCACTTCCAATGTTTGTACCTTCGCCCAGTTTGGGGCAGTGGCGGCCCTGGAAGAGTCCCAAGACTGTGTGGCGGAAATGTTGGCGGCCTTCACGAAACGGCGATCGGTGATGTTGGAACGGATTCGGGCCTTGCCGGGGATCACCTGCTCAGAGCCGGAAGGTGCGTTTTATCTGTTCCCGAATATTGCGCAGTTGGGCCTCGGGTCGATCGAGTTTTGCCAGCGCCTCCTGGAGGAGTTCCAAGTGGCCACGATTCCCGGTTTGCCCTTTGGGTCAGATGCCAACTTCCGTCTGTCCTATGCCACGGATCTGGATACGATTTTGCGGGGTATGGATCGACTGGATAAGTTTGTGGCTTCTTTGCAGTAGGCGGCCATCAGCGTTCAATCAGGGCGCTGAATCCTCGGTCGTGGCTTGATTGGGGGATTCAGTGCCGGGGGGAATCAACGGCTGAGTCTCTGGCTGTCTGGGCTGCTGGATGTTTGACGGTTGCTTGAGATGGGTTGATCGCGTGATTCACCGTTTCAGGATTAATCAACAGTTCAGTTTCCGAACACCATTCAGTTTCCGAACAGCTATGAACCGCACCACCAATCCTTTGCAAATTTGGCAGTTGGCGACCCCTAAAGACCGGCGGGAGTTTGCTATCGGACTGCTGCTGGCCCTATCGATGGGGATGGGTGTTGAGTTGAGTTCTCAGAACTTCTATATCGGTTTATTTGCCGGTTTTGTGATGTTGAGCTTGGCGCAGCAGCAGTTGACGACGACGGTGCTGTTGCGGGAGCTGGGTAGGTTGCGGGAGCTGGTGGATCGATCGGGCGGTCGGGCCGGGGATGGGCCCGCCTGAGATTTTGTAGATCCTGAACGGGCGATCAAACCCAGGATCGTGGATTCTGCGGATCGATCCTAGGGGCCAAACAGGTTCGAGAATGGATCTTCAAAAATGCCGGTTTCTGTCCCCAACAGGGCCGGCGGAATGGGCGGCAAGGTGCTGGGAATGGGCGGCGGGCCCACGGGCGTGGTAGCGGGCCCCGGCACGGGCGCACCAACGACGGGACTGGGCGCGGGTGCAGGGGAAGCGGCGGCCTGGAGATTTTCCGGGAAGAAGGTCGATCGGGCGCGGCTGTTGCCCCCGGATTGCAGGAAGATTGCGCCGTCTTTCATGGAACCCACGCCGTAGTTACCCCGGGAAATGAGGAAGGGGTTGGCCTGTTGATAAAACACATTGCCAAAGGCTTGGAGTTGCTGATCGCGCATGGACCAAATCAGCCGATCGCTGCTGAGGTTGGCGCTGCGGAGGCGGGACACACCGCGCACATTGCCTAACATTTCGGCATTTTGGTTTTTGAGATCCATGAATCCCCGATCGGCGTTTAACACCACCTGCTGTTGTCGTTCGTAGACCGTCACGGGGCGATCGGCCGTCAGGGACTGGGCTTGGAATTGCCAAATCAGGGAATCGCTGGCCACGTCTACCCCAGGATTGCCGGTGCTGACCTGGGCTTGGTTACGCAAAAAGGCAACGCGATCCTTCAAGCTCACATCTACCAAGTTGCCCACGGCCCGATCGGAAATGACACAGCGACCGCCCGCACAGTTAAACCGCTCGATGATGGTGCGGGTGTCGCTGCTAACCAGTTGCGGTTTCTGTTGCCACACCACCCGCTGGGATTGCACACGCACGGCGGGATCCTGGCGCACCCCCACCACGTTGCCGATCGCCTGGGCCACTTGGTCTTTCATTTGCCAAATGATTCGATCGGCCCGCAGTTGCATCGGTGGGTTTTGGCCGGTGGCAACGGCCTTGCCCTCTGCCTGGGCCACTTGGTCTTTCATTTGCCACAACACCCGATCGGCCGTCAGCCGGTTGGCTCCCTTGTTCTGGACGGCGACCACATTCCCGATCGCCTCGCTGACCTGTTTTTTGCGTTGCCAAACCAGTCGATCGGTCGTCAGCTTCATCTCGGGCTTGCTGCCGGTGGCCACCACCTTCCCGATCGCCTGTAGCTCATCGGCCTTCATTTGCCAAATCAGCCGATCGCTGTCCAACTTCATCTGGCGATCTTTGGAGACCAGCTTCACCGCCTGCACCATCTCTACCCGGCGATCGCGACTAAACGCCACCGCCTCCTGGGATTGGATCTTGGCTTGGGGATGATTCAGCGTTACTCCGCCCTTCATTTGCAGTTGGAACTTTGCGGGTTCCCAAGTGGCAGAACCGCCTTGGAATTCCATCTTTTCCCGCAAATCCTTGGCGCGTAAGTTGCCGGAAACCTTCAAAACTTGCCCGTTTTGTTCCACTTCCCCCTGTTTGGCCGTGATCTCATAGACCACCTTGCCATCCTGGAACAGCTTGCCCTTCACGTCTGACAATTTGGCCAGCTTGCGATCGCGAGAATAGCGTGCCTGGCTGGCCCGCACTTCCCACAACACCTGCCCCTGCTTGTCCGCTCGGTTCAGGGTCAAGTTGTCAAACACCAAGTCTCCTTGGAAATCCTCTGCGGCCTTCGTGTCGGCGGCAATTCGTTCCTCCCCTCGGTTGCGATTGCCACAGGCCGTGCTCAGGCCGGCAATCAGTGCAAGGGCGACCAGTCCCCGAATAGCGCGAGTTGGAAAGCTCATAGGTGCAGCAGCGGTTGATCCTGAGTCTGATCTTGGGTTGGCCCCTAGGTTGGATTCTGGGTTGGATCTGGCTGAATTCGTTGGGGTTGAATTCGGCTCGATCGTGGCCGAGGGAGGCTAGCCCATGGGCGATCGCTGGGGATCGAAAAACCGCGATCGTCAACCGCAATTCTAAAGGCGAACGGGCAGGGACGGGATTGCCAAGGTCAGTTTCTTGCGGGGCTGGGCCCCAGCGGGCTGCCATGCGCACCGCAACTGAGGGTGCAAGCTTAGCTCTCTCTCTCTAAACGCTCTTCATCCGCATGGGGTAAGGGATGGTAGGTGTAGCCTTGGCGGGGGCTTTTTTTGATGTCGTCCTTGATGGCATCCAAATCAATATAGCGATCGGCCACGTTGATTAAATTGTCGCTGGTCATTGATCGCAAGCTGACCACTTCCACCCGGGCCCCGCGATAGCTAACCGCATCCACCGCATAGGCTAAATCCCAGAAGTGTTGAATCTAAACACAAAACTTCATATTCTAGGCAACAAGAGTTTCTGGCAGTAAATCATAGCTCCAATGACTGATTGAGCCATAGCGACCGAGTACAACTTGCAAATATCGCAATTTATCTAGTAGCGTCTGACTATAGAATTGCGGCAATTCTATTAACTGCAAGATGGCATAAGCAATTAAGACCATGTAGATCTGTATTGCTACGCCATTTTGATTTTTCGTAATGAGCTGATCTAATTTTAAATGCATCTTTAAGAACTTCCATAGCAACTCAATCTGCCAGCGCTTTCGATACAGTTCTCCAATCTCT